>NZ_JCAXEC010000005.1:0-240489 GCF_059758715.1 Sphingobacterium sp. GQ94
AGTCTATGGCACTGCAGCGTCCTTACCGCAGGGTCTATTCTTAGGCCACTTCCCCAGCTCATCCTGTGTGTCCGGCCATTCTTCCCTTACAGACTGAAAAACCCCAACACATCTTACCAAAATCCTCTAAGATCTTCAAGTAAACGGGCAGTATGCTTTGATGAGAAATTTGTTTTGATTAATCAAAGGAAGGGATTTGGGCTTTAATTATTTGTACGTATGTTTGGCATAGCAATCATGAAATCAAATACTAGGTTCGAATTTTAGTTATACGACCTATTATTAGCGGTAATAAAGATGGTTTATCGCTAAATTTACCATACATTTTTTATTGTTGTTGGTAACAAAGCTAATACCCGAATATGTGTAAATCACACTGCCGTTTCGTAATATATTAACGGTTACAGGATTAGATTTCACAATAGTCAAGTGAATACCAAGGATTCTAAATTTTCAATACTATAATAACATTATTACACAATAGCGTTTTATTTTTTTCTATTTTCCGGATATATTTTTAACTAAAGACAGCCAGTTTTTTTTGGGCCAACAAATTTGTCATGAAAAGGAATTCCATCTTGATTCTTGTTATAGCATTAACTGTTATCACAGGATTAATCATTTATCGTATTAATACGAATAAGCAAAAATTAGAAAGGCAAAACGTTGTCTTGGGGCCTAAAAAAGGTTTAAATGTATATGGAAAAGTTATTGTCGGACAACCTTATTCTGACTTTTTATCGTTATCAGGCTCAATAGAGGCAGATGAGCAAATAGAACTACATACCGAAATTTCAGGAATCGTAGAAACAATTAATTTTTCTGAGGGAGGACGGGTTTCTAAAGGTCAAGTATTGTTGACTATCAATGATTCAGAGCTTCAAGCGCAGCTCTCTCAAGCTATTACACAAAATAATTTAGCCTCTGAAAACGAACGTAGAGCCAAGCTGTTATTGGAAAAAGAAGCCATCAGTCAACAAGAGTACGATATTGCCAGTGCTGATTTTAGAACTGCTCAATCTCAAATTCAATTGATAAGAGCACAATTAAGTAAGACAGTAATAAAAGCACCATTTTCAGGAATCATTGGACTACGTAATGTATCTAAAGGCAGCTATATTTCCCCAACGGTGAATATCGCCCAATTGGTAAACAACAACCGATTAAAGGTGTTATTTTCTATACCCGAAAAATATGCAAATCAAATTCATGTAAATGAACAAATTGAATTTAATGTTCAAGGCGTACCAGGTGATTTTAAGGCAAAGATTTATGCAACAGAACCCGCGATTGAGGCAACTACAAGAACCTTGTTAGTGAAAGCCATAACGAGTAACCCTTCTTTTACGATTAAACCAGGTTCCTTTGCTAATATAATTTTTCCTTTAGAAACGTTGGATAATGGTTTGCTGGTACCCGCTGAAGCGCTTATTCCAATTCAGAATGGTAAAAAATTATTTGTATTGAAAGATGGAATAGCGAGAGAAATATTGGTTGAAACCGGGGCAAGAACCAACCAAGATATCTTAATTACGAAAGGTATTCAAGAAGGTGATACCGTTTTGACTTCCGGAGTTATGTCCCTGCGTGATGGAAGTTCTGTCCAGGTAACATTACGTTAAAAGGTAATAATAATGAGTTTATCTACGATAAGTATAAAGAGACCTGTTCTAACGATTGTTATGAACCTGATGTTGATTCTTTTTGGAATCATTGGTTATACATTTTTGGGGGTTCGTGAATATCCATCTATTGATCCAGCCCAGATTTCAGTTCGGACAAATTATGCAGGAGCGAATGCGGACATTATAGAATCTCAAATTACGGAACCTCTTGAGAAATCAATTAATTCAATTGATGGTATTCGGAATATTTCTTCTTCGAGTAATCAAGGGTCTAGTAATATTTCCATTGAATTCAATCTGGGGAAAGATCTTGAGGAGGCGGCAAACGATGTTAGGGATAAAGTATCCCAGGCGCAACGCAGTTTACCCCAAGATATAGATGCTCCTCCAGTTGTCTCTAAGGCAGATGCGGATTCGGAGCCTATAATTTCCATGACCCTGCAGAGTGCTACCAAAAATGTTTTGGAACTCTCGGATTATGCTGAAAATGTTGTAGCACAACGTTTACAAACTATTCCGGGGGTCAGTTCAGTTCAAATATGGGGTCAGCGCAAATATGCGATGCGCTTGTGGATTGACCCTGTAAAACTAGCCTCTTATGGTTTAACTGTCTTGGATGTCAGAAGCGCTTTACTTGCGCAGAACGTAGAATTACCATCTGGTAAATTGACTGGTTCTAATACAGAATTGGCGATAAAAACAATCGGTAACTTGGCTTCAGAACAAGAATTTAACGATGTTATTATTAAATCTGATAACAATCGAACAATACGATTGAGTGATGTTGGAAATGCCGCCTTGGAAGCTGAAAACTTTGAAACGAAGATGTCGGATTCGGGTTATCCGATGGTGGCATTAGCAATTATTCCTCAGCCAGGAACCAACTATTTGGACATTGCAGACAAGTTTTACAAAGAATATGATAAATTACAAGGCGATTTACCAGAGGGTTTCGAGGTAAATATTGCTATTGATAACACCATGTTCGTGAAAAAGGCAGTATTTGAGGTTGCTGAAACCTTAATTATTTCTATTATTCTAGTGGTGCTAATTATCTACCTGTTCTTTCGAAATTGGTCCATTGCTTTCAGGCCGTTGATTGATATCCCTGTATCTCTAATTGCCACTTTTTTTGTTATGTATTTGTGTGGGTTCTCCATCAATGTGCTCACTCTGTTAGCGATTGTCTTGGCAACTGGATTGGTTGTAGATGATGGTATAGTTGTGACCGAGAATATATTTAAGAAAGTGGAAGAGGGTATGTCTCCAATTCAGGCAGCGATAAAGGGGGCAAATGAAATCTTTTTTGCCGTTATCTCAATTTCCATTACACTGGCGGCAGTCTTTCTACCAGTAATCTTTTTAGAAGGGTTTGTTGGACGTTTATTTAGAGAATTTGGAATAGTCATTGGCGCAGCAGTATTAATTTCAGCTTTTGTCTCTCTGACCCTTACACCGATGTTGAACGCTTATCTGATGAAAGGCGGAGAACAAAAGAAATCACGATTTTATGATCGCACTGAAAAGTATTTCGTGATGATGAACACAGGCTATGCTGATGCCTTGAAAAGCTTTTTAAGGTATAAATGGTTAAGTTTTGTTACCGTGTTGGTTTGTTTTGCGATAACCTACTTTTTTTATCAGCTCTTACCAAAAGAGACAGCCCCTTATGATGATAGAAGCTATGTGAGTTTGAGAGCCAATGCCCCTGAGGGTGTTTCCTATGATTATATGGATCGCTTTATGACTGACTTGACGATGTTAATTAATGATTCTGTTCCAGAGAAAAAAGTTAGTTTAGTGATCACCTCCCCCGGATTTGGATCCGCTTCTTCCAATAGTGGTATGGTTAGATTGGGGCTTGTAGCACCCGATCAAAGGGAAAGATCACAGGCGGACATAGCGAATGATTTATCGCGTTTGACAAAATCATATTCGGAGGCTAGGGTTTCGATATCACAACAACCAACCATTTCAGTAAATCGAAGAGGAGGATTACCAATTCAATATATTATTCAAGCTCCTAATTTTCAGAAGCTAGAGGAAAAGATTCCAGAATTCATGGATGAGTTAGCCAAAGACAATACCTTTTCAATCACGGATGTTAATTTAAAATTTAATAAACCGGAAGTCTATGTAATGATCAATAGGGAAAAGGCGCAATCTTTAGGCGTTTCCGTCATGGATGTTGCTCAGACATTACAGATGTCGCTCTCAGGCCAACGATTTGGTTACTTTATGATGAATGGTAAACAGTATCAAGTAATGGGACAATTTGACCGCAAGGACAGGGCTACGCCTATGGATTTGGCGGCTATATTTGTTAAAAATAATAATGGTGAGTTAATTCAATTAGATAATATAGTTGAAATTGAAGAACGGAGTAGTCCGCCCCAATTATACCATAACAATAGATATATGTCTGCCACTGTTTCTGCGGGATTAGCTCCTGGGAAAAGCATGGGAGATGGAATTGATGCTATGGAAGCGATTCGGGAGAAGGTTTTAGATGATACTTTTACAACTGATTTGGGTGGAGAATCTAGAGATTTTCAAGAAAGTGGATCCAATACAATGTTTGCTTTTGGTTTGGCAGTGCTATTGATATTTTTAATTTTAGCTGCGCAGTTCGAAAGTTTTATTGATCCGATCATTATCATTATTACCGTTCCAATGGCTGTTGCAGGTGCGATGTTTTCATTATGGTTGTTTGGTCAGTCATGGAATATTTTTAGTCAGATTGGAACGATTATGTTGATCGGATTAGTAACAAAAAATGGAATTTTAATCGTTGAATTTGCCAATCAATTGCGGGAACAAGGATATACAAAATATGATGCCGTTTTGGTTGCGTCTGAATCAAGGCTTAGACCAATTTTAATGACTTCCTTGGCTATCGCTTTAGGTGCCTTACCCATTGCAATGTCCTTAGGAGCGGCATCAACAAGTAGAATTGGAATGGGAGTAGTTATTGTTGGCGGCTCATTGTTTGCCTTAGTGCTTACCCTTTTTGTTATTCCTTGTTTTTATTTGATGATGTCCAGGAAAAAAAATCTTAATCCTGAATTGGAGAATATTGAAGAATAAAAAAATGAAAAAAGCAGGAATATTGTTATCTTTTATTTTGTTGGTTATTGCAACCAATGCCCAGGATCTTCTTACTGCAAAACAAGCTGTTGAGATTGCCTTGGAAAATAATTTCGAAATAAAATTATCGCAAAACGATTTGCGCGTGGATCAAGTGAACGTAAGTAAAGGAAATGCAGGAATGTTACCCCGTGTAACAGCTAATTTTTCGCAAAATAACAGTTTGCAAAACTCCTCTCAAGTCCAATCAACAGGAGCAGAACGGTCCTTGAAAAATGCCAAAAATAATAACATGTCATATGGAGTGAGCATCGGCTGGACCATCTTTGATGGACTGGGAATGTTTTCACGGTACGAACAACTCAAAGAATTACGCAAACAAGGAGAATTTGAATTAAAACGTACTATCCTGAACAAGGTTTCAGAGGTTATTTCAACTTATTATACGATTGTAGAACAACAAAATATACTTTTTGCGCTTGATTCCAACATTATTATTTCAAAAGAGAGGTTAGAAACAGCCAAAAATCGATTTATGATTGGAAAGGCTTCCCGTTTAGAAGTATTGAATGTTCAGGTAAATATGAACGAAGATGAATCCAATAAATTAAGACAATTGGCCGTTGTTAAAAATCTAAAAATCAATTTAAACAGCTTGATGGCTCGAGAGCTTTCAACTGAGTTTGAGGTTGAAAGTGAGGTCGATTATGACGATTCTTTGGTTTACTTAGATCTTTTGGAACAAGCAAAAAAACACAATCCAGACCTACAAATAATAGCTATCAATAAAAGGATATCTGAGTTGAATCTTAAAAATGTAAAAGCAAATCGTTATCCTGTTATTACATTGAATACAGGATATAATTTTTCTGAATCTGAATCGAGCTTGGGGTTTGTTTCAAGTTCCAATTCTAGAGGTCTTAATTATGGAATTACCGCCTCAGTAAATGTATTTGATGGTTTTAATCAGAGACGAAATGAACGAGTCGCTCAACTTAATATTGAAAATTCAAATCTCCAGATAAGTCAACAGGATCTTTTACTCAGAACGTCCATTTCAACGGCTTTTCAGACCTATCAAACCAATCTATCATTAGCATTATTAGAACAAAAAAATGCGGATATTGCTAGACAAAATTTGAATATTACCCTAGAGAAATATAAAATAGGAACAATTAGCGCGGTAGAGTTTAGAGATGCCCAAGAAAATTATATAAACGCTGTCTCTAGATCTAATTCCTCAAGACTGCAAGCCAAACTTTCGGAACTTCAATTGAAAGAAATGACGGGTGATATTGACCTTTAAATGAATTGTCTCAAGAATTTGACATAAAATCAAACGGTTGTGTAAATTAAACAAACGTTTGCATCGTCAATTTGTTTTTGTTTTGTAAAAATTCATATTATACTTGTATTAGTGGTTTGATAATCAAGCTGCTTAACCAAAATATACCGTACATATTTTTAATTGGTTTTGATTTTAAACTGTTTAGTTTGTTTTAAAATAGGTGATTAAGAGGGGGACCACGTCCCCCTTAATTTTGTAACTTAGTTAGATATTAAATAAATACTATGAATAATTCCCGTAGAGATTTTTTGAAAAAGGCTTCATTGTTATCCAGTGTTGCTATAACTTTACCCTCTTTGCAAAACGAAGTTTTTGCAACGACTAATTTTAATATGTCAGGTTTTGCGGCTCCTAAAATAGACAAAGTAAAAGTTGCTATAATTGGATTGGGGATGCGCGGTCCCGGCGCAGTAGACCGTATATCCTATATAGAGGGTGCAGAGATCGTTGCTTTATGCGATAAGCATCCTGAGCGTGTGACTAAAGCACAAACAATCCTAACAAAAAAAGGTTTAAAGGAAGCAAAATCGTATTCTGGAGAAGATGGTTGGAAAACCATGTTAAAAAATGAAGAACTTGATTTAGTTTATATTTGTACTCCATGGGAATTACATGCTCCGATGGCAATTGAGGCTATGAAATCAGGTGCAAATGCAGCGACTGAGGTGCCAATTGGTTTAACGATTAGCGAAATCTGGGAGGTTGTTAAAACATCTGAAGAAACAAAAAAACATTGTATGATGTTGGAGAATTGCTGTTACGATTTCTTCGAAATGTTAACCTTAAATATGGCCCGTCAAGGTCTTTTTGGGGAATTGGTACATGCTGAAGGAGCATACATTCATGATTTATTGGATCTTAATTTTAATAAAAAAGGATATGATAATATGTGGAGGTTACGTGAAAACATTAAAATGAACGGAAATCTTTATCCTACGCATGGAATCGGACCAGTAGCTCAATGTTTAAATATTAATACAGGTGATAAAATGAATCATTTGGTAGCAATGCAAACCAATGATTTTATGATGGCAGATAAAGCAAAAGAACTTGCATCGAAGGATAGTTTCTTCCAAGAGTTTGTAGGTAAGAAATACCGCGGAAATATGGATACTACGTTGATCAAAACTGAAAAGGGTAAAACCATAATGATTCAACATGATGTAACTTCTCCACGACCTTATTCTCGTATACATTTATTGAGTGGTACAAAAGGATTTGCTCAAAAATACCCAACTGAAGGAATTGCTTTTGGACATAGTTTTATAAAACCAGAAGAGCTAAAAGAATTATATACTAAATATACTCCTGAATTAGTCAAATACATCGGAGAACAAGCGAAAGAAGTTGGCGGACACGGTGGTATGGATTTTATGATGGACTGGAGATTAATTGACTGTTTACGTAATGGATTACCATTGGATCAAACGGTTTACGATGGTGCTTCTTGGTCATCTATTGTGCCTTTGAGTGTTGAATCAGTTGCCAGAAATAGTAGAACAGTTGACATTCCTGATTTTACTAGAGGAAATTGGAAAACGAATAAACCTCATGATATGACTTTAAACGGCGGTGGGAATACAAAAATCCGTGCTAAAGTTCAATCTAAGGATGTTCAATTGAACGTGAAATAATACAATTTTCAGAATAATCAAAAAGGGAAGGTTCTATATATGGACCTTCCCTTTTTGATTTTCAAATCATTATATTTACTAAAAAAAATAAATATGTTTAGGATTTACTTGTCCCTTTTTGCTGTTAGTTTTTGCCTATCCTGTGGATCAAAACTTAAGAATCAAACAGTTGAAAATTCTTTTGGTAATGATACAACAATGGTTTGTCACACAGGAAAAATTCCCTCTCGATTTACCGCTCTAAATACCACTGAGAAAACAAAAACATCCTCGATTGCAATCAACCAATCTGAAATGGTATTAATTAAAGGGGGCAGCTTTAATATGGGGAGCACTTCCTTTGAGGACGCCCAACCTATTCATAAGATAACTCTTGATTCCTTCTATATGGATGTTCATGAAGTTACAAATGAGCAATTTGCAGCCTTTGTCGAGGCTACAGGTTATCAAACTTTAGCTGAACGCCCACTTAATCCTAAGGATTTTCCAGGAGTCGATCCAGCGATGCTTGTTCCAGGATCAGCGGTTTTTAAGGCGCCCAATCAGGTGCAAGGATTGCAAAATCATTTACAATGGTGGGAATATGTACCTCAAGCCAATTGGAAGCATCCTGAAGGCCCTGAAAGTTCTTTAGAGGGTAAGAAAGACCATCCTGTTACCCAAATAGCTTATCAAGATGCAGAAGCGTATGCTAAATGGGCAGGGAAAAGGCTTCCAACAGAAGCTGAATGGGAATATGCCGCGAAGGCAGGAACCCACAGCAATCAAATGTATTATTGGGGAGATAAAAAACTGGAAGATGGCCGTTGGTTGGCAAATATTTATCAAGGTAAGTTTCCTACACAAAATACAAAAGAAGATGGTTTTGAAACAACTGCCCCTGTCAAATCGTATCCAGCGAATGCATTTGGCTTATATGATATGGAGGGAAATGTTTGGGAATGGTGTTCTGATTTTTACCAAGGAGATTATTATCAATACAGCGAGCCTATAAATCCCAAAGGCCCAAAAGACTCGTATGACCCATTGGAACCCGGAGCCGTTAAAAGAGTTCAACGCGGAGGCTCCTTTCTTTGTAATGATCAATATTGTGAGCGGTATAAAGCAGGGAGTAGAGGAAAGGGTGAAATCAATTCTCCAACAAATAATGTTGGATTTCGATGTGTTATGGATATTTAAAGATTATCTTAAGAGGATTAAAATAGAACGAGCTCGATAAAATCGGGCTCGTTCTACTGAATTTATACTGAAGTTAATCGATCTAGAGTTACTCTATTGAGCATTTAAGAACATTGATTTAGAATTGTATAACTCTCTAAAATGTGGGTCTTCTAAGTCTTTAATAAATCGAATTGACTCTCCCGTCGATTTCATTTCTGGCCCTAGCTGTTTATCAACCTCTGGAAACTTAGAGAAAGAGAAAACAGGTTCCTTGATCGCGTATCCAGTTAACTTGCGTTCAATTTTGAAATCTTTTAAGGTATTGGCGCCCAACATCACTTTAGTCGCGATATTAATATAGGGAACGTCATATGCTTTGGCAATAAAAGGGACGGTACGTGATGCTCGTGGATTTGCCTCTATCACGTAAACATTTTCATCTTTGATTGCAAATTGTATATTTAATAATCCGATAACCCCTAGGGCCTTGGCTAACTTAATGGAATATTCTTCCATTTTCGCCTGAACATTTTCTGATAGACTAAATGGAGGTAATACTGCAGATGAATCACCCGAATGGATACCAGCAGGCTCAATATGTTCCATCATTCCAATAATATGAACATCTTGTCCGTCACAGATTGAATCAGATTCAGCTTCTTCAGCCCGATCTAAGAAATGGTCAATTAAAATTTGATTTCCTGGTAGATTTTTCAGCAAGTTTACAACTGCTTTTTCCAAGTCTTCATCGTTGATTACGATACTCATTCCTTGACCACCCAACACATAAGATGGACGAACCAAAACAGGGTAACCAACTTTATTTGCTACCACTATAGCTTCCTCAGCAGATGTCGCTACACCATATTTTGGATATGGAATATCCAATGCTTTTAATAAGTCAGAGAAACTCCCTCTGTCTTCTGCCAAATCCATATTTGAGAAAGAGGTACCGATAATTTTTACACCTACTTCTTCCAAGCGTTCAGCCATTTTTAAAGCTGTTTGACCTCCTAATTGAACGATTACACCCTCAGGCTTTTCTAATTCGATAATTTCTCGCACATGTTCCCAGAATACCGGTTCGAAATAAAGCTTATCGGCCATGTTAAAGTCTGTAGAGACAGTTTCTGGGTTACAATTAATCATGATGGCTTCATAGCCGCATTCTTTTGCTGCCAGTAAACCATGAACACATGAATAATCGAATTCAATACCTTGTCCAATACGGTTAGGACCAGAACCTAATACAATGATTTTTTTACGATCAGAGGCTGTTGATTCATTTTCTTGTTCAAAGGTTGAATAATAATAGGGGGTCTGTGCTGGGAATTCTGCTGCACAGGTATCAACCATTTTATATACACGTTTGATTCCTAGTTCTTTACGTCTGTTGTAAACATCGTCTTCTGAACAATTGCCTAATAACCAAGAGATTTGAATATCCGAATAACCTTTTTGTTTCAAAGTCATAAAGAAATCTTTAGGTATATTGTTTAATTGATATCTACGAAGCTCAGTTTCCAAATGCACCAATTCTTGAATCTGAACCAAATACCATTTATCAATATGCGTTACTTTTCTGATAGACTCCAGTGGAACACCTAACTCGAAGGCATCCTTAATATGGAAAAGGCGATCTGCACTTGGATGTTCCAAACTGTACATAATCTCTTCTAAATTCCTTGATTGGCGACCATCAGCGCCTAAACCAGCACGTCCAGTTTCTAAAGATTGAGCAGCTTTTTGTAATGCCTCAATAAAGGTACGACCAATTGCCATAACTTCACCGACTGCTTTCATTTGTAGTCCTAATTCTTTATTTGCTCCTTTAAATTTATCAAAATTAAATCGTGGCACCTTAACAATTACATAGTCTAAGGTAGGCTCGAAATAGGCTGAAGTAGTTTTTGTAATCTGATTTTGAAGTTCATCAAGGTTGTAACCGATAGCCAGTTTAGCAGCAATCTTCGCAATCGGATAGCCAGTGGCTTTAGAAGCTAAGGCAGAAGAGCGAGATACCCGGGGATTGATTTCGATTGCGATGATTTCTTCATTTTCAGGATTTACTGAGAATTGTACATTACATCCTCCAGCAAAAGTTCCAATCGAACGCATCATTCTGATCGCTTGATTACGCATATCCTGATAACATTTATCAGAAAGGGTCATTCCAGGTGCCACAGTGATTGAGTCACCTGTATGAATACCCATTGGGTCAAAATTTTCAATTGTACAGATGATAATCACATTATCATTTGAGTCCCTAAGTAACTCAAGTTCGAATTCCTTCCACCCTAAAACAGCTTGTTCTACAAGTACTTCATGAGTAGGTGAAGCATGCAGTCCTCTATTTAAAGCTGCGTCAAATTCCTCTTTTTTATGCACAAACCCACCTCCGGTTCCTGCCAAAGTATATGATGGACGAATTACCAAAGGAAATCCGATCAATTGTGCGGCTTCTTTTCCTTCTAAAAAAGAATTTGCAATTTTTGAATTTGCAACGCCGATTCCAATATCAACCATCAATTGACGGAACGCCTCTCGGTTTTCCGTTTTTTCAATTGCCGCAACATCTACCCCAATTACCGCAACATTGTATTTATCCCACAAACCACGCTCAGAAGCCTCGATACATAGGTTTAATGCCGTTTGCCCACCCATAGTTGGCAATACAGCATCAATCTGACGCTCTTGAAGGATCTGTTCGATACTCTCGCAAGTTAGCGGAAGTAAGTAAACATGGTCAGCCACGACATTATCGGTCATGATAGTAGCTGGGTTAGAGTTAATGATGGATACACTAATTCCTTCTTCTTTTAGTGATAAAGCAGCTTGCGATCCTGAATAATCGAATTCACATGCTTGACCAATAACGATGGGACCTGATCCAAGGATTAATACCGAATTGATGGAGGTGTTTCTAGGCATTATTTTTTAAATTCAAATGTTAAATACAAATAATTCTGTGAACAGTTTGCAGACAGGTTTTGCCTTTGAAGAGGTGTATTTCCGACTGCTTTGTCGGAGTGCAAAGTTACATTATTATTTTTATAATTGCTCAATTTATTTCGAACAATTATTTCGGATATGTCAATCTGGTTTAAATCTTATCCGAGAAGAATTAATCCAATCCTTAATTAATAAATTACAATTTCATCCGTGAAAATGTATCCTCCCATCGTATTGGTAGCAATTACTTGTATATAGCGTGCCATAATGGGTTTGGAAAGTTTGACTTCAAATTTTTGAAATTTTAACGTTGGATCATCCTTTTTTATCTGATTCTTGACTATCCCTATTTCTCGGTAATTTTTTCCATTATCAGAAGCTAGGACTATAAATGTGTCAGGAAAATATATCCCTGGACCAGGAACTTGCATGAAATTCATAGCTACTGAAGATATTTCCTCCCTTCGTTCAAAATCGACGACTACATTGAGGTCTTTGGTGAACCCTTGCCATTGTCCATCAGAATAGGATAGTCCTCCTTTTATCCCATTCGTTAAGGTTAGCTTCTTTTGAGCAGGATAACCTTCCCACTGTGTTTTATAAATGACCTCCTTTGCGATACCTTTATGGACATCCAATTCGATGATCTCAATAGGACTAACTCGAATAGAGTCTAAAAATGAGGCGGTCTTTACCGTAGTTGATTGAGATAATTCCAATGGCAAGTTATAAAGGGTAGAAGTTTTATTGGGATTAGTGCCATCCACAGTATAACGAATCTCCGGAATAAACTGTTCGCTTGTTAAAAAGACAGTATTCTTCCTGTTTACCGAATCAAAGGTTATTTTATTGCTGACCCAAAAAGAAGGTCGGTAATAGTTAATATCCAATTTTTGTAATAATGGGTAATGTTGTTGTAGTCTTTTTTTGAAATTATCAAATGATCTATTTTGTTGCTCTGACCAAACAACTTCTGAGAGTGCAAGAACCCTTGGAAAAGCCATGTATTCTACCTGTTGATAGGTAGGCATATATTCTGTCCATAGATTTCCTTGAGCGCCCAGTATATTCCTTTTCTTATCATCTGGGATGCCCTCCGGAATAGGGTTATAAGTATAGACTTTCTCCAAAGGTAAATATCCTCCAATTGCCTCCGGTTGGCTCCTTGGATCGGTTTGGTATTTGTCAAAATAAAGAAAATCTTCAGGTGTCATGATTACCTGATGATCCTGTAGTGCCGCCTGTTTGCCTAAATCCTGTCCGCGCCAATTCATAACTGTTGCTTGTTTTGCGATGCCTTCTTGAAGAATCTCATCCCAACCTATTATTTTACGTCCTTTAGATTCCAGATAGGCCTGTATTTTATTTATTGCATAGGTCTGTAATTGATCTTCAGATTTTATGTTTTCTTTCTTGATTATGGCTTGACATTTTGAGCAATTCTTCCAATGTGTTTTGTCAGCTTCGTCACCTCCGATATGAATATATTTTGAAGGGAAAATATCAATTATCTCATCCAAGACATTTCTTAGGAATACATACGTTTCTTCATTCCCTAAACAGAATTCTCCTTGGGTATATGGGAGTTCAGTACAGGAGAGCTCAGGATATACAGCTAGAACTTCCTCGGAATGTCCAGGTATTTCTATTTCGGGTATAACAGTGATACCCCGCTTTAAGGCATAGTTAACTAATTCACGAGCCTGTTGCTGTGTATAGAAGCCGCCACTGGCATTTGGGTTGCCTTTTTCTACATATTGTTTGCCGTTATTTACCCAATCTTTCCATAAATAATGAGATCTCCAAGCTGCTTTATTGGTGAGCTCAGGGTATTTTTTTATTTCAATTCTCCAACCTGCACCATCAGTAAGATGCCAATGAAAATGGTTGAATTTGTATAAAGCCATTATATCGATGTACTTCTTTAAAAAATCGATAGGCATAAAATGTCTTGATACATCTAAATGTAACCCACGATATGCAAATCTTGGCTTATCCAAAATTTGCATATAAGGAATACTTTTTTCATTCGCTAAATGGCTTAACTGAATTAAGGTGTATATTCCAGAGATCATGGCCTCAGGGGAGTGCGCTTTTAATAAAATACCATTCTCATCCAACTCTAATAAATATCCATTTGCTTCGACATTATCATGTTTTTCGGCTTTAAAAAGCCGCACCCCTTTTTGATGCTGTTTTTTAACCTTCTTGATAATCTCTGAACTACTGATGGATAATCCGGGCACTTCATATAGAAGTTCTGATACTTTACTAAAATCCTCAACTGTAAATAAATTGAAGCTTTGGCTGAGCGAGAGCTCACCGTCAAAAAATTTTATTTTTTCGGGTTGAGGTATGAGTGATATTTCCTTTTTCTGTGCTGTTATAAGCAAGGGGAAAAATAATAACACAACCCAAAGTACACGCAATTTGATTATCATATTATTAATAAAGGGTTCGTTTGTGAATACAAATATCCTAAAAATACTACTTAGATAACAATAAATGTTGTTACAATGTTTTTATGATATTATCTCAACATTCCTTTTTTATTAATAAACTAAATATGATTAACTTTGTTCCATGATAGAACTTCCTGTAATTTCAGTGAACCAAACTGAGCGCAAACCTGATTGGTTGCGGGTTAAATTGCCTGTAGGTAAAGAATACCGTCATGTAAGAGAGTTGGTTGATGAACATAAACTTCATACAATTTGTGAAAGTGGCAATTGTCCAAATATGGGTGAATGCTGGGGAGCTGGTACAGCAACTTTTATGATTTTGGGAAATATCTGTACACGGTCATGTTCGTTTTGTGCCGTTTCAACTGGCCGGCCAATGGCAGTTGAACTTGATGAACCTAATCGAGTAGCAAACTCGGTCAGGCTTATGGGAGTTAAGCATTGTGTAATTACCTCCGTTGATCGGGACGATCTTAAAGACGGCGGTTCTATCATTTGGGCAGAAACAATATTAGCAATTCGTAGAGAAAGTCCTGAGACGACCTTGGAGACTTTAATTCCGGATTTCAAAGGACAATGGGACAACTTGGCTCGCGTGTTAGAGGTTCGTCCTGAAGTGGTCTCACACAATATTGAAACGGTACGCCGATTAACCAAAGAAGTTCGAATTCAAGCTAAATATGACCGTTCATTGGAATGTTTAAAAAGAATTTCAGAAGCGGGACTCCGCACCAAATCAGGGATAATGTTAGGGTTTGGAGAGACAGAACAAGATGTGATTGAAACCATGCAAGATTTATTTGATGTTGGCGTCGATATTATTACCATTGGTCAGTACTTACAACCTACTAAAGCGCATCATCCAGTTATAGAGTGGGTTACTCCTCAACAGTTCGAAAGATATAAAGAAATTGGCCTTAAGATGGGATTTAAATACGTTGAATCTGGTCCATTGGTACGATCTTCTTACCACGCAGAAAAACACTTATTTGATATGCAATAGAATAGGAAGGTCATGTCAAAATTTATTTTTTAATTATTTAAAATTGTTCCTTATTAAATTAAAAACTCTCAGGCATTTTGTCTGAGAGTTTTTAATTTAAGGATAGTTAGCTATTCCAATCCAATTGCTTTGTGCTTCCAATAGTTATTTTTTGGCTGTTTTTTGGAACACTGTTTCTCCAGCAACAACTGTTCTTAAGGTTTTGATGTTACGAATTTTATCAAGCTCAGAATGCATAATGTCATCTTCTAAAATAACGAAATCTGCGTCTTTCCCTTTTTCAATACTCCCTCTTTTTTTCTCTTGGAAGCAGGAATAAGCCGCCCATATGGTCATTCCTTTCAAGGCTTGCTCTGGGGTAATTGCATTCTCCATTTGAAATCCGCCAACGGGTAAGCCCTGTTTGTCTACTCGTGCAATTGCTGCATGGAAACCATATAAAGGATTATAATGTTCAACAGGGAAATCACTCCCTAATGCTAAAAGGCCATATTGATCTAATAAATCTTTGTATGCATATGCTCCTTTTAATCTCTTTGAGCCGAGTCGCTCATCTGCCCAATTCATATCTGAGGTGGCATGAGTTGGTTGTACTGATGGAATGATCTGAAACTGTGCAAATTTTTTAAAATCCTCTGGGGCTATAATTTGAGCGTGTTCGATTCTCCATCTTTTCTCTTTGCCTTCTTGAAGATATTTTCCATAGATGTCCAATATAATTCGGTTTGCAGAATCACCAATTGCATGCGTATTTACTTGAAAATTACTGTTTGCTAAGCGCTTGATAATCTCTTCAAACTCCTGTGGGCTTTGAAGTAAAAAACCGTTCGTTGGCGCATCATGGTAGGGGTGAAGTAAGCAAGCTCCTCTTGACCCTAATGCTCCATCTGCCATTAATTTAAAGGAACGAACTGTTAATTTTTCAGATTCAAAAGTGCCAGAATTCAGGTATTCATTAATTGATTCCGAATTAGCGAGTACCATAGCGTAATCACGTATTTTTAAAGAGTCTTCGTTATAAAATATTTTTAATGATTCAATCTGTTGACTGCTAAGACCGGCATCAACAATGCTGGTTAATCCAACCGAAAATAAGGAGTCTTGAGCTCTACGTAACGTTTTGAGAAGTTCTTTGCTTTCTTCTTTAGGAATATTTTTAGTGACTATTTGCATTGCATTGTCAACTAATATTCCATCGGGCTCTCCTTTCAAATTTGTGGAAATCAAACCTCCGTCTACAAAGTAGGCGCTATCTAATCCAGCGATTTTCATGGCTTTGCTATTGGTTAATGCTGCATGATAATCTACTCTGGAGAGATAAATCGGGATATCTGGAAAGTATTTGTCGAGGGAGTCTTTAGTAGGGAATTCTTTATTTTCCCAAAGGTTTTGATCCCATCCATTACCAATAATCCATTTCTTTCCTGGATTTTCAGTAATGTATATTTTTAATCTGTTAATGACCTCATCA
This sequence comes from Sphingobacterium sp. GQ94, assembly GCF_059758715.1. Taxonomy (NCBI): domain Bacteria; kingdom Pseudomonadati; phylum Bacteroidota; class Sphingobacteriia; order Sphingobacteriales; family Sphingobacteriaceae; genus Sphingobacterium; species Sphingobacterium sp. GQ94. Next base: position 16,744 of record NZ_JCAXEC010000005.1, read on the forward strand.
AATGATGTTGATCCAATTAAATTAACCTCATCCAAGGCTTCTGCCAACATGAAAAAATGGCCGTGTGCATCATAAAATCCGGGATAAATAAATTTACCTTGTGCATCTACTTTTTGTTTGGCTTCATATTTATTCAATAAATCCTTTGAATTGCCTATCTCCACAAACAAACCATTGTTTACCACGAAAGCTTCCTGTATAGAGAAAGAAGAATCCACGGTGTACACTTTGGCATTGTACACAATCAAATCAACTTGGTTATTATTGGAGCAGCTCAAAAATAAACTTATAATAAATAGGTAGAAAAGGTTACTTAATATTTTCATAATCAAAATCGAGGTGTAAACAAATGTAATAAGAAATTCGGGAACTATCCATTGCTTTAAAACAAAAGAAATTATCTTCTTTTGAATACTATAGCCGGGCAAACTTGGGAAATTTGCTTATAGCGAGAGCTATAATTTAATTGGAGGCATTCGTACTTTTGAAAATGCATAGAATAGAAAAAGCTTTTCTCTAATTAGAAAAAAGCTTTTTCTGTTATTCAAAAATCAACATTAAATGATCTTAACAATACTCATCAAACGCTGCTACTAAATTATCAGCAATCATTTGAGCCGGACGGCCCTCGATCATATGTCTTTCAATCATATGAACCAATTTTCCGTCTTTGAATAAAGCCATTGCAGGCGAAGAGGGAGGGAAAGGCAACATATATTGACGCGCTTTATCAACAGCGTCTTTCTCCATCCCGGCAAAAACGGTAACAAGTTTGTCAGGATGTTTTTCGTTTTTAACGGCTGCTTTTGCTGCAGGGCGTGCGTTGGCAGCTGCACATCCACATACTGAGTTAACGATAACCAATACAGTTCCTTCAGAAGGGATGGTTTGATCAACATCTTCAGCAGTTTTTAATTCTTGGAATCCGGCATCAATTAATTCTTGACGCATTGGAGCTACTAAATATTCTGGATACATACTACTATCTTTTTAATGATTTATGCAAATATACTGCTAAAAGATACGTTAATCAAGACGGTATCCTCAAGAAAATGTCAATTTATTGGGAATAATGCCTCAATGTTTTGAATTGAGTTGGCTATCAAGTAATTTTGTGCTTCAATAACTAAAAAAAGTAATTTATATGTCTTCATTAGAAACTACCTATGTGCCATACAAAGTTAAAGATATTTCTTTAGCAGAGTGGGGTCGTAAAGAAATAGAATTGGCAGAAGCTGAAATGCCGGGTTTAATGTCCTTGCGTCAAGAATTTGGTGCATTAAAACCATTAAAGGGTGCTCGTATAGCGGGATGTCTACACATGACTATTCAGACTGCTGTTTTAATTGAAACCCTCGTTGAGTTAGGTGCTCAGGTATCTTGGTCATCTTGTAACATCTTCTCTACACAAGATCACGCTGCTGCGGCAATCGCTGCTGCTGGTATTCCTGTGTATGCTTGGAAAGGACTAAGTGAAGAAGAATTCAATTGGTGTATTGAACAAACCTTATTCTTCGGAGAGGAACGCCAACCCTTAAATCTTATTCTAGATGATGGTGGAGATTTAACGAACATGGTTTTCGATCAATTCCCAGAATTAATTGACGGAATTAAAGGGTTATCCGAGGAAACGACAACGGGCGTTCACCGCTTGTATGAAAGAATGAAAAATGGAACTCTTCATTTACCCTCGATTAATGTGAATGACTCGGTGACTAAATCTAAATTCGACAATAAATATGGTTGTCGCGAATCTTTAGTGGATGCTATACGTCGGGCTACTGATTTAATGTTGGCTGGAAAAGTGGCCGTAGTAGCAGGTTATGGTGACGTTGGTAAAGGTTCCTCTGAATCTTTACGTTCCGCGGGCGTGCGTGTGATTGTAACTGAAATTGATCCAATATGTGCCTTACAAGCAGCGATGGAAGGTTTTGAAGTGAAGAAAATGGCCGATGCGATTAAGGAAGCAAATATTGTTGTGACCACAACAGGGAATAAAAATATTATTCGTGCTGAACACTTCAAAGCGATGAAAGACAAGACAGTGGTGTGTAATATTGGCCACTTTGATAATGAAATCGATGTAGCCTGGTTAAATTCAAATTACGGAAATACAAAGATTGAAATTAAACCACAAGTTGACAAGTATACCATTGATGGAAAGGATATTATCTTATTGGCAGAGGGCCGATTAGTAAATTTAGGATGTGCTACTGGCCACCCTTCATTTGTAATGTCGAATTCATTTACCAATCAGACTTTAGCACAATTAGAACTTTGGACCAATACCAGCCATTACGAGAAAAAAGTGTATACTTTGCCTAAGCATTTAGATGAAAAGGTTGCACGCTTACATTTAGCTCATATAGGTGTTGAATTGGAAGTCCTTACAGAAGATCAAGCGCAATATATTGGTGTGACAGTAGATGGTCCTTATAAGCCAGAAGCTTATCGTTACTAAGAAATAAAAATTAACGATTAAGAGCTTTCGGCAAACTATGATTCTTGATTATAAATCGGAATTTAATTTGAAGATTCTCTCTTAACCATTCTGAAAATGAATAAAGGTCCAGATTCTTAATGAATTGGACCTTTATTATTTGCAAAAATTCGCTTGTTAAGGCAACTTTTCATTTTTTTTCTTTAAATAATTTTTTACAGCATTCAGACCATTCATTAAACGTTGCTGTCTTTGCCCACCTACTAGAGAGTAGGTAGATCCTAAATTCTCGAGCTCGTTTTTCCAGGTGTTTAAGAAATATTCTCTTTGATTAGGAAAATCTCGCATAGGGTCATCCTCCCATGCCAAATCAATGTCCATCAAAAGATAAAAGTCATATTTTCTGCGCTTGATTTCCGTAGTGACCTCACTAGGGGTATGCTTGAATAGGTAATCACACCATATTTTTACCGTTAAAATAGTCGTGTCACAAAATAAGAGTTTGGGTTGGCTTGAAAGAATGGCGTCTTCCAAAGCGAGTTGCCCATAAAACATATTTAGTTCATCCTGTGGCGTATAATTTCGATTTAAATTCTGGCAATAGTATCGGGAATATTCGGGGACACAAAGGCTGTCAAATTCCTTAGCTAGAAACTTTGCCATAGTTGATTTGCCGGTAGATTCAGGACCAACTATTGCTATCTTTAAGATGTTTTGATGTTCAGTATTCATAGCGCTGCAAAACTACTGAAAATTCTGGTAGGTTTTTCGCCAATCTCTAAAGCCATAATATGCAATTATGGCAAAAGCTAAGTAAAGTACAGCGGTTAAAATAAGTCCTTTGTGAAGATATAATGGGATGTAACAAAGGTCAACAAAGACCCATAGAAGCCAGTTTTGTAATATCTTACGGGTCATCAAAAATTGAGCAACCAAACTAATGGAAGTACAGAATCCATCCGCAAATGGCACATCAGAATCTGTTACCTTTGTCAATAATTGGGTGAAAACAATTGTTAAAACTGAAATGATATAAAGGGTAAAAAAGAATTCCTTCGCCTTTAGAGAGTTTATTGGTTTTTCCTTAGAGTGCGCGCGTTTGTCCCAATAATACCAACCATAAACTGCTGTGCTTAGAAAATAGATTTGCAAAAGGGCATCTCCATAAAGTTTATTTTGAAAAAAAATATAAAGATAGGATAAAACTGAAATGATGCTAATTGGCCAACTCCAAATATTCTGTTTGGAAGCCAGATAAACACATATGAATCCACTAATGGTGGCAATCCATTCTAAAAGACTGGTTTGAATGAATTGTTGATAAATTTGAGAAAGATAATCTTGCATTCTTCATCTTTGTATTTTTAAAGTTAGCAATACTTAAGGAAGAAAATGCAATAGACTTATGACTTATTGTACTAGTTTGTTTGCGCAATTGGTGCTAGCAAAGGATTCTGGCTTTGCTTTGAATATGAACCCCATACCCAATATATATCCCATTGCATCTTTCAGTGCTGTGTTGGATTTGAAATTTGGGTTGGTGTTAATGTCGGCATGGACTTCGAGATCGATTTTGTATTGATCTAACAATGGACAAAGTTGGTAGGCTGTTTCAATGGATTGTTGTACTTCCATTAACATTCGCTCTTTAATGGTCATTTTTTGGGATTTACGGAATTTATTGATAAACATAAATCCTCCCCGATGCTCGCGTAGAAACACGATAACTGTTGCGAATTCGGTGATTCCACGTTTGACTTGAGAATCTGTTCCGATGAAAACTTTTAGTTGGTTACCGGCATTGTTTTCACGTAAAATAGTTTCTTCAACAGCCGTACATATTGAGCTCTTGATGCTCTCCCCATTGTATTTTTGCCAATTCATAGTTTGCTTGTTTTTTTGATAAATTTAATGTTATCCTATTCATTTTCATTAATTTGTGTATTAAGTAATTGCTAATTATTTATTGTCTTAAGACGTTGCTTTAACGCTTATTGTTTACAGCCGAATGCTAGATCTCCAGCATCTCCAAGACCGGGAACAATATAAGATTTACTGGTAAGTTCATTGTCAACAGATCCAATCCAGAGATGAGCTTCTGGTAAAAAAGCACGTACATGTTGTAAGCCCTCCTCGGACGCTATCACGGTTGCAATGTGCAATTCCTTGATCGAATATTCGGCAAGAAGGTCTTTGCAACACAACACCAAACTTTTTCCTGTAGCCAGCATAGGGTCCGCCATAATTACCACCCTTTCATCCAAATTCGGTGTATTCTGATATTTTTTTTGAATTTCAAATTCACCGCTTTTTTTAGTATGTCTAAAGGCTGCAATGAATGCACTATCCGAACCATCAAAATAATTTAGTAATCCCTGATGAAACGGAAGACCAGCGCGTAATATGGTCGCAATGACGGGTTGCTCTGCTAGTAAGTGTGTGTTGGCGATACCAAGTTGTGTTTCCACGTCTTGGTTATAGTACTTTAAGGTTTTACTAATCTCATAGGCCATTATTTCGCCTACACGCTCAAGGTTTCTTCTAAAACGCATACGATCCTTTTGGATGTTAACATCTCTTAGTTCGCTCAGAAAATGATTGACTAAGCTGTTTTGTTTTGTTAAGATTGTGACCATAGCAAAAGTCTTATTTACAAGCAAATTACTAATAATTTTTTGCATTAATAGGAGGACAAAATATATTAATGGGATATGGAGATAAATTTTAATAACTTAGTTTCAGGAGAGAAAAAACATGAAATTTCAAATTACATCGGAATATAAGCCCACTGGAGATCAACCTGCAGCTATTGAACAATTGGTTACCTCCGTTGATCAAGGTGAAACCTACCAAACGTTACTTGGTGTCACAGGCTCAGGAAAAACCTTCACTATTGCTAATGTTATCCAACAGACTCAGAAACCTACTTTGATTTTAAGCCATAATAAAACACTTGCGGCTCAATTGTATGGAGAATTTAAACAATTTTTCCCTGATAATTCAGTCAATTATTTTGTTTCATACTATGACTATTACCAACCTGAGGCTTTTATTGCTTCCAGTAATACCTATATCGAAAAGGATTTAATGATTAACGAAGAAATTGAAAAGCTCCGATTAGCGACAACATCTTCCTTAATGTCTGGAAGGAGAGATGTTATTGTGGTATCGTCGGTTTCTTGTATTTATGGTATGGGAAATCCCGAAGATTTTTCACGCTCTATCTTCAGGTTTGGTGTAGGTACAGTTATTAGTAGAAACGCATTTCTGCATCGTTTGGTGGAAATTTTATACGCCAGAACCACCTCGGAATTCAAAAGGGGAACATTCCGTGTGAAAGGTGATACGATTGATGTTTATCCGGCTTACTTAGATACTGCTTATAGAATTTCTTTTTTTGGAGATGAAATTGATGAATTAAGTGAGATCGATCCGGTTTCTGCAAGGACTATTCAAAAACATGAGAGTTTGGCTCTTTTTCCAGCGAATTTATTTGTGACACCCAAAGAGAAGTTTACGGAATCCATTTGGGCTATCCAAGAGGAGCTGGTGGTTAGAAAAACTCAATTGGAGAACGAAGGAAGGATGCTAGAAGCAAAACGCTTAGAGGAACGGGTGAATTACGATTTGGAGATGATGCGTGAGCTCGGATATTGTTCAGGAATTGAAAATTATTCCCGCTTTTTTGATGGAAGACAGCCCGGGATGCGCCCATTCTGCTTATTGGATTATTTTCCGGAAGATTATTTATTAGTCATTGATGAGAGCCATGTTACAATTCCACAATTAAGGGCAATGTATGGTGGAGATCGATCTCGGAAAATATCTCTTGTTGAGCATGGTTTTCGACTTCCGGCAGCGATGGATAATCGTCCACTTAATTTTCCTGAATTTGAGGCTTTGACTAATCAGACCATTTATGTTTCAGCAACACCAGGTGATTATGAATTGCAACAAACTGAAGGTGTGGTTGTTGAACAAGTAATTAGACCGACTGGATTATTAGATCCGCAGATAGAGGTAAAACCGGCTATCAATCAAGTTGACGATTTTTTGGAAGAAGTAGAGAAAACGATAAAAGAAGGGGGGCGCGTTTTGGCAACAACCTTAACCAAACGAATGGCTGAAGAGTTAACCAAATACATGAACCGACTCAATATTAAAGTGCGATACATTCACTCTGAGGTAAAAACATTAGAGAGAGTTGAAATATTAAGAGGGCTTCGATTAGGGGAATTCGATGTCCTTGTCGGTGTGAATTTATTACGCGAAGGTTTGGATTTGCCGGAGGTCACCCTGGTTGCGATTCTAGATGCGGATAAAGAAGGGTTTTTGAGATCGGTAAGATCTCTGATTCAAACGATTGGACGAGCTGCCCGTAATGACAAGGGGAGGGTGATTATGTATGCCGACAAGATGACCGATAGTATGCGGATAACTATAGATGAAACCAATCGCAGAAGGGAAAAGCAAGTGGCTTACAACACTTTGCATGGCATCACCCCTAGGACTGTTGGTAAAACTAGGGAAGAGATTATGGAACAAACTTCGGTAGCTGATTTCAATGGTGAATCCAAAATATATACAGAACCTGATCCGACTAAGGCTGTCACCGCAGATCCTTTAATCCAATTTATGAATGAAAAGGAGATGAAAAAGGCAATTTTAACAGTTAAAAAACGGATGGATAAATCTGTAAAGGAGTTAGACTTTTTAGAAGCTGCGAAATTGAGGGATGAAATGTTTGCTTTAGAAAAGGCATATCAAGAAAAATTCGAGACAAAAACTTCTTGAGCATTACGCTCAATCGATTTGCAATAGATTTTTAAAAAAATAAAATTTTACAATCCTATTTATAAATCAAAAATAGGATTGTAAAATTTTATTTAGCCAAATGTCTACAACAATCTACCTGGAAATTGATTAACATGATCAATCGTTAATTGTTGCATAAGCTGATAGAGTTGTGCTTTAAATAGATTGATTGCATGATTTCCCCCTTGATCTCCCAAGGCTCCTACAGAATACATGAAAGGTCTTCCCATAAAATTGAAATCTGAACCAACGGCATGTGCTCTGCCTAGATCTACTCCAGAGCGGATTCCACCATCCAACATAATTTTAATTTTGTCCTTATATTGATTGGTTCTGGTCAAACGAATGAGCGAATGAATAGAGGATTCGCCCGCATCAATTTGTCGTCCTCCGTGGTTGGAAACAATAACACCATCAACTCCAATAGCTATCGCTGCTTGCATATCTTCTTCTGTGGTTATACCCTTTAGCACTAAAGGACCTTTCCAAATATCTCTAATTGCTTTGACCTTATTGATATTTACTTTTCCTGTAAAAGTTTGATTCATGAACTTGCCAAGCTGAGTCAAATCAAGCCCTTTTTCCATGTATGGCTTTAGCGTGGCAAAGGAAGGAATTCCATGTTTTAATGTTCTAATACCCCATTCTGGACAAATCAATGCTTGTAGAATATTATTAATATTCATCTTTGGAGGCATAGACAGCCCACTTTTGATTTCTTTATACCGTAGTCCAAAAGAAGGTACATCCACTAGTACCACCAACACCGGACATTCTACGGCTTGAAGCCTTTTTAAAATGTCATCTCTTAGCCGATCCTCAGTCGGATGATAAAGTTGGAACCATGCTTTGCCCTGAGAGACCTCCGCAATACGTTCTATACTACTCGTTGAAACTGTACTTAAGGTGTAGGGGATGTTGTGTTCAGCAGCTGCTTTAGCCAATATTTCGGGTGCGTTTGGCCACATCAAACCTTGCAAACCAATAGGAGAAATTCCGAAAGGTGCTGCGTAGCGATGTCCAAAGAGTTCCACAGACATATCAATCTCATGGCTCGTTTGTAAGTATTGAGGCTTTAATAAAATATCATCAAAGTCACTTTCATTTCTTCTTAAATTCAGTTCCTCATTACATCCACCCTGCAGGTAATCAAAGGCAAACTTTGGAATTCGCCATTTGGCACGTTTTTTTAAATCAGCAACTGAAGGAAAATTGGAGTTGTAAGAGAAGCTTATTTTTTTGTTCATTGGTTTAATTTCTTATTGGCCTATTTTTTATAAATTTCGACAATATAAATGGTTATACTGTCCTGTACCATATGGTTTTAAAAATTACAATATCAATTTTTGAATTGCGTATTTATTATTAGATTTTCCATAAAATAGGATGTATTCGACCTTTGTACCCAATCCCCATGTTCCTTCTTTTAATTTGAGAAATATCCTTTCTAATCTTAATTTAACACCATTTACAGAGGTAATAATGTATGGGCTTCCATTTTTTGGAATATGTAAATACAGTTTTTGCTCAGGTAGAGATATAATCTTTAACTCAAAACTATTGTTTTCCAATTCTTCAGATTTGATACCATAAGCATATCTTTTCTGAATATTTGTGAGCGATAGAATTTCACCATCATTTTCAAAAAGTTGTCTAAAGACTAGGATAGGTGTTTTTCGATTTAACTCTTTTTTCGTATCCAAATTAAGGGTATAGACATAGGTATTTGTTGACCGGTTGTGTTGGATATAAAACATTAGATCATTTACGCCCTTTGGCTCAGGATAATTATCCTGAGAGAAGGCCATGCCGTATACGAGGAACAGAAAGATGTTAATGGTTAACCTTCTCATCGTTTTTTTCTGTTAAGATACTGAATTTGGATTAAGGATAAGTGAATCAAAAATAAAGTTTTCCATCTTAATCGTTAGGGCAAAGGTTGCCATCTAAAAATATTGAGAAACCTAGTCGTTATCTGATCCTTCTTGCTCAACCTAATACATTCTATATACCATTTTATGAAAAATTTAAAAAAAAACAGTCCGACTTTTTACGTACGGACTGTTTAAATAAAGTGTTTTTGGTGTTTTACTCAGCTCTTAAAATTTTGGCAGCCTCCACCATAGATTCTAAAGCAGCCTTCGTTTCTGGCCAAGCACGGGTTTTTAATCCACAGTCTGGATTAACCCATAATTGTTCAGCAGGAACTACAGCTTTAGCTTTGCGAAGCAAATCTACCATCTCCTCTGTACTAGGAACGCGTGGTGAGTGAATATCATAAACACCAGGACCAATATCATTTGGATATTTAAAGTCTGCAAAAGCATCCAATAACTCCATCTGAGAACGAGACGTTTCAATTGTGATCACGTCTGCATCCATCGCGGCAATGTCTTGAATAATATCATTGAATTCAGAATAACACATGTGTGTGTGAATCTGAGTATCGTCTTCTACATTGGATGAAGATACGCGGAAAGAACGTACTGCCCAATCTAAATAAGCTTGTTGATCAGCTTTACGTAAAGGAAGGCCTTCTCGAATTGCTGGTTCGTCAATCTGAATAATTTTAATACCCGCTTTTTCTAGCGCTTGAACTTCATCTAAAATTGCTAGAGCGATTTGGTAAGTCGTTGTTGAACGAGGCTGATCATTACGGACAAATGACCACTGTAGAATAGTAACTGGACCAGTTAACATTCCTTTTACAGGACGATTTGTTAAAGATTGTGCATATGATGACCAACGTACAGTCATGTCTTGAGGTCTGTAAACATCTCCGAAAATAATTGGAGGTTTCACACAACGAGAACCGTAGGATTGTACCCATCCATTTTGAGTGAAGGCATAACCTGCCAATTGTTCACCAAAATATTCGACCATATCATTTCGTTCGAATTCACCGTGTACCAATACATCGATATCTAGTGATTCTTGTAAACGAATAGTTCTTTCCGTTTCCTCAGAAATTTCTTTATCGTATTGCTCTTGTGTGATTGCGCCTTTTTTCAAATCCGCTCTCCATTTACGCACATCCTTGGTTTGAGGGAAAGATCCGATAGTTGTCGTTGCATAAGCTGGTAAACCAAATTTTGCTTGCTGCGCTGCTTTACGATCGTTAAAGATTGATGTACGTTTTGCATCCTCATCAGTGATGTTGCTAACGCGATTCTTAACCTCTGGTTTATGAATCAATGGTGAAGTTCGGCGACTTTGAGCAGCTTCTTTGTTGGCTTGGTACCGGTTTTGAGTGTCTGAATCAACTTCCCCCTCAGCTAGGATTGCCAAGTCTTTTACTTCGGCCAATTTTTGTTTAGCGAATGCTAACCAATTTTTTACCTCTGTTGGTAAAGATTCTTCATTTTTCTCATTATCTAAATCAAACGGAACATGTAATAAAGAAGATGAAGGAGCTACCCAAACACGGTCTTTTCCTAATGCTTGAATCGCTTGATTAATTTTCTTTAATGAATTTTCGTAATCGTTTTTCCAAATATTACGTCCTTCAACAACGCCTAATGATAAGGTAAGGTTTGCAGGAATTTTGGTTAATATGGTGTCGAGCTGATTTTCACCACGAACTAGATCTAAGTGCAACGCATGTACAGGAAGGTTAACAGCAATATCTTCATTGTCACGTAATGCCTCGAAATAAGTAGCAACAATTAATTTTACACCATTAGCAGCTTTACTTAATTTTTCATATACATTTACGTAAAGTGCACGTGTCTGATCATCAATGTCCAATGCTAAGAATGGTTCATCGATTTGAACATATTTTGCCCCTGCTTGAGCTAATTTGGTAAGGATTTCTTGGTAAACAGGCAATAAATTATCGATTAAATCGATACGATTAAAATCTGTTTCTTTTTCTTTTCCTAATAATAAGTAAGAAATTGGACCAATAAAAACAGGTTTAGTTTCAATGCCAAGTTTCTTTGCTTCGTTGTATTCACTTAAGAATTTTTCAGAAGTTAATTTGAATTCTTGGTTTTTTACAAATTCAGGAACCAGGTAATGGTAATTGGTGTCAAACCATTTTGTCATTTCCATAGCAGTGACATCAACACCACCTTCTTGGAAACCACGAGCCATCGCAAAATATAAATCTAAATTATACTGACGGTCGATTTTGTTTAATAATGAATGATAACGTGATGGAATAGCCCCAACAGTTAATGATAAGTCTAAAACTTGATCATAAAATGAGAAATCATTGGAAGGGATCAAATCGATGCCGGCATCTTTTTGAGTCTTCCAGTTGCTTTCACGGATTTTTAGTCCAGCTTGCAATAATTCTTCCGCGCTGATTTTCTTAGCCCAATAGGCCTCATTAGCTTTTTTCAATTCGCGGAATGCGCCCACGCGTGGGTAACCTAAATTGTTTGTTAATAACATAAAGTATTATACTAAATTAATTATACTAAAATCGTTTGCTAAGAGAAGGCTCCCAAAGAATTATGAGGCCAGCTTATCTTTCCCTTTTCAGGTAGAATGTAGCACCTTGTCAAGTGACAGGTTGCTAAGGCTTCATCGGGTCTAGTCCCTCTGCCTTTCTCTATAAGCGGAGGCTAAGGTATGAATTAGATCTTTAATTCCCAAAAAAAAGATTGGAATTGTATAATCATAAAGAATGATGGAGTTGATCTTTCTTTTAAAAAGTGCCTTTAACAACAAATAGACTCTGTTTTTGATAGAGTCTATTCGTCGATTTATTTTACAATCTATTTTTATAGATATTGGAGCTTTAGCTAACAAGCAGTTTGTACCCTTTTCCATGTACATTTACAATTTCTACATTAGGATCTTCTTTTAGGTATTTTCTCAATTTACTAAGAAAAACGTCCATGCTCCGTCCCGTGAAATAATTATCATCATGCCATATTTTGATCAATGCTTCTTCACGCGTTAACACATCATTTTTTTTGATACACAATAACCTCATCAGCTCAGCTTCCTTTGTGGAGAGCTTTTGTTGCTGGCCTTTAAAAGAAATGATTTGACTTGTGTAGTCAAAAAAGTAATCTCCAATTTCAAATTTGTCTAATATTTCTTCTTCCTTATCCTTAGCTGCTCGCTTCAATAGTGCGTGAATTCTCAATAACAACTCCTCAACGCGGAATGGTTTTGTAATGTAGTCATCACCACCTAACTCAAAAGCTTGCGTCTTATCTTCCATCATTCCTTTTGCAGTTGCATAGATGATAGGTACTGTTTGATTTATTTTTCGAATATCTTTACCTAAAGAAAAACCGTCCTTTTTTGGCATCATGACATCCAAGATGCAAAGATCAAATTCATCTTTTCTAAAAGCATCCATCGCTAGTTGACCGTCGGCGCATAATACGACATCAAACTTCCCTTTTAATTCAAGATAATCTTTAAGCAATTCCCCCAAATTCGGGTCATCTTCTGCTAATAATATTTTTTGATTCATATTTTTTTTATCTAAAATTTAAGCAACTTCCCGCGATGCGTTTTTTAACGGGAGAACTACTTCAAATTGCGTGCCTTTATCTTTTTCACTTCTGACCGATATCTTCCCGTTTAATCTTTTTATAATATCATACACATAGCTTAGCCCCAGCCCAAACCCTTTTACATTGTGTATATTGCCGGTAGGTATACGGTAGAATTGGTCAAATATTTTTTCTGATTGATCTTTTGTCATTCCGATTCCCTTATCCGTAACCGTGATGATAACGTTTTTATCTCTGTTGAAAGACTTTACCGTAATTTCAGGTTTATCCTTGCTATATTTAATGGCATTATCTACCAAATTATATAAAACATTTGACAAATGCAGTTCATCTCCTACGACTAAGTCGTGTTTAGCATCCAATTCTATGTGCATTGTGCCATTCGCTTTTTCGAGTTGAAGTTTCATGCTTTCTAAAACTGCTGAAGCCAAATCGTTTATTTTTACATTTGTTCGTTCTATTTTTAGATTCTCTTTTTCCAATCTGGCAATATTGAGAACCCTTTCAATATGAGAGCCCAGACGGACATTTTCATCGTAGATGATGGTCGCCAGTTTGTTTACTCGTTTTCCATCAGCTGAGATTTCAGGATCTCGCAAAGATTCACTGGCAATCATAATGGTTGCAACGGGAGTTTTAAATTCGTGAGTCATGTTGTTGATGAAATCTGTTTTCATCTCTGAAATCTTCTTTTGCCTAAAGATAATCAATAAAGTATAGGCGAAACAACCTATCAATAAAGCTAGTAGGGCAATGATTGTCGGAAAAAGCCAATATCCCATAGTGTCTGCAATTATACTTCCTTTATTGGGGAAATAGATACTCAGAACACCAGGAGGTTTACCTTGATCACCCTGAAATAGTTTTGCGGTATAGATCGTAGGATTGCTGGTCTCTTTTAAGTTTTCTTTTTTAAATTGAAAAACTCCTTGAAAAACCGCTGGAGAGTTTTTAGAATTTTTTACCTGCATGACAAAGGAAGAATTGATCCCTCGATCAGATAGTTCATTAACCAATAAATCCAAGACAAAATCTTGATTCAAGCGCTTGGATAATGGTCTTTTAGATAATTCCAACCCAATTGCGACATCTTCTACCACCGAACTTTTTTTACCCCCTATGATAGCCACCGTATCAAATAAAGTAAAAGCCCCGTCCAATTTAAGCTGAGTCAGCTTCGCTAATTTTTGTTCTAATTCTATGATTTCAGAAACGAGTTTCATGTTCGTCCTCGGAGGAAGCGTGACCCAACGGAAACTTGTTGCAGTTTTGTGGTATCCGTTGAATTCCGGGATGATATATCGTGTACTATCGTCCCTTGGTTCAACCATTGGAATGGCCTTAACGGCATCAATTTTTGCATAAGGCTCCAGGGTCATGTCTGGAGATATTTCTTGTTCTAAAGTGATGATGATGAGGTTTCTATATTCTTTTCTTCGAATATAGGTTTCAAAAAAGCTGTTTTCGATAGGGATATTTGAGTATCTAGTATTCAAATCTTTTTCAAGTTCGCTGAAATTTCTTTGATAAATAAAGACATCCTGTTGCAGCTTTTTGATTCGTTCTTGATAGGCCACTTGTTGAGCAAGAATCTGTTCCTTTTGTTTTTGTCGCTCTTGATTTAACCTATAGCGTTCTTGATTGATTCTGCCTTGTTCTCTAGCAAAATCGAATATTTCTTTTCGTTCTATTTTGCTTACTACGGAGGCCAACGCAGCTTTAACTGCTTCATCAAATATTTTTGATTTTTGCCTAAAAGATTCCCTGACAAAATAAAATTGCATTGCCATAACAGCAATTAAGGCAAAAGACATTAGCCAGATAATAAGCGCGATACTCCTCTTTTTCATTTGTTACAAAAGTAATAAGGGAAAGGTGCTAATTTTCTCCTTTAACACATTTTAACAATGATATCGTTTTTTTTTTGGACTATTTGGATTGTTTTTTTACAAAATTCATTTTTTTCAGGCATGAATAGTTTATCCAAAAATGGAATTAAAGAATGCATTGTCTGTAATCCATCGGGAAAAATAGCCAAAGGTTTTACTTTGGTAAAAACAAAAAAATAGCCAGATTCGAAAATATTCTTTTTCAAATCTGGCTAAACACGTAGTGCTGAATAAATAGTGAAAGTTATTTCACCTCAGATACGCGAATTGTGTTTGTTCTACCTTTGGCATGAAGCGGCGTAGAAGAGGTGTTAATTACAATTTCACCTGGTTCTACCAAATGGTATTGTTTTAACAGTCCATTTACATCTTGAATAGTACCATCTGTACTTTCGTATTTTTCATATATAAATGCTTTTACACCCCAGACTAAACTTAAGGTGCGCAACAACGTTTTATTTCCTGTAAACACATAGGTGTCAGCATTCGGTCTGTAACTTGAAATTTCAAATGCTGTGTATCCCGAGTCGGTCATTACAGCGATTGCTGAAGCTTTTGTTTTTTCCGCTAAAAAGATTGAGGAGCTGCAAATTGCATCTGGAATACGTGTAATGTCCACTGTTCCTAATGCTTCCTTATCACTGTAATACGGATACGAGGTAGCCTCTACATGTGTAATAACTTTTGCCATTGTTTCAATAACTATTTCAGGAAATTCACCTACCGAGGTCTCTCCACTTAACATCACAGCATCGGCACCATCAATTACAGAGTTTGCTACATCATTCACCTCAGCACGCGTTGGACGAGGAGTTGTAATCATACTTTCCAGCATCTGGGTAGCAATAATTACTGGTTTAGATAGATTACGACATTTCTGTACAATAATTTTTTGTAAACCGGGAACTTCTTCCATTGGCATTTCAACACCCAAATCTCCACGAGCAACCATGATCGCATCTGTTGCCTCGATAATAGCATCAATGTTTTCTATGGCCTCTGGTTTCTCAATTTTAGCGATAATTTTAGCGTGTGATCCTTTTTCTTTAATAATCGCCTTTCCTTGGTAGATATCTTCCGCTGAACGTACAAATGACATTGCAATCCAATCTGCTCCATGATCTAAAGCAAAGTTTAAATTATCTAAATCCTCTTCAGTTAATGATGGGATAGAGACTTTAGTATTTGGTAAATTTACCCCTTTTCTAGATGTTAGAATACCACCATGTACAACCTCACAGGTAACGGTGTCTTTGTGATTGGTGTTGAGAACACGGAGTTGTAGTTTTCCATCATCTAAAAGGATGATTTCATTTTCTTTAACATCATTAGGGAAATTGGTATACGAGATGTAAATGCGTTTTTCATCTCCTATTAATTCATGAGTTGTGATTTCGATTTTGCTACCATTAACTAAAATCGCTCCGCCCTCTTTCATTTTGCCGATTCGGATTTTTGGTCCTTGTAAGTCGGCTAAAATACCTACGTTAAATGGATTTTCTTGATTAATTTCGTTAATGGTGTTAATCACTTTTAAGTGATCTTCTTGACTTCCATGTGAAAAGTTAAGGCGACATACATCAACGCCTTTAGCTATCATGCGGGTTAATACATCTTTGTTAGAAGAAGCTGGTCCTAATGTAGCTACAATTTTGGTCCGCTTTTTTAATTTATCCATTTAAATTATTTTTTAAATTTTCACTCTTAAGTATCATCTTTCGTTTTAATTTCTCCCCAGTATAAACGAATTATAGGTTTATGTGTAAATCGTACACTATCTAAATATTCCGCTAAAATATTAGATTTTCTTTAGATTTCAATATACTTGGATCTATTTCTTTTACAAGCAAGATTTCAGGTATGGATTTTATGTTATCAATGAGGGTCGTTAAATCTTCATCGTCAATATAGTGTTTTATTATTAAGAAATAGTCAAAACTCGATATTTCAGGGATTAATAATGTTCCTTTCAAAGATCTGTTACTCATCAAATAATATTCAAACTCAAAGGTAGAATCATGATACCGAAAAGTACTAAAATAGTGTTGTACACTAGGTTTGTTCTTTTTGTTCTCATAAATGATATGGTAGTCTAATTCATCTTTAGGTTTTTCTTTTTTATTTCCATTGTGATCAATATGATCTTCCCTGCCATGTACAAACTTAAGTCCAGAGTGCTTGTTTATAAAATGACAAAGACGGTAATCTTTCAGGACAGAACTGATTCCTATTAAAATAAAATCAAGTTCTAAATCAAAGTCAGTTTCAAGTCTAAATGTAATTTTGCTCAAGTCAGTAATGCTAAAGGATTCCGATACAAATCTATGGATTTATGAAGTTTTAATCAGATTTTTAAGTAAAAAAATTAATAATTATACATTAAGTTTGTAAAACTATTTTTGTTTTAGTATCATTGAATAAGGTTAATATATAGGCTGTTGAAAAACATTTATATGGGTGACTTTGTTCTTTATTTGGTTTCTAAAATCAAAAAGATTTGATTATTGGGGAAATTTATTTTTTCTTTGCACAGATTTATTAAACAATTAAACTAGAAAATCATGTCAGATATCGCATCAAGAGTAAAAGCAATTATCGTAGAAAAGTTAGGTGTAGATGAAAATGAAGTAACACCAGAGGCTTCTTTCACGAATGATTTAGGTGCAGACTCACTTGATACAGTTGAGTTGATCATGGAATTCGAAAAAGAATTCAACGTTGCAATTCCTGATGACCAAGCTGAAAACATCAGTACTGTAGGTCAAGCTATCGCTTACCTAGAAAAAAATGTTAACTAACTAATTTTATTAGGCCAAATAGTATAAATGGAGCTTAAAAGAGTAGTTGTAACAGGGTTAGGTGCACTTACACCGATCGGTAATTCTGTCTCAGAATATTGGGATGGATTGATCAACGGTGTAAGTGGTGCCGCTCCTATAACGCATTTTGATGCGTCAAAATTCAAAACACAATTCGCTTGTGAGGTCAAAGGCTTTGATCCACATAACTACTTGGATCGGAAAGAAGCCCGGAAGTTAGATCCTTTTGTTCAGTATGCAATTGCATCAACTGATGAAGCAATTAAGGATGCAAACTTGGACTTTGAAAAATTAGACAGGACTCGAGTAGGTGTTATTTGGGGATCGGGGATTGGAGGTTTGACTACATTCACCGAAGAAGTTGTGAATTATTCCAAAGGAGATGGTACTCCTAGGTTTAATCCTTTCTTTATTCCAAAAATGCTCATCGATTTGGCACCGGGACATATTTCAATGCGTCACGGTTTCCAAGGGCCAAATTTTTCGGCAGTTTCTGCTTGTGCTTCGGCTACCAATGCAATGATTGATGCCTTTACTTACATTCGTACAGGACGGTCGGACATTATTGTTACAGGTGGTTCGGAGGCAACCATTAATGATGCTGGTATAGGTGGTTTCAATGCAATGCATGCGCTTTCTACGCGTAATGACGATCCAAAAACTGCGTCCCGTCCATTCGACAAGGATCGTGATGGATTTGTTTCAGGAGAAGGATCTGGTGCAATTGTATTGGAGAGCTTAGAACATGCATTAGCTCGAGGTGCTAAGATATATGCGGAAATTGTAGGAGGGGGTATGAGTGCTGATGCATATCATATTACAGCTTCACATCCTGAGGGTTTGGGGGCCAAGTTGGCAATGACCATGGCCATTAAGGATGCTGAGATGGACTTCTCTGATATTGATTACATTAACGTGCATGGTACGTCAACCCCAGTGGGTGACGTAAGTGAAACCAAGGCAATCGTTGATTTATTTGGTGACCACGCATATAAATTGAATATTAGCTCGACAAAATCTATGACTGGTCATTTATTGGGTGCTGCAGGCGCAATTGAAGCGATTGCTTCAATTTTAGCTGTGAAGAACGATATTGTTCCTCCTACCATAAATCACTTCACTGATGATCCTCAATTAGATAATAAACTGAACTTTACATTTAATACTGCTCAGAAAAGGGTTGTGAATGCAGCTCTGAGTAATACCTTTGGTTTCGGTGGACATAATGCCACTGTAATCTTTAAGAAGTTTAAAGATTAAATAAATGTTGTTTTATTTTGCAAAAGGCTAAACATTAAATAGGTAGTTGTTGCAACTACCTATTTGTTATTTTACCGTAACATGCCTATTCTCCTAGTTTATAAACTATATCTATCTCCTCATCGGACTTACTTTCGAAGGCTAAAGAATATTTTAGGGTTCGTTCCTGGCAACATACGCCTCTATCAAATGGCTTTCAGACATAAATCTGTGGCTGTTGTGATAAAAGATGGTGTGAAGAATAGTAATGAACGATTAGAGTTTTTAGGAGATGCGGTATTAGGTTCTATCGTTGCAGAATTATTATTTAAACTTTATCCCTATAAAGATGAAGGTTTTTTAACCGAGATGCGATCGAAAATCGTTTCTAGAGTCAATCTCAATCAACTCTCAAGAAAATTGGGCTTTAACGAACTAATTGAATTCGATGCTCGAATGATTGGTTATCCCAACAAGCAAGGATCTCTTTTGGGAGATGCATTTGAAGCTTTGGTGGGGGCTGTATATTTAGATAAAGGCTATTCCTTTACAAGAGAGTTCCTGCTTTCCAGAATCATTAAGCCGCACGTAGATATCCATGTTTTAGAGATTACCGAAACTAATTTTAAAAGTCGATTAATTGAATGGTGCCAGCACAATGGTAAAGATGTCGCCTTTATGCAGATTGATAATCCCGATGGAGAATCCAATAAAATGTTTTCCATCAAGGCGGTTGTTGATGGAGAAGATTGTGGTCTTGGTCGAGATTTTAATAAAAAAAGTGCTGAGAAAATTGCTGCAGAAAGGGCTTGTGAATATTTAAAAGTATTCGACTCCGAATAAATATTTCAAAAAGATAGGCCGGAAATAGGGAATACTAAGAGTAAATATTAATTTTGCTGCATGGCAACGATCAAACCATCATTAGCAAAAGGGACACGCGATTTCTCTCCCATAGAAATGGATAAGCGTAATCATATTTTTAATACACTAAAGTCTATTTTTAAAAAATATGGGTACAGTGAAATTCAAACACCATCATTTGAGAATTTGAATACCTTAACTGGTAAATATGGAGATGAAGGTGATAAACTGATTTTCAAAATTCTAAATTCCGGAGATTATCTTGCAAAGGCCCCAACGGACTTGTTGCAAACAAAAGTTTCTAATTCTCTAATTCCTTTTATTTCAGAAAAAGCATTGCGATACGATTTAACCGTGCCTTTTGCAAGATACGTGGTTATGCATCAAAATGACATTGCCCTTCCTTTTAAACGTTTTCAAATTCAACCTGTTTGGCGAGCAGATCGTCCACAGCGGGGTCGTTATAGGGAGTTTTATCAATGCGATGTAGATGTGGTTGGTTCTGACTCACTATTAAATGAGGCCGAATTTGTGCTGATTTATCACGAAGCGCTAAAAGCACTAGGATTAAAAGATTTTACAATAAAACTTAATAATCGCAAGATCCTTTCGGGGATTGCTGAGGTGGTAGGTAAACCCGAGTTAATTGTGAGTATGACGGTTGCTATTGATAAGCTTGATAAAATAGGGTTGGATGGAGTAAATAAAGAACTCCTTGAACGAGGGTTCACCCAAGAGGACTTGGAGATTCTGAAACCCATCATTGAAATGAGTGGAAACAATGAACAAAAGATGGAATCCCTTGCATCAGTGCTTGCAAATTCTCAGGTTGGTCTATTGGGACTTGAAGAACTTCAGGAAGTTTTTAATTACATTAAAAAGCTAGGTCACCCGGAATTATTAGACAGACAAGTTGAACTAGATATTACTTTAGCTCGGGGGCTTAATTATTATACAGGGTGTATTTTTGAGGTGAAAACCAATGAGGTGCAAATGGGAAGTATTGGAGGCGGAGGTCGTTACGACGATTTGACAGGTATGTTTGGACTGAAAGGTCTAACGGGGGTCGGGGTATCCTTCGGGGCGGACCGAATTTATGATGTATTGGAAGAGCTTAGCTTATTTCCCGTTAACAATTTACATCGCACCAAATTACTCATCATAAATTTTGACGCTCAAATCGAAGACTTCACTTTACCATTATTATGTAAGTTAAGAGAAAATGAGATTTCAGCTGAGCTATATCCCACGGCGGTAAAACTAAAAAAACAGATGAGCTATGCAGATTCAAAGCAGATCCCATTTGTATTATTGATAGGTCAACAAGAGGTCGAATCAGGTAGACTATCTCTAAAAAATATGTCTACAGGTGAGCAAACCGAAGTGAATGTTGAAGAATTAATAAAGATTTTACAATAGCAAAGAATCATTAAAGGACTTGAATAGGGTCCTTTTTGTTTGCCATTAGCGAAAATTAAGATCAAGGTTCTGAGAAAAACACACATTGTAACCTAAAAAATCTTCAAAATATCGTTAATATTGATTAAATTTGTGGTCAGTTAGTAAAGATATTCAATACTTTGAAATGAGTTCAACACCTATAACAAAAGAAACCTACCTAGAGTGGTATAAGTCTATGCTGCTCATGCGCAAATTTGAAGAGAAAGCCGGACAGTTGTATGGACAACAAAAGATCCGTGGATTTTGTCACTTATACATTGGACAGGAAGCTGTAGTTGCGGGGACTATGTCTGTGATTGGGGCGAAAGACTCTCTAATTACTGCTTACCGTGATCATGCTCACGCACTTGCAAAAGGTGTATCAGCGGATGCATGTATGGCCGAACTTTATGGTAAAGTTACCGGCTGTTCAAAAGGTAAAGGAGGCTCAATGCACTTCTTTTCTAAAGAACATAAATTTATGGGCGGACACGGAATCGTAGGTGGACAGATTCCTTTGGGTGCTGGTATTGCATTTGCAGAAAAATATCTCGGTAATGACAACGTAAACGTTTGTTATATGGGAGATGGGGCTGTTCGTCAAGGCGCTTTTAATGAGACCCTGAATATGGCAATGTTATGGAAACTACCTGTAATCTTTGTTTGTGAGAACAATGGTTATGCCATGGGAACCTCGGTGAAAAGAACAACAAATATGCAAGATATTTACAAAATGGGATTGGGATTTGATATGCCAAGTGCTCCTGTAGATGGAATGGATGTTGTTGCCGTTCATAACGCAATGGACGAAGCTGTTCAACGTGCTCGTGCTGGTGAAGGTCCAACATTTTTGGAAATTCGTACGTATCGTTACAAAGGACATTCGATGTCTGATCCAGCAAAATACCGTACAAAAGACGAGTTAGAAGAATATAAAGAAAGAGATCCAGTTATTGCCGTTAAGCATGCTATTGTCGAGAACAAATATGCAGATGATGCATGGTTTGCAGAAGTTGAGGCCGATGTGAAAAAAGTGGTTGATGCTTCTGTTAAATTTGCAGAAGAATCTCCATATCCTGATCCATCGGAGATCTACAAGGATGTCTATGTACAGGAAGATTATCCATTCATATTGGATTAATAATTGATAATTACTTTAACTAAATAGAACGATTTTAAGAAATGGCTGAAGTAGTAAGAATGCCAAAAATGAGCGACACAATGACCGAAGGGGTGATCGCTAAATGGCACAAAAAAGTTGGTGATAAAGTAAGTTCGGGTGATTTAATTGCTGAAGTTGAAACCGACAAAGCAACAATGGACTTTGAATCTTACCAAGAGGGTATATTGTTATATATTGGACCAAAAGAAGGTGAAGCTGTTCCTGTGGACTCAGTTATTGCCATATTGGGAGAGCAAGGTGAGGACTTCGAGGCACTCTTGAAAGAAGGTGGTCCCGCTCCTGATAAAAAAGAAGAAGTTAAAGAAGATAACTCCAAAAAAGAAGATTCTGATGGATCTGATCAAGAATCTGATGTTACCCCAGAAGATTTAGGTGTTACAGTAATCACAATGCCATTGTTGAGTGATACAATGACCGAGGGAGTAATTGCTCAATGGAACTTCAAAGTAGGAGATACCATTAAGTCTGATGATTCCATCGCCGATGTAGAAACAGATAAAGCAACAATGGAAGTGACAGCATATGCTGATGGCACTTTATTATATGTTGGTTTAGAAGCAGGTCAAGCTGCTAAAGTGAATGATATTATTGCGATTGTTGGCCCTGCCGGAACTGATATTACTCCGTTGTTGAACAAAAAATCCTCAACGGGTGCTAGCGCTCCTGCAAAAAAAGAAGACAACCAAACTCAAGCTTCCTCGCAAGATGCTGCTCCCTCAGAGCCTGCTCAAAGCCAAGGGGAAGTTTCCGATGATACCCGAGTTAAAGCCTCTCCTTTGGCTAGAAAGATTGCTAAAGACAAAGGAATTGATCTTACACAAGTTAAAGGATCTGCGGAGAATGGACGTATTGTTAAGAAGGACGTTGAAAACTTCAAACCTGCTGCAGCCCCAGTTGCTTCTTCAGCTCCGAGTGATCAGACTAAAACGACAATAAGTTTACCTCAGTTTGTTGGAGAAGAGCGTTTTACCGAGAAGCCTGTTAATCAAATGCGTAAAACAATTGCGCGTAGATTAGGAGAGTCTTTATTTACGGCCCCACATTTTTACCTGACTGTAAGTATCGATATGGATAATGCTATGGCAGCTCGTGCGCAGATCAACGAAGTTGCTCCAGTGAAAGTTTCTTTTAACGATATCGTCATTAAAGCAGTAGCGATTGCGTTGAAAAAACATCCAAACGTTAACTCCTCGTGGTTAGGTGATAAAATACGATACAACGAGCATACTAATATTGGTGTTGCTATGGCTGTAGAAGATGGCCTACTGGTACCAGTTATACGTTTCGCTGATGGTAAATCTTTATCTCACATTTCTGTCGAGGTGAAGGATTTCGCTCAAAAAGCAAAAGCTAAAAAACTACAACCTTCAGATTGGGAAGGCTCGACCTTTACCGTTTCTAACTTAGGGATGTTTGGAATAGATGAATTTACATCAATTATAAATTCTCCAGATGGTGCAATATTGTCCGTTGGAGCTATCCAGGCTGTACCGGTTGTTAAAAATGGTGCAGTTGTACCCGGCAATGTTATGAAATTAACGCTTGGATGTGATCACCGTGTAGTAGATGGAGCCACCGGAGCTCAATTTTTACAAACCTTAAAAAGTCTGTTAGAAGCACCGATTCGCTTATTAGCATAAATTACTTCAGATTCCAAATGGAATAGAATAAAAACAGAGATCACTTGTGATCTCTGTTTTTATTTACCCTTAGCCCTTCAATCATTACGTTCTTTTTGATTATAAAAAGAACTTGAAAACTCATTATGGTTAACTGGGGCACGATAGATGACAATCAGATGCTCTTTGGATTTGTCTCAAGATAACTCATTTGTTAATTCTCTTTGCCAAACTTATAGCAAGTCTTTTTTTGAAAGATTGTTATTTTTTATTGGATTTTGTTTTGATATGTAGTATTTTGTCAACTTAGGTAGAAATGAGATCGTGTTAATTAATTACAATTCAGAAGAGTGTCAATAAAAAATATAATATTTGGGTTTGGATTTGGAGTCCTTACATTAATTTCCTGTGTCTCACCCGAGGCTAAACAATTAGAAAAAAAGATAAATCAATCGAAATTAGATAGTGTTAGCTTAGTATATAATTCTGCTGAGGCGAATATGGAAATTGATGCTTTTATGCAAAAATTACATAAAAAATCGGGGTTTAACGGAAATGTATTAGTTGCTCGAAAAGGAAAAATTATATACCAAAACTCCTTTGGATGGGCAAATTATTTGTTAAAAGATAGTCTACATATCAATTCTCAATTTGAACTTGCCTCTAATTCAAAACCATTAACGAGCCTTGGTGTTTTGAAATTAATTGAAGATGGTAAACTTAAGCTCGAAAATACGGTAAATGATTTTTATCCCGATTTCCCTTATCCAGGAATTACTATAAAACAGCTGTTGTCTCATCGTTCGGGACTTCCTAATTATGTCTATTTCTCAGAAACAGTGTGGAAGGACCGTAAAAAAGGGATGTCCAATCAGGATGCCATGAAACTTTTGATTGAACACCATCCGGCTCGATATGGCGCACCTGACGGACGTTTTCATTATAATAATTCTAATTTTATGGTTCTTGCCTCCATAATTGAAAAGGTAACTGCCCAGGATTTTGGAGTTTTTATGAAAGAAAATATTTTTGATCCTGCGGGAATGAAACATACCTCAGTTTATTCAAAGGCTGTTTATGAAAAAATTCCAACTGATGTGATTGGGCATGATAAAATTTGGCGAAGATCTGTTGTTCAAAATTATTTGGATGGTCCGGTTGGAGACAAGGGTATTTATAGTACTGTTCAGGATTTATTTCTGTTAGATCTCGCCTTAAAAGAGGGAAGGGTGGTTGATAAGGCATTACTTGATTCAGCTTATGTTCCGCGAAGTGATGCTAAGCATAGTTTATTTAGTTATGGTTATGGGTGGAGAACTTTTCATCCAACTAACAATCCCATAGTTTATCACACGGGTTGGTGGCACGGATTTAAGAGTTTATATGTGAGGGATTTAAAGAATGATGTATGCATTGTGTTGTTAACGAATATGGCAAATGGTAGTTTACATAACTTAGATGATTTGTATAAGATCTTGGAAATGCCTATTTTGAGACAAAATGCATATGATGCAAACGGTGAATTTGTTAATTAAACTTTAAACGATATATGAAAAAGACATTGATTTTGGGAGCAAGTACCAATTCTGCAAGATATTCTTATCTGGTAGCCAATAAATTGGTAAGGAAGAGTCATCCAATTGTTAATGTTGGACGCAAAACCGGAAAGGTTGCTGGCGTTGAAATCGAACCAGCAGAGACCATTCATGACGATATTGATACAATAACTTTATATGTTGGTCCTAAAAATCAGCCGCAATATTACGATTATATTTTAAACACCAAACCAAAACGATTAATCTTCAATCCAGGCTCTGAAAACCCGGAACTAGCGAGTCTGGCAAAAGAAAAGGGGATTGAGGTCATCGAAGGGTGTACATTAGTTATGCTAAATACAGGTCAATTTTAAGAGATAATCTTTGATTAAGAAAGAATAGCTCAATCTTATAGCGCATAGAGATCTTTTTGAATCGATACAAAAGAAGCAGATTAACGACCGTTTTTCTGCTTCTTTCTGTATTGTATGTTCGAGAAGTGGGGATTTATAAAAAGAATCCACCGAGTTACTTTGGATGAGCGTGTTCAACAAACTTGTTTTTAATTAAAAATAGATTGATGTTTTTCTCTGGAGATTCGTGAAATTTTTTGGGAAACAATCCTTAACTTGTGATAATTATTATGTTCACACAGTTATGATTCCTAAAATTTCGTTATTGATAACGCTCATATGCTTATTTTTTTGCAATGTTAGCTATTCCCAGAATTCGGCAAAAACGTTGGCCTTAGATACCACGTTCATTAATCAACAACTCAAGGCAAGTGTAGCACAAATTCTGGTCTTAGCAGCTGCAACTCCAGAGGATAAATTTCCTCAAAATTTTTCCAACAACACACATAAGTTTTCTAGTTCGAGTTGGTGGTGTTCTGGTTTTTACCCAGGTACATTATTGCTTCTATCGGAAGCAACTTCGAATGAAAAATTAAAAGATCTGGCCCTTGCAAAGTTAAAACATCTTCAAAAAGAGCAATACAATAAAGGAACACATGATTTGGGTTTTATGCTCTATTGTAGTTTTGGGAATGCATTACGATTAACCAACGACTCGCTAAGCTATCTCGCTGTTTTAAAGAACGGTGCGAAATCTCTGAGTAGTAGGTACAGTGCAAAAACAAGGACGATTCGATCGTGGGATAATAATAAATGGGAATACCCTGTGATTATTGATAATATGATGAATTTAGAATTTTTGATGGAAGTGTCAAAAATGACCGGAGACACAACCCATTCGCATATTGCAAAGACACATGCACGAACTACAATGAAGAATCATTACCGAAAAGACTTTAGTTCTTATCATGTGGTTGATTATGATGCAGAAACTGGGATTGTCCTCTCAAAACAAACCCATCAGGGAGCCTCAGACGAATCCGCTTGGGCCAGAGGACAAGCTTGGGGGTTATACGGATTTATTATGATGTATAGAGAAACTAACGATAAATCCTTTTTGAAATTTGCTAAAAATATTGCTTCCTTTATTCTCAATCATCCAGAATTACCTGCTGATTTAATTCCCTATTGGGATTTTGATCAGAAGAACATTCCGTCCGAAAGTCACATGGCTTCTAAGAAAACTTTGCGCGATGCCTCAGCTGCTGCTTTATTAGCTTCTTGCCTTTTGGAGCTGTCTGAATATACAGAAGGGAAGGAATCCCAGAATTATTTGAGAAAGGCAGAAGGGATGATTAGAACCCTTTCTTCGGATGAATATTTTTCAAAAAAGGGAGAGAATGGAGGGTTTTTATTAAAACATAGTGTTGGTGCTTTGCCTATGCATTCTGAAGTTGATGTGGCACTAAGCTATGCTGATTATTATTATGTAGAAGCACTACTTCGTTACCAAAGAATGCTCTCTGGAGAAAATATGATTCAAAATTAAATTTCTAAAACTTAAATCCTGTCCAATATTTTTAAAAAATAATTTACTAACTATTTGATAGTTATAAAATTGTTTGTACTTTTGCAGTCCCTTAATGGGGATAGTATGTCTTGAGCGAAGCCCTACTGCTTCGATGGACTTTTAATTAATTAATTTATAACATGTCAGGAATAATTGGAAAAAAAGTAGGAATGACCAGCCTGTTCAACGCTGATGGGAAGAATATTCCTTGCACAGTAATCGAGGCTGGGCCGTGCGTGGTAACGCAGATACGTACGGTAGAGAAGGATGGCTATACCGCTGTTCAACTGGGATTTGAAGATGCCAGAGAAAAGAACACAACAGCCCCTCTAAAAGGACACTTTGCAAAAGCAGGGGTTAGTCCTAAGCGTAAACTAGTTGAATTCAAAACCTTTGTGGATGAGAAATCACTAGGAGACATCATTGATGTTACTTTGTTTGAAGAAGGTGAGTATGTGGATGTAGTTGGAACTTCAAAAGGTAAAGGTTTTCAAGGTGTAATGAAACGTCATGGATTTGGTGGTGTAGGTGGTGCGACTCACGGTCAGCACAACAGACTACGTGCGCCAGGTTCATTAGGTGCTTCATCATGGCCTTCACGTGTATTCAAAGGAATGCGCATGGCGGGTCGTATGGGTGGAGATCGTGTGAAAGTTCAAAACTTACAAGTTTTGAAAGTTTATCCAGATCAAAATCTAATCGTTGTTAGTGGTTCCGTACCAGGAGCTAAGGGTTCATTTGTAGTTGTAGACAAATAGTAGAGATGGAAATTAACGTATTTAATTTATCAGGTAAAGAAACAGGTGCCAAGGTGCAACTGCCTGAGTCAGTATTCGGTGTAGAGCCTAACGACCACGCGATCTATTTGGATGTTAAACAATATTTAGCAAACCAACGTCAAGGAACACACAAATCAAAACAACGTAATGAAATTGCGGGTTCTACTCGTAAATTACACAAACAAAAAGGTACAGGTGGTGCCCGTGCGGGTTCTATCAAATCTCCATTGTTTAATGGTGGTGGTCGAGTATTCGGTCCTCAACCACGTGATTATAGCTTTAAATTGAATAAGAAATTAAAGCAATTAGCACGTAAATCTGCATTGAGTTATAAAGCACAAGAAAACAATGTTTTGGTATTGGATGAAGTAAACTTCGAGACAATCAAAACAAAGAACTATTTAGCTTTAATTAATGCATTGAACATTGCTGACGAAAAAACTTTACTAGTATTGCCAGCATACAATAACAATGTTTATTTATCAAGCAGAAACTTGAAGAAAGCAAAAGTTATCGTAGCAAATGAGTTGAGTACATATGATGTATTAAACGCTACGAAATTATTGTTAACAGCGGATTCTGTTAAAACTTTGGAGGAAGCATTAGCTAAGTAATATGGAAATTATTAAAAAACCTATCTTAACTGAGAAAGCTTCAATGTTAACGGAGAAATTAAACCGTTATGCTTTCAAAGTAGATCATAGAGCTAACAAAATTCAGATTAAAACTGCTGTTGAGCAGATGTTCGGAGTGAATGTACTTGCAGTTAACACGTGTGTTGTTGCAGGTAAAACGAAGAGCCGTCATACCAAAGCAGGTTTTGTTTCTGGAAGAAGCCCTAAATATAAAAAAGCCATCATCACGGTGAAAGATGGCGAAACTATTGACTTTTACAGTACACTATAATAAGAAATGGCAGTTAAAAGATTCAAACCGGTTACCCCTGGAACTCGTTTTAGAGTTGGTGCTGATTATTCAGACGTTACAACTAACGTACCTGAGAAATCATTAGTAGTTAGCGTCAACAAAAGATCAGGTGGTCGTAATAATTCCGGTAAAATGACTATGCGTTACATCGGTGGGGGACACAAAAAAGTATACCGATTAATAGATTTCAAACGCGATAAAAAAGATATCCCTGCAAAAGTAGCTACTATCGAGTATGATCCAAATCGTACAGCACGTATTGCATTATTGCATTATGCAGATGGTGAGAAACGTTACATCCTTGCTCCATCTGGTTTAACAGTAGGACAAACGGTAATTGCAGGCGAATCAGTAGCCCCAGAAATTGGTAATACCATGCCTTTGGCAAACATTCCTTTGGGTTCGATTATTCACAATATCGAATTAAACCCAGGTCAAGGAGGTTCCATTGCACGTTCTGCAGGTACATATGCACAACTGTCTGCACGTGATGGTAAATACGCGATTATTAAATTGCCTTCGAGTGAAGTACGCATGATTTTATTAACATGTGTTGCGACAATCGGATCTGTATCCAACTCAGAAAAAGCTAGCCAAGTATTGGGTAAAGCTGGTCGTAACCGTTGGTTAGGTCGCCGTCCTCGAGTTCGTGGTGTTGCTATGAACCCTGTCGATCACCCTATGGGTGGTGGTGAAGGTCGTTCATCAGGAGGTCACCCTCGTTCACGCACAGGAGTATTGGCTAAAGGCTACAAAACTCGTTACAAGAAGAAAACATCGAATCGTTACATCATTGAGAGAAGGAAAAAATAATGGCTCGTTCAATTAAAAAAGGTCCTTATATCGATCACAACTTAGAGAGAAAAGTTCTTTCTATGAATGAAACTAACAAGAAGTCAGTTATCAAAACTTGGTCTCGTAGATCAATGATTTCCCCTGATTTTGTTGGCCATACCTTCGCAGTGCATAATGGGAATAAATTTATTCCAGTTTATGTAACAGAAAATATGGTTGGTCACAAGCTTGGTGAATTTGCGCCTACGCGTACTTTCAGAGGCCACGCAGAAAAGAAAAAATAATAGGTAATGGAAGCAACAAATAAACTCAAAAAATCTGTTTTAATTAAACAGCGCAAAGAGCAGCAAAAGGCTCAAGTAGGAGGAGCTTCTACTGCTAAGTTATTAAATTGCCCTACTTCTCCACGTAAAATGCGTTTAGTAGTGGACCTTATCCGTGGTCAGAAAGTAGAAAACGCACTTTATATTCTTAAGCATACTGGTAAAGAAGCTGCAATTCGTGTTGAGAAATTATTACTTTCAGCAATTAAGAATTGGGAATCTAAAAACGAAGGCACTTCCTTAGAAGAAGGTAGCCTGTATGTAAAAGAAGTATCCGTTGGTGGAGGTAGTCAATTGAAAAGATTACGCCCTGCACCTCAAGGAAGAGGATATAGAATTCGTAAGCGTTCTAACCATGTAACTTTGGTAGTAGATAGTTTAAAAACAGTTAACAACTAATCATATTAAGAATGGGACAAAAGGCAAATCCAATAGGTAGCAGATTAGGAATCATCAAAGGATGGGATTCTAATTGGTTCGGAGGAAACAACTATTCTGATAAGTTAGTTGAAGACGAAAAAATAAGAAAATATCTTTCTGTACGTATCGCAAAAGGCGGTGTAGCTAAAGTTGTTATTGAAAGAACTTTAAAACGCATCACGGTAACAATCCACACAGCGCGTCCAGGTATTGTAATTGGTAAAGGTGGTCAAGAAGTTGATAAAGTCAAAGAAGAGTTAAAAAAACTAACTAAGAAAGACGTTCAAATCAACATTTTTGAAATTAAACGTCCTGAACTAGATGCAAAATTGGTTGCAGAAAGTATTGCAAAACAATTAGAGGCTCGTATTTCTTTCCGTCGTGCAATGAAAACTTCTATCGCATCTACTATGCGTATGGGAGCAGAAGGTATCAAAGTAATGTGTTCTGGTCGTTTAGGCGGTGCTGAGATGGCGCGTACAGAACAATACAAAGAAGGAAGAACTCCTTTACACACATTACGTGCTGATATTGATTATGCATTAGCAGAAGCGTTGACCACTTACGGTAAGATTGGTGTTAAAGTATGGATCTGTAAAGGTGAAGTATATGGCAAGAGAGATCTTTCCCCTAACATTGGTCAAGCATCAGGTGTAAAAACTCGTGGTGGACAAGAGGGTGGATCTGATCGTCGTGATAACAATCACCGTGGCGGACGTGGTGGAAACCGCAATGCTGGCGGAGGTGGTCGTCGTGGAGACGGTAACACTAACCGTGGCGCAAAAAGAGATTAATTAACAATAAGATTTAAAACGATCTGTTTAGACAGATTACTATAAAATACGAACATGTTACAGCCAAAAAGAACGAAGTTCAGAAAGATGCAGAAAGGCCGTATGAAAGGTAATGCTTCTCGTGGAGCAGAATTAGCTTTCGGTTCTTTCGGTATCAAATCAATGGAGCCAGCATGGATCACAAGCCGTCAAATTGAGGCAGCTCGTATTGCCGTTACCCGTTACATGAAACGTGAAGGGCAAGTTTGGATCCGCATTTTCCCTGACAAACCTGTTACCAAGAAACCTGCAGAGGTACGTATGGGTAAAGGTAAGGGTGCTCCAGAGTATTGGGTAGCTGTAGTGCGCCCAGGCCGTGTATTATTTGAAGCAGAAGGTGTGTCTTTAGAAATTGCTAAAGAAGCATTACGTCTAGCAGCTCAGAAACTACCGGTTCAAACAAAGTTTGTTATACGTAGAGATTACGTAGAAGCATAATAATCGTCGGTAATGTCAATCGTTTAGCCTTACAGCCGTTACCTGTAAGGCATCCTAAACAGGAGATAACCCGATCCAACAAATTGAGAAATGAAAAATTCAGAAATCGTAGAATTATCAACTGAGGATTTAACAGCCCGTCTCGCAGAAGAGAAGGTTGCCTTAAACAAATTGAAATTTGCACATGCTGTTTCTGCTATTGAAAACCCTAATGTATTCAAAGCAGCTCGCAAAATTATTGCTCGTCTCTCTACGGAGATTTCAAGCCGTAAAAATGCAGCAAAATCTGAAACAGCCTCTGAGGCATAAAATTTAAGTCGAAATGGAAAGAAATTTAAGAAAAACAAGAATCGGCTTAGTAGTTAGCAACAAGATGAACAAATCTATCGTAGTGACTGTTGAGCGTAAAGTAAAACATCCTATTTACGGTAAGTTCGTTAAGAAAACTACTAAATTTAAAGCTCATGACGAAACGAATACCTGTGGTATCGGCGATACGGTATTGATTATGGAAACTCGTCCGCTGAGTAAGACTAAAAATTGGAGATTAGTAGAAATTTTAGAGAGGGCTAAATAATGGTACAACAGGAATCAAGACTAAATGTAGCTGACAATAGCGGTGCTAAAGAAGTTTTAGTAATCCGTGTATTGGGCGGAACGCGCAAGCGTTATGCATCTATCGGTGATAAAATTGTTGTTACCGTTAAGAGTGCAATGCCTTCAGGAAACGTGAAAAAAGGAACCGTTTCTAAGGCTGTAGTAGTACGTACGAAAAAAGAAATCCGTCGTAAAGATGGATCTTATATTCGTTTCGATGACAACGCTGCAGTATTGTTAAATAATAATGATGAACCACGTGGAACGCGTATCTTTGGCCCTGTGGCGAGAGAGCTTCGTGAGAAACAGTTCATGAAAATTGTATCACTAGCACCGGAGGTTTTATAATTATGGCACAAAAGACAAAAACAACTACTCACAAAATCAAAATCAAAAAAGGTGATTTAGTGAAAGTTATCGCTGGTAACTCTAAAGGTGTTCAAGGAAAAGTATTGCAAATAGTAGTGGATGCAAACAGAGCAATCGTTGAAGGCGCTAACCTCGTTAAAAAACACACTAAACCAAACGCAGCTAATCCTAATGGTGGTATCGTTGAGAAGGAAGCTGCGATCAACATCTCAAACTTAGCTTTAATTGATCCAAAAACAGGTAATCCTACTCGTATTGGACGTAAACTAAATGCAGATGGTAAACTAGTTCGTTACGCAAAAAAATCAGGGGAGGAAATTAAATAATGACTTACGTACCAAGATTGAAAGCAAAATATGCGGAAGAAGTCCGTACTGCGCTTAAAGAAAAATTCCAGTATAAGAGTGTTATGCAAGTTCCTAAACTGGAGAAAATTGTTGTTTCACAAGGTGTTGGAGCTGCAACCACTGATAAAAAGTTAATTGACAATGCAATTGCTGAATTAACGCTTATCACTGGTCAACAAGCAGTCCCTACAAAATCAAAGAAGGATATTTCCAACTTTAAATTGCGTAAGGGAATGCCGATTGGTGCTCGCGTAACATTACGTGACAACAATATGTTCGAATTTTTAGATCGTTTAATTGCGGTTTCATTACCTCGTATCCGTGATTTCCGTGGAATCAACGATAAAGGTTTCGATGGACATGGAAATTATACTCTAGGTGTTACTGAGCAGATTATTTTCCCTGAGATTGATATTGATAAAATCAATAAAATTCAAGGTATGGATATTACATTCGTAACGTCTGCAAAAAATGATATCGAAGCTTTAGAGTTATTGAAACAATTCGGCTTACCATTCAAAAATCAAAATACGAACAACAATGGCTAAAGAAGGAATAAAAGCACGCGAAGTTAAGCGTCAAAGATTAGTTGCAAAATTTGCAGATAAACGTGCGGCTCTAAAAGCTGCTGGCGATTATGCTGCATTAGATAAATTGCCTAAGAATGCTTCACCTGTACGTTTGCACAATCGTTGTAAATTAACAGGCCGTCCTAAGGGTTATATGCGTCAATTTGGTATCTCTCGTGTTACTTTTCGTGAGATGGCTTTAGACGGGAAAATCCCGGGAATAAGAAAAGCTTCTTGGTAATCAAAAAAAATATTTACTTTTGCCCGGATAAATCGTGTTAAACGGTTTATCGGGTTTTTTTGCATTGCAATATTATTAACAGATAAAAGGTCTGATTCTTAGGTTAGAACCGGAAACCATTATCCTAATTGAATACACAAAATGAATACAGATCCAATAGCGGATTACCTTACACGAGTAAGGAATGCCATCAAGGCCAACCACAGGGTTGTTGAAATTCCTGCATCGAACCTTAAAAAAGAAATTACAAAAGTTCTTTTCGACAAAGGTTACATTGCTAATTATAAATTCATCGAAGAAGGACCTCAAGGTTCTATCAAAATTGCGTTGAAATATAATCCAATTAGCAAAGTACCGGCTATTCGCACTTTGACACGTGTGAGTAAACCTGGTTTAAGAAAATATGCAAATGTTGACAACATGCCCCGTGTTTTAAATGGTTTAGGAATTGCGATTTTGTCTACATCGAAAGGTGTAATGTCAGACAAAGAAGCTGCCGTTCAAAATGTTGGTGGTGAGGTTTTATGTTACATTTATTAATCTAGGAAAAACACACAAAAATGTCAAGAATTGGAAAAGCGCCTATCGCAATACCTTCGGGTGTTACGATTTCTGTATCAGATAAGAATCTGGTAACTGTAAAAGGCCCTAAAGGTGAATTATTTCAAAAAGTAGACAGCGACATTACTGTTAAAGAAGAAGACGGTAATATCTTGATAACTCGCCCTACTGAACAGAAAAAACACAAAGCATTACATGGTTTATACCGCTCCCTATTAAACAATATGGTTGTTGGTGTTACCGAGGGTTACAAAACTACACAAGAGCTTGTAGGTGTTGGTTACCGTGCAGCAAATACGGGTAACACCTTAGAGTTAACTTTAGGTTTCTCTCACCAGATTGTAATTGTATTGCCACAGGAAATTAAAGTTACAACTACTGCTGATAAAGGTAAAAACCCAACGATTACGCTTGAGTCTATCGATAAACAATTGATTGGACAAGTTGCAGCGAAAATCCGTAGCTTACGTAAACCAGAACCGTACAAAGGTAAAGGTATTAAGTTTGTGGGTGAAGTATTAAGAAGAAAAGCAGGTAAATCAGCTAAAAAATAATAACCATGGCAGGAATTAAATCAAATCGCAGAGAGCGAATTAAAAAAGGAATAAGAAAACACCTGGCTGGATCAATTGAGCGTCCACGTTTATCTGTTTTTAGAAGTAATAAAGGTATCTATGCACAGATTGTTGATGATATTAGCGGCAAAACTATCGCTGCAGCATCAACATTATCTAAAGAATTTGCTGGTTCAGGAAATAAAGTAGATCAATCTAAAGCTGTAGGTAAATTGGTTGCAGAAAAAGCAATTGCAGCAGGAGTTAGCAAAGTAGTTTTTGACCGTAATGGGTACTTATACCATGGCCGTATCAAATCATTGGCTGAAGGTGCTCGCGAAGGCGGTTTAGACTTTTAATTAAAAAAAAGATGGCATTAAGCAATATTAAAAGAGTAAAGTCAAGCGAGATTGAATTAAAAGATCGCTTAGTAAGCATCCAACGTGTTGCTAAAGTAACTAAAGGTGGTCGTACCTTCAGTTTCTCTGCAATCGTAGTAGTTGGTGATGAGAATGGTATCGTAGGATACGGTTTGGGTAAAGCTAAAGAGGTAACTGAAGCTATCACTAAAGGTATCGATGATGCAAAAAAGAATTTAGTTAAAGTTCCTATCATAAGAGGAACTGTACCTCACTTGCAATACGGTAAGTATTCTGGAGGTTCAGTGATGATTAAACCAGCAGTTAGTGGTACAGGTGTTTTAGCAGGTGGTGCAATGCGTGCAGTGTTGGAGTCAGCTGGTATCAAAGACGTATTGGCAAAATCATTAGGATCTTCTAACCCGCATAACGTGGTTAAAGCAACAATTGATGCATTAGCGAATATGCGTGATGCTTATACAGTTGCACAACAACGTGGTGTCGATTTAAACAAAGTATTTAACGGTTAATATCATGGCAAAAATTAGAATTACCCAGATAAAGAGCGTTATCGACAGAAGCGAGCGCCAAAAGAGAACGATTGAGGCTTTAGGTTTAAAGCGCATTAATCATTCGATAGAAGTTGAAGCTACAGCGGCCATTATCGGTATGGTTCGCAAGGTAAATCACCTAGTTGCTATCGAAAGCATTTAATAAAATTTGATGGAAAGGATTCTCACGATCCTTTCCATTCTGTTGTTATTATTATTAATTGTTATGGCCTGTTTAGTGAGAGCGAAGGCGTAACGCAATTTTACTAAAATGAATTTAAGTAATTTAAAACCAGCAGCTGGTTCAACAAAAAACAAAAAACGTATTGGTCGTGGTCAAGGTTCTGGTCGCGGTGGAACTTCCACTCGTGGTCACAAAGGCGCTGGATCTCGTTCTGGACACTCAACTAAGATCGGTTTTGAAGGTGGTCAAATGCCTTTACAACGTCGTGTTCCTAAGTTCGGTTTTAAAAACATTAACCGTGTTGAGTACATTGGAATTAACCTAGACGTTTTGCAAAGTTTGATTGAAAAATACAATCTTACATCTGTTGATTTTGAATCTTTAAAATTACATGGTTTAGTTTCGAAAAATGATCTAGTTAAAATCTTAGGTCGTGGTGAATTTACTGCCAAAATCGAAGTTAAAGCCCATGCATTTACAGCTTCAGCTCAAAAAGCTATTGAAGCAGCAGGTGGTTCTATCGTTAAATTGTAAACCTACATGAAGAAACTAATCACAACCTTAACCAATATATGGAAGATAGAAGAATTACGTAATCGTATTCTTAATACATTACTTTTTCTTTTAATATACCGCATAGGATGTCACGTGGTACTACCAGGTGTTAATCCAGATGCTTTGGTAATTAACAGGGAAGGTGGTAATGACATTATGAATCTAATCAATATGTTTGCAGGAGGATCTTTCTCTCGTGCAGCTATTTTTGCTTTAGGTGTAATGCCATATATCTCTGCCTCTATCGTAGTGCAGCTATTGGGGATTGCTGTTCCTGCTTTTCAAAAGATGCAGAAAGAAGGAGAATCTGGTCGTAAAAAAATGACCCAGATTACCCGTTACCTAACAGTGGCAATTACTTTGGTACAAGCAGTAGCTTATGTTAAGACTCAAATTGGGCCTGAAGCAAAAACGATTGCTGATCCAATGTTCTCTATTCTTTCGGCAGTTGTATTGACTGCGGGTACATTGTTTGTGATGTGGCTAGGTGAAAAAATTACCGATAAGGGGATTGGTAACGGTATTTCGCTGATCATCATGGCTGGAATTATTGCTCAACTACCAGCTGGTTTAACCGCTGAGTGGGCTGCAAGAATGAGTCCAAGTGGTGGCGGACCGATTCCATTATTATTGGAGTTTGTTGCCTTGTTTTTTGTTGTTATCTTCACTATTCTGGTTGTTCAAGGTGTCCGCAAGGTACCTGTTCAGTATGCCAAGAAAATTGTTGGTAATAAACAAGTTGGCGGTGTACGTCAATATATTCCTTTAAAGGTAAATGCAGCGGGTGTAATGCCAATTATTTTTGCACAAGCAATCATGTTTTTACCTATGTCTATTAGCCAGTTTTTCCCAAATGTTCAATCGGACTTTTTGACAAATCTGAGTAACTATACCTCTGTTACGTATAATGTGGTATTCTCAATAATGATTATTGCATTTACATTTTTCTATACAGCGATTATGGTTAATCCTCAGCAAATGTCTGATGATATGAAGAAAAATGGTGGTTTTATTCCAGGAATTAAGCCGGGATTTGAAACCAATTTGTTTATCGATAATGTCATTTCTCACATAACCTTTCCGGGAGCAATCTTCATCGCGATTATTGCAATATTCCCTGCGATTGCTACTTTGTTTGGTGTTAATAACCAGTTCGCCCATTTTTATGGAGGAACATCTTTACTTATCTTGGTAGGGGTGGTATTGGATACCATTCAACAAATTGAAAGTCATTTATTAATGCGTCATTACGATGGATTGATGAAAACTGGAAGAGTAAAAGGTAGAAGTACAGCGGCAAGCATAGAAGGTTACGATCAATCAGCAATATAAAATTCTGAATGTCGAAAGTATATTATAAAACAGAAGAAGAAATACAGCAAGTGCGAGAGTCTGCAAATGTACTCTCGCTCTTACTTGCCGAAATCGCAGGCCTGATAAAACCTGGAATTACGACTTTATCATTAGATAAATTTGCCTTTGACTTCATTAACGATTATAAGGGTACACCAGCTTTTTTGAATTATCATGGATTTCCATATTCTTTATGTATTTCTTTGAATGATCAAATAGTACATGGTTTCCCGAGTGATTACGTGTTAAAAGAAGGAGATATCATCTCAGTAGATGGTGGTGTCGATTTGAATGGTTTTATTAGTGATTCAGCGTATACTTTTGGTGTAGGTGAGATTTCAGATGAGGCAAAGCAATTACTAGAAGTTACAAAAGCATCTTTGTATGCTGGTATTGAGCAGGCTGTAGCTGGAAAACGGGTAGGGGATATTTCTTCAGCTGTTCAAGAATATGTGAGTCCTTATAACTATGGGGTGGTTCGTGAATTAGTCGGACATGGAGTTGGATTTCATTTGCATGAAAAACCAGAAGTTCCAAACTATGGTAAACGTGGGGCTGGTCCTAAACTTGAAGAGGGTTTGGTAATTTGTATCGAGCCTATGATCAATGCAGGTAAGGCAGGCGTTAAATTTTGGGATGATGGTTGGACAGTAAGTACAATCGATGGTAAACTTTCTGCGCATTTTGAACAGATGGTGGCCATTCGAAAAGGGACTCCAGATGTGTTGTTGAATTTTGACGCGATAGAGAAAGTTTTAAGTAAAAAGTAGTTGGTATTCAATTAATTTTATTTATCTTTGCACTCCTGTTTGCGGGTTAATACATTATTTTAAAACAGAATATATGGCTAAGCAAGCCTCGATAGAACAAGACGGTATTATAAAAGAAGCGCTTTCTAACGCGATGTTTCGCGTTGAATTAGAGAATGGTCACGAGATCGTTGCTCATATTTCTGGAAAGATGCGTATGCATTATATCAAAATATTACCTGGAGATAAAGTAAAACTTGAAATGTCTCCGTATGATTTAACTAAAGGAAGAATAACATACCGCTATAAGTAAGTTGTAGGTTTCTTCAAAAAATAGCTTTAAAAAATATAACGTAATGAAAGTTAGAGCATCTATAAAAAAACGTAGCACGGATTGTAAGATCATCCGTCGTAAAGGAAAAGTTTTTGTAATCAACAAAAAGAACCCGAAGTATAAACAACGTCAGGGTTAATTTTAACATAATCGCTTAAAGTATTATATGGCAAGGATATCAGGTATAGATTTACCTAAAAACAAAAGAGGTGTTATCGGCCTAACCTATATTTTCGGTATTGGTCGGACAACTGCTGCTTTTATCTTGGAAAAAGCAGGTATAAGTCCAGATGTAAAGGTCTCAGAATGGAACGATGATCAATTAACAGCTATTCGTACTATCATCAATGATGAAGTTAAGGTAGAGGGTGCACTTCGTTCAGAAGTTCAGTTGAACATTAAACGTTTAATGGATATTGGTTGTTACCGTGGCCTACGTCACCGTAAACATTTACCAGTTCGTGGACAACGCACTAAGAATAACTCACGTACCAGAAAAGGTAAACGTAAGACAGTTGCAAACAAGAAAAAAGCTACTAAATAATAAGTAAAAATGGCTAAAAGTAAGAAAGTTACTAAAAAACGTATCGTAGTTATCGAGCCTGTAGGACAAGCTCATATCAGCGCTACTTTTAACAACATCATCGTAACTTTGACTAACAATCAAGGTCAAACAATTTCATGGTCTTCAGCAGGTAAGATGGGCTTTAGAGGTTCTAAAAAGAATACTCCATATGCAGCTTCTCAAGCAGCTAACGATTGTGGTAAAGTTGCTTATGACTTAGGATTGCGTAAAGTTGAGGTTTTCGTAAAAGGTCCGGGTGCTGGACGTGAATCAGCAATCCGTTCATTGCAATCAATTGGTATCGACGTAACAACGATTAAGGATATTACTCCACTTCCTCACAACGGTTGTCGTCCTCCAAAACGCAGAAGAGTTTAATCATTAATTGTTTAAGATAAGATTCGTCAGCTATAGGCTGATCGATACTTCAAACAGAAAATAAAATGGCAAGATATACAGGACCTAAGTCCAAAATAGCTCGTAAATTTAAAGAGCCAATTTTCGGCCCAGACAAGGCATTAGAAAAGAAGAATTATCCTCCAGGTCAACACGGACCTTCTAAAAGAAGAGGTAAACAATCTGAATATGCAATTCAGTTGTTAGAGAAACAAAAAGCTAAATATACTTATGGTGTATTGGAGCGTCAGTTCTCAAATTTATTTGTAAAGGCAGCTTCTAAACAAGGTGTTACAGGTGAAAACTTCTTAAAATTATTAGAAGCTCGCTTGGATAATGTTGTTTATCGTTTAGGTATTGCTCCTACTCGTTCAGCTGCTCGTCAATTAGTTTCGCACAAGCACATTACTGTTAACGGTCAAGTTGTTAACATTCCATCATATAGTGTACGTCCAGGTGATGTGATCGCTGTACGTGAGCGTTCTCAAACACTTGAAACTATCTCTACTTCGGTAGCTGGTAGACAAATCAACAAATACGGTTGGTTAGAATGGGATGCGAAAGCACTTCAAGGTACTTTTGTTACTTTCCCTGAAAGAGCTGACATTCCAGAGAATATTAAAGAAAACTTAATCGTAGAGTTGTACTCTAAATAATAATTGATAACAACATGTGTCTGCTTAATGCAGATCCATGTTGTTATTTTTCTCATATATAGTAAATAAACTTAAAAGAACATAAATGGCAATTTTAGCATTTCAAAGACCGGATAAAGTTATCATGCAAAAATCTACTGATTTTGATGGTACCTTTGAATTTCGTCCATTAGAGCCAGGTTTTGGAGTTACTATTGGTAATGCTTTACGCCGTATTTTATTGTCCTCTTTAGAAGGATATGCAATTACGTCGGTAAGATTTTCAGACGTTTCGCACGAATTCTCTACGATAAAAGGCGTGGTAGAAGACGTAACTGAAATCATCCTGAACTTAAAACAAGTACGTTTTCAGAAATCAGGTGATCAGGGTGAGAACGAGAAAATCTTTGTTATTATCAATGGACAAGATCAATTTACCGCTGGTGATATTACGAAGTTCTCCAATAATTTTACAGTTCTAAATCCTGATTTGGTTATTTGTAATATGGATAGTTCAATTACCATTGAGGTAGAACTTTCTGTTTCCAAAGGTCGTGGGTATGTAAATGCAGAGGAAAATAAAGTGGTTGATGGTCCAGTCGGAACTATTGCGATTGACTCTATCTACACTCCGATCAAGAATGTGAAATATTCCATTGAAAATTATCGTGTAGAACAAAAAACTGACTATGAGAAATTATTGTTAGATATTTCTACTGATGGATCAATTCATCCTGAAGATGCACTTAAAGAGGCTGCTAAAATTCTTATTCAGCACTTTATGTTGTTCTCTGATGAAAATATGTTATTGGAGTCACAAACTAAAGAAGAGACTAAGGTAGTTGACGAAGAAATTTTACATATGCGTAAAATTTTGAAAACTGAATTAGTTGATTTGGATCTTTCAGTTCGTGCATTAAACTGCTTAAAAGCAGCTGATATACGCACATTAGCTGAATTGGTAACTTATGACGTAGCAGATATGTTGAAGTTCCGTAACTTCGGTAAAAAATCTTTAAGTGAAATTCAAGAATTAGTAAAATCCAAAGGTTTATCTTTTGGTATGAATTTGTCTAAATATAAACTAGACGAAGAATAGTAAATATATAATAAGCGACCTGCTGCGTAATTCCTCTTTATTGTAGAGTTAACTAATATGTCAGTTTGCTCCTTTACAAAGAACGGTACGCACAAAATTAAAAAAAATGAGACACGGAAAAAAAGTAAATCACTTAGGCCGCACTGACAGTCACCGTAAGGCGATGTTAGCTAATATGGCGACGTCATTGATTAAACACAAACGTATTACAACAACTTTAGCAAAAGCAAAAGCGTTACGTATTTACGTTGAACCATTGATCACAAAATCTAAAAACGATACGACTCACTCTCGTCGTACTGTTTTCTCTTATTTGAAAGACAAAGACGCTGTTACAATTTTGTTTCGCGAAATTTCTGAAAAAGTAGCTACTCGTCCAGGTGGTTATACTCGTATTATCAAATTAGAAAACCGTTTAGGTGATAATGCAGAGATGGCTTTTATTGAATTGGTAGATTACAATGAAGTTTACGGTAAAACTGTTAAAACTGAGAAAAAAGCTACTCGTCGTCGCGGCGCTTCTAAGAAGAAAGAAGAAACAACTGAGGTTAAGGCTACGGAAGCAACTGTTGCAGCTGATGACTTAACTATTGTTGAAGGAATTGGCCCTAAAATCGCTGAATTATTAGTAACTGCTGGTATCACTACTTACGCGGAATTAGCTAAAACTGATGCTGAGAAAGTAAATGAAATTTTAGCAGCTGCTGGTTCTAATTTTAATACCGCAGATCCTTCAACTTGGGCTGAACAAGCTCAACTTGCAGCTGATGGTAAATTTGATGAGTTGGAAAAACTTAAAGGAGAATTAGACGGTGGTAAAAAAGTAGATGAATAATCTACTTTTGGTTATCAAAACAGAAAAGTCCTCTTTTTAAGAGGACTTTTCTGTTTTATATCCTTTTGTTGTTTTCTAAATCTTAATTATTTGTACATTTGAGCTATCTAAACTT
This sequence comes from Sphingobacterium sp. GQ94, assembly GCF_059758715.1. Classification (NCBI taxonomy): domain Bacteria; kingdom Pseudomonadati; phylum Bacteroidota; class Sphingobacteriia; order Sphingobacteriales; family Sphingobacteriaceae; genus Sphingobacterium; species Sphingobacterium sp. GQ94. Next base: position 59,473 of record NZ_JCAXEC010000005.1, read on the forward strand.
TAGTATTAATTACTTTATATTTCATGGAATTATTTAATGTTTATCCAGTTAACCCAATTAACATTGTTAAAGCTAAAGGCTCTAATGTTTGGGATGATTCTGGGAATGAGTATTTAGATCTTTATGGGGGTCATGCTGTGATTTCTATTGGTCATACTCATCCTCATTATGTTGAAAGTATAACCAATCAATTAAACCAAATTGGTTTTTATTCTAACTCCATTCTCATCCCTATTCAAGTCCGATTGGCGAACCTTTTGGGTGAGATATCTGGTAAAACTGACTACAGTTTGTTCCTTTGTAATTCTGGTGCAGAGGCAAATGAGAATGCTTTGAAATTAGCTTCTTTTCATACTGGACGGAAAAAAGTTATTGCTTTTTCAAAATCCTTTCATGGACGGACATCGCTCGCAGTAGCAGCTACAGATAACCCATCAATTGTTGCTCCGGTAAATCAAACCGATAATGTCGTATTTCTTCCTTTTAATGATGAACAAGCCCTTGCTGATGCCTTTCATAAATTTGGACATGAAGTTGCTGCAGTTATAATTGAAGGAATTCAAGGGGTAGGTGGCATTCGTGAGGCTTCAATTCCTTTTTTAAAGTTGATTCGAACTTTATGTGACCAATATCAAGCTGTTTATATTGCTGACTCTGTCCAGTGTGGCTATGGACGTACTGGTTCTTTCTTTTCACACGATTATGCAGGTGTGCAGGCTGACATTTATTCGATGGCTAAGGGTATGGGAAATGGTTTTCCGATAGGAGGAATAGTTATATCACCAAAATTTAGTGCATCATTCGGATTGTTAGGTACAACTTTTGGTGGAAACCATTTAGCTTGTGCGGCTTCAGTCGCTGTATTGGATATTATTAAACAGGATCAATTACTTGCAAACGCGGCCTCGGTAGGAACTTATCTAATCGATGAGCTAAGGAAATTTGATAAGGTTATAGAGGTTCGTGGAAGAGGTTTAATGATTGGCATTGAATTACCCAATGAATTAAATCATATTAAGAAAGACTTGTTATTAAAGAATCGTATTTTCACTGGTGAGGCGAAACCGAATGTGATTCGTTTATTGCCAGCACTTAATCTTAGCAAAGATTTGGCGGATCAATTTTTGACTGCTTTTGACGAAAGATTAAAAGCTTAATTTATAAATCGTATGAAAAAATTCTTTTCCGTAAAGGATGTAGTTAATTTAAAAGATATTGTTAAGGAGGCCTTAAGCTTAAAGGCAAATCCTCATGCTAATGAAGATTTAGGTAAAAACAAGATGTTAGGCCTGGTGTTTTTAAATCCAAGTCTTCGAACCCGATTAAGTACACAAAAGGCAGCTTTAAATTTGGGTATGAATGTCATGGTTATGAATATGGATAAAGATGGTTGGGCCCTAGAAACTCGTGACGGTGTTGTCATGAACGGTGCGACCGTTGAACACATTCGTGAGGCCGCTGCAGTGATGGGAGAGTATTGTGACATCTTGGGCTTAAGATCTTTCCCTACTTTGAAGGATAAAGAAGCCGACTATTCAGAAGATCTGTTCAACAAATTTATTAACTATTGTGGTGTTCCCGTTATTTCATTAGAAAGTGCTACCAGACACCCTTTGCAAAGTTTAACAGATTTGATTACCATTACTGAACATAAAAATAAGGAAAAACCTAAAGTGGTTTTAGCATGGGCTCCCCATGTTAAAGCATTGCCTCAAGCGGTTCCGAATTCATTTTCAGAATGGATGTGCAAAGCCCAGCAAGAAGGTCTTGTCGAGTTTACTATTGCCCAGCCTGAAGGATTTGAATTGTCCGAAGATTTTACTCAAGGAGCAACGATTACAAATCATTTAGACGAGGCTCTTCAGGGGGCGGATTTTGTTTATGTGAAAAACTGGTCTTCTTTTAATGAATATGGTAAAGTTTATCCTGTGCAAGAGAATTGGATGTTAGATAATAGTAAATTGGAACTAACCGATAAGGCTAAGGTGTTACACTGTTTACCTGTTCGGCGTGATTTGGAGTTGTCATCCGAGATTTTGGATGGCCCTGATTCACTCGTCATCAAACAAGCGAGCAATCGTGTTTGGGGCGCTCAGGTAGTGTTAAAGAGGATGTTGGAAGAATTGAGAAGGAAATAAGAATGTCGATGTTAAATATTATTAAAATTGGTGGCAATGTCATTGATAATCCTGAGCAATTGGATGCTTTTTTAGAAAAGTTTTCTGCTTTGGCTGGCCGCAAAATTTTAGTGCATGGTGGTGGCAAAATTGCAACCCGGGTTGCCTCAGATATGGGGATTGAGGCTAAAATGATAGAGGGTAGACGGGTTACCGATAAACAAATGTTAGATGTGGTAACAATGGTTTATGCTGGTTTAACGAGTAAAAACATTGTCGCAACCCTACAGAAATATGATTGCAATGCAATTGGTCTGTGTGGGGCAGATGCGAACGTCATCAAAGCAATTAAAAGACCCGTCAAAGAAATTGATTATGGATTTGTAGGTGATATTTTGGCTGACTCTATAGATGCTTTAGCCATAAAGAAGTTGCTTGAGGCGGAATTTATTCCGGTTTTTTCAGCCATTACCCATAACGGTATCGGGCAATTATTAAACACAAATGCAGATACTATTGCTTCCTCCTTAGCGGTGGCATTATCGAATTATTACGACGTTTCTTTAATCTACTGTTTTGATAAAAATGGTGTGCTTTTGGATATTAATGACGACAATTCCGTAATAGAAACAATTCGTTCAAAAGAATTTGAATTATTAAAGAATAGTAAAACTATTCACGATGGTATGATTCCAAAATTATATAATGCGTTTGAGGCAATTTCGAAAGGGGTTCAACATGTCTATATTGGCAATGCCACTAATTTACATTTGTTCCAACAGCAGAAATTTGGCACTTGTTTAATCGCATAAACTAAATTAACCATGAACAAAATAACTATTATTGGAGGTGGTAATATTGGTCTCTCGTTGGCAAATGGTTTGGTTAAATCCGAATACTGCAGACCGAGCCAAATAACTATTACTAGAAGAAGCTTAGCTTCTTTAGATCAAGAAAAGGAACTGGGATTTCAAGTAAGTGATCAAAATGCTTCGGCAATACTGGATGCTGATTTTATTGTATTTGCTATTTTGCCTCAGCACCTTCGTAAGGTAATGGACGAAATCTTACCTGTTTTGAAACCAAATCAAACAATAATTTCAGTTGTCTCTGGGGTGTCATGTCATGATATCAAAGAAGTTCTTGGTAAAGAAATAGTGGTAATTCGTGCTATGCCAAATACAGCAATTGCTATTGGTCAATCAATGACTTGCATTGCGACTGATTTTGCTCCGGTAGATCAGTTAGATCAAGTAACTGCTATTTTTGAGGCTGTTGGTTCTGTGGTTGTAATTAACGAAGATTTGATGACCTCAGCAACTGCATTATGCGCTTGTGGAATAGCATTCTTCCTACGTAGTATCCGTGCAGCTTCTCAAGGAGGGGTAGAAATTGGTTTCCATGCACATGATGCCTTAAAGATGGCTATTCAGACAGCTAAGGGTGCTGCGGATTTATTACTTCAGATGCAAACGCATCCTGAGAGTGAAATTGACAAGGTGACCTCGCCTAAAGGATGTACTATTGCAGGGCTGAATGAAATGGAGCACAATGGTTTCAGTTCCGCTTTTATAAAGGGGATTAAGCTCTCAGCAAAAAAAGCAGGAGGTTTATATAATGATTAGTATTGAGCAGTTGATTAAGGATAGTATTGATTTACTTTGTGAATTGATTCGTATTCCATCTTATAGTCGACAGGAGGATGGAACTGCTTTACTAATTACCGATTTTTTGCACGCATGTGGGATTGATTCCATGCGGGTAGGTAATAATATAATTGCCTATAATAAATATATTAATGAGGACAAACCATTTGTATTGTTAAATTCTCACCATGATACTGTTAAACCAAACCCTGGCTATACAAAAGATCCATTTAATCCTATTCAGGAAGATGGAAAACTCTATGGTTTGGGTAGTAATGATGCTGGTGGCTGCTTGGTTTCTTTAATTGCTTGTTTTCGATATTTTTATAACCAAAAGGATATCCCGTTTAATTTATGTCTTGTTGCTTCCTGTGAGGAGGAGGTATCAGGTAAAATGGGTTTAGAAGAAGCTTATAAAAGCTTGAAAACGTGTGATTTTGCAATAGTTGGAGAACCGACCTTATTAAATCTGGCTGTTGCGGAGAAAGGATTAATGGTATTAGACTGTGAAGCTATAGGGCAATCTGGGCATGCTGCTAGGGAAGAGGGTGTAAACGCTATATATAAAGCTATTAAGGATATAACGTGGTTTAATGAATATCAATTCGAAAATCAATCGGAATTCTTAGGGCCCGTTAAAATGAGCGTGACAATGATTCAAGCAGGATCGCAACATAATGTTGTACCGGCTAGCTGTAAGTTTGTGGTGGATGTCAGAAGCACCGATATGTATTCTAATGTTCAGATTTTAGAAATTATTCAAAAACATGTCGAATCTAGTGTACAACCACGATCTACCCGTTTAAATCCTTCCTCAATAGATGTGAATCATCCAATAGTCCAATCAGGATTAGCACTTGGAGGTAGGCTATATGGTAGTCCTACAATGAGTGATCAGGCTATTTTACCTATTCCATCTATAAAAGTGGGACCAGGAGATTCTGCTCGGTCACATACAGCAGATGAATATATCTATCTGGATGAAATTGATCAAGGAGTAAGGTTTTATATAAACCTATTAAAAGGTTTATGAGTACTTTAAAATAAGTAAATGAGTGGGGTTACCACTCATTTTTTATAAAGTAATTTGCCTTTTAATGCTTTCTTCTAGAGAAATAATGGTTTCTGTACGTTGAATTCCTTTAAGACCTTGAATATCCTCATTTAAAACTTTTCGCAAATGTGTTGTGTCTTTGCATACTATTTTGGCAAACATACTGTATTGTCCAGTGCAATAGTGTAATTCAACCACCTCTTTTACCTGTCTTAGTTGTTCTACAGCATCAGAATATTGAGATCCCTTTTCTAAATAAATCCCCAAAAACGCTGTGATGTCAAAACCGACCTTTTGCGGGTTGATTATTAGCTTTGATCCATTAATAATTCCTAATTCTTCCATTTTTTTCATGCGTACATGGATGGTTCCTCCGGAAACTATTAATTTTTTGGCAATTTCAGTATAAGGAATTGATGCATCATCCATTAATATGGATAAAATCTGCACATCTAAGTTGTCTAAATCGTAATTTGAATAATTATTTTCCATAAAAATGGTATTTGTTGTCGTTTTTTGTTGTTGTTTTTTAAAAATATTAAAAAAATGATATATTATTTCTGTTTTCTATAACAAAAAGTTAGATTTGTTTAAGAAAACAAAGAAAAAAAATAAAAATTGCATTTGATTCCCTTCAAATTAACATAGGTTTATAATTGGTAAGTGTTGAAGCTCCTCGCCCGGGGAGCTTCTTCCGCGTATAATCCATTGTGAATGACACATTTTATGTTTTTTCAAAAATAGCAACAATATTCGTTAATTTAATAATCAATTGATAAATTTAGGTCATTTTTTTTATCATATTTGCATTTGAAGAATAGATTGCTAATTTTAGTTATTTTCGTACATTAGAATTATTGATATATGTGCAGTTATGGAAGAGAAGGATGTAAAGATTTCCCGTAAAAAACCAATCTATCCGGTAGGTCCGGGCCTAATTAAATACCTGAAGACCTATCAGCGTGAGGGTAAATTACCTTTGGCATATAAAGACCTACTGAACTTTCAAGAAACGGTGCCTGCGCTTGATAAATTTGGAGAGGACACCTTGTGGGAAATCCCTCTTTATCCCCCCCACATCCAAGATGTTCTATATGATCAACTTAAAATTGTTTATGCACAACTTAAAGCCTCTGGCAATATTCGGATTGTTCAACATAAAGTGATCGAAAAAATCGAATTTTGTGCATTTGGAAATACACATCCTTTTCGCATTAAAATTGTGAATCGTTTGAATGATGTGTATGACTACTTCTACATTAAACAAGCTGACGCATCTCGAATTTACGGATTGGAATTAGAAGAGATCGTTTCCCCGAATCAAGTTAATTATCTTTATGATAGAGACACTTTGGTGGAAGAACATATCGTGGGAATTCCAGGAGATGTTTTTGCTAAATATAGAATGAAAAGTCCAGATTTCAACCAAACTCGGATTGCAAAAGAATTTGTAAAGTTTAATGAGCGTTGTGTGATTTCAATGTTAGGTGATATGAGAGCGTATAATTTTGTTATGCAGATCACCCCTGATTTTGATGACTATCAATTTCGTATTCGCGCCATTGATTTTGATCAGCAGTTTTATGAGGGAAATATCAAGGTTTATATGCCTCAGTTCTTCAAAGAGAATTTTCCCTACGTCAAACTTTCCATGGAATATTTAAACGAGAAAACGGTACTTCAGTACCAGCAAGAGGAAAGGTCTTCAATAGTTCATCGGGTACGTAGTGAACGGCATCGTATTAAGGACCTAAGGGACGCCTCTAAGACACAACAACTCTCCACCCAGGAAAATATTCAAAGGTTAAGAGAAGGTTATGCCAAGTTGTACAATAATGAAGATTATTTCAAGTGTCATTCAATGACTGATATCATTGAGCTCAATGTGAAAAACGTAATTCGTCAGGTTCAGCTCTAAACAATTCGTTTTTGATTGTCTTTTGCGAAAGATTCCCATCCTGAATAACTTTTACCGGAAACCGTAAGATTTTGTTGAAAGGAGTGGCATACTGCTACAGCTAACCCATCAGTTGCATCCAAAAATTCAGGAGTTTCTTTGAAATTCAATAAGGTCTGTAACATGGAGGCAACTTGTTCTTTGCTGGCATTACCGCCTCCGGTCACTGACTGTTTAATTTTTCTCGGAGAGTATTCGAAAATCGGAAGGTCCTTATTTAAGGCAGCAGCCATAGCAACACCCTGAGCACGACCAAGTTTTAGCATTACCTGGATGTTCTTGCCATAAAAAGGTGCCTCTAGCGCAACGCAATCGGGTTTGTATTCTTCGATTAAGGCAGAGGTCTTTTTGAATATCCGTTGTAGTTTCAGCGCATGATCATCTAAATGGCCCATTTTTATAACACCCATAGTGATTAAACTGATTTTCTTATTGACTTCTTTGATAATACCATACCCCAAAACCGCCGTCCCAGGATCAATTCCTAGAATAATCCTCTCCTTTGCCTTCTCTTTTTGCATAATACAATAATACGATTTTCTAAAGATTGCATCGGAAAAACCATTATTAATTAATTTTTTGTTAAAATTGTGCTTTTACTATCGAAATTGACAAAGACACATCGGAAATATCTCAATCTGCTCATAAAAATAGGCATTGTTGTCATGGCTATGTGGTTTATTGTTGTCAAGGTTAATGATCAAAAAAATCTAAGAGAATTTGAAGCCTTGTTTTATAAAATTGATTCCTATACGATTCGTTCCGTTTTAGGTATCGTAGTAATCTTGATGTTTGTCAATTGGTTTTTGGAAGTAATCAAATGGAGATACCTTAGTCAAAGAATTGAAAAACTTGGTTTGTGGAAGGCCGTTAAATCTGTTTTCTGTGGACTCACCTGGGCCATATTTACGCCGAATAGGATAGGAGAATATGGAGGAAGGGTGATGCTATTGAAGCCCGAGAACCGAGCTTCTGGAGCCGTTGCAATGGGTGTAGGTTTGTTTGCTCAGCTCGTTTTGACCAGCGTTTTTGGTTCGTTGAGTATCGCTTGGTTTGTAACCAAATTTATAGATACTCCAGCATCGGTTAATTTTGGTATTTGGTTAATCGCAATTATCTATGCATTGGGTTTTATTGTCTTATATTTCAATGTATATTGGATAGATTATTTAGTTGGAAGGGTTAAGGTTTTAAAAAAAATAAAACCATATTTCGTTATTTTGGAGGATTTTTCAAACAAAGAGCTTGCCTATGTATTATTTCTTTCTGCAGCTCGATTTGTGATCTTTACTTCACAATATATAATACTCATGTTGATTTTTTTACCGGAATTGCCATTCGTGTCCATGGTTTTAATGATTTTCATTATGTTTTTCATTCAATCAGCAGTTCCTTCTTTAGATATTTTTGATTTTAGTGTTCGAAGTTTTGTCGCTAGTAATTTATATGCCTATATCACGACGCAAGAAATTGCAGTTATGGCCATTGTTTCTTGTGTTTGGTTTGTTAACCTTATCTTTCCGGCTATTATCGGAGCATTTTTTGTAATTAACGTAAATTATATCAGTGATTCTAAGTCTTAGTATTTTTCTGTTTATCATGACCATCGTATATGTGGTCCTGGTCCTTTATATGCAAAGAGGATGGTTTAACCTATCTCCTTCGCGTATTCAAGCAACCCAAGTGGTTAGCAGGGTAAGCATTATAATTGCTGCTAGAAATGAAGAAAATAATATAGGGAAGACTTTGGACTGTCTTGTGAGTCAGAGTTATCCTAAGGACCTTTTAGAGATCATTATTGTCGATGATCATTCTACTGATAGAACAGGTGAGGTGGTTAGCTCTTATGCGGATAAGGGAATCAAATTAATTACCTTGAACGAGGGAAGTCAATTGAATTCCTATAAAAAGTTTGCAATTAATAAGGCTATTAATGCGGCTTGGGGCGATGTGATCGTAACTACAGATGCGGACTGTATTATGGGAAAAGATTGGGTGTTGTCTGTTATTCAATTTATGGAAAGAGAGGATAAATTGATGGTTTCCTCTGCCGTGTGTTACCATAATGAGCAATCCTATTTTGAACGACTTCAAACTTTAGAGTTTTTATACTTAATCGGGTTAGGCGCGGCAGGTATAGGGCAGGGAAATCCAACAACTTGTAATGGGGCAAATCTGGCCTATCGTAAGTCTTTATTTTTCGAAATGGGTGGATTTAACGGGATCGACGACCTTGCCTCGGGTGATGATGAGTTGCTTTTACATAAGGTAGCTGAAAAATATGCAGATCGTATCGGTTTTTGTAAAACCAAACAAGCTATGGTGTACACCGATGCGAAGGAAAACCTAAAATCTTTCCTTAATCAACGTAGACGTTGGGCCTCTAAGAGTACGAAGTATAAAGATAAAAAGGTTGTGGTTTTAGGCGTCTGCATCTGGTTGTTTAATTTGGCCCTTTTATTAAATTTATGCCTTTTGTTTGCCGGTGATACAAGTGGTTCTCAGTTGATATTACTATCCCTGATGATGAAGTTTTTAGTTGAATTGGTATTTCTATACCCCATTGTGGAATTTGCTGAACGTAAGGAGTTGTTGTGGAATTTACCCGTTATCACCTTGGTGCACTCTCTTTATCTGGTTTATATAGGAATAGCAGGCAATATTGGAAAATACGATTGGAAAGGTAGAATAGTAAAATAATAAAGTTTTAGTTATTTTCTTCTATTACTTTGGCTTTAATCGCTGATTCAGCATTTTGAACAATTTCTTCAACACTTAATTCAGTCAAATTTAATGGTTCAAGAACTTCCCATGTCATATGGGTAAAAGGTCGCAATGGAAAGCTTCCCCATTGCACCATTTTATAGGAGCCATTTATTGCTATAGGGACCACTAACGCATTTGGATTTTTCTTAACGAGCGTTGCTATACCTCCGACTGAAAAGGACTTCATCTTGCCTGTTTTGGTTCGTGTTCCCTCAGGAAAAATAAAAGCCGACCAATTATGTTCCTTCATGTTGGTTGCCAATTTTAATATCTCTGAAATCGATTGTTTAGAATCTTTTCGATCAATATTTGCTGCTCCTCCGTGTTTTAAATTAAAGGAAATGCTTGGGATTCCAGCATTGATCAACTCGATCTTTGAGATGAATTTTCCATGAAACCTTCTTAGGAAATAAATTAAGGGCGGAATATCGTAGGTACTTTGATGATTGGCTACAAAAATAATTGGTCGATCAAGTGGCAGGTTTTTATTGTCAATAAATTCGGACCTATTAAATAGGATATAATTGCAGGCGACTAATACACAATTTAGTATGTCTACACTATGTTTGTGGGCTTTATATCCTCCAAGATTTAAGCATATCCATTGAATTGGATGAAAAATAATTAAGGATAAGAAAAAACTAAAATAAAATATAGGGGTCAGTATATAACCTAATAATTTTCTCATAAGATATCGAACGTTGTGCAAATATACGAAAATGTAGAATGCTCCATTCTTTTTGTTTGATTTATGATGATAAATTAAATTATAGTTTCATTATATTTATTTTTTATTTAACTTTATTAAAAAAGTTTTAATGAATATGAAGTTTCCAACGCGTTGCCCCGCATGTGATGAAGAAATGAATGTGGTCAAGATTAATTGCCCGAGCTGCCATACCGAAGTTCTGGGGGTGTTCAGCCTTCCTATACTTTTGCGATTGACGGCCTCCGAACAAGAATTTATAGTTCAATTCTTGTTAAACTCAGGGAGTTTAAAAGAAATGGCTAATAAAATGGGGAAAAGTTATCCAACTGTCCGTAATAAATTGGATGAGCTTATTGAAAAATTAAAAACGAATAACAAAATATGAAGAATATCTACATGGAAAAACAAAGTTTAATGTCGGTATGGATATTAATTATTATAGGGATATTATTTTTGCAGATAGTCTATGTGAATTATGAGAATATTGCGCATATCTATCAAAACCCTGGATTCTGGATTTTATTTTCCGTTACTGTTTTTCTGTTTTTAATTCGACTTAAAACGAAAATTGATGAGCATGGAATACATATCCATTTTATTCCTTTTGTATGGAATAAAACCATAAGATGGGATCAAATTGAAACAATTCATAGTCGTACATACACCTTGAGAGATTTTGGCGGTTGGGGATACCGTGTGAGCTCACAGGGGATTGCCTATAATGCCAAGGGTAAATATGGTTTGCAACTGATTTTGAAAAATGGAGAGAGAATTATGATAGGAACCCAAAAACCAGAGGAAATACACAGAGTTGTGATTCACTATAGACCAGAAACCGATGAGAAATAGTTCACTAAGATATCTTGAGAATCCTTATGAGAATTTTACGGATAAAATATTATTAATTTTGGGTTTGTCAGCTTGTTTGTTGTCAACTACTCTTGGCTATTTTTGGAATTTTAATACAATTGGTTACCTACATTTACAAAGCTCGGTGGATAATTCTATTTTTGAGGTTTTAGGTAATAAAAGTATCAACTTACTGTGTTTGACCTTAATTCTTTATCTTTTTGGTAAATTTGTCTATAAGAGAACCAGGCTATTGGATGTGTTTATTGTGGTTTTGGTTTCACAAATCGCGTTTCTGGTCGTAGAAATTTCATTATCCTTCCCATTTGCCCAACGGGTGATAAAATCGATAGAAGAGAGTCTCGCACATGGTGAAATTGAACTCCAATCTGTTTCAAAATTTGATCTCACATTTCTAAGCTTCACAGGAGTGATCAGTTTGTTGGCCTTGGTATACTACTTTTTCTTGCTCATTAAAGGTATTCGAATTGCGGTTAATAGCAGAAGATGGTATCATGGCTTAATAATTGTCCTATTAGTTTTCATTTTAGATGCTATGCTAGTATCTATTAAGCCATATTTTTAAATACACCTTCAATAGTTAATAGTTAGTGTGTGACTGGAAAAGGGGATTGGATAAAAAATAAGAAAACTATATGCATTGCTCTTACATTGGTATATAAACACTTTTAAATACAAAAATGAGATGTTTAGATATTGAAGTATTATTAAATATTATTTCACTAAAAGGAATCTTAGCTAAATTCCTCCTGTGTTCAGATCAAGTTATAGGCTTCTTGAGAGCTATATTTATGAATAAAAGAATTTTAATTACACTGTCTTTAATTAGTTTAGTTTGTTTGGGTTTCGGCCAATCATTTACAGGGGCATGGTCAGGCAAATTAAGAGTTCAGTCTGCGGATTTACCACTAATTTTTGAGTTTAAATACGATGGAGTTTGGGAAGGTAGCATGCAAAGCCCTATGCAATCCCCTAACAAATTTCCTTTATCATCGGTTCGTACAAATGGCGATTCTGTTTTTTTGTCATTAAAAAAGATGGGTTTACGTTTTGCTGGGAAACTTTCAGCGGACAGAAACGCTATCCTGGGAAAATTTTACCAAGGGAACCTAATTGCCGATTTAACTCTTACAAGGTTAAACGCTGAACAAGCTGGGGTGCTTAGAACTCATAAAAGACCTCAACGGGTAAGTCCCCCTTATACGTACGATACGCTGGATGTACAATTCAAAAATGTTATGGATGACCTTTCATTAAGCGGTACTATTACTAGGCCCAAACATGCAGGTAAATTTCCAGCGGTCGTGTTGATCTCTGGCAGTGGTCCTCAGGATAGAAATGAATCATTGCTAGCTCATGAACCATTTAAAGTGCTAGCTGATTACCTTACGAAAAATGGAATTGTTGTTTTGCGCTATGATGATAGGGGTGTCGGGAAATCAACAGGTGATTTTTCAAAGGCCACAACGGGTGATTTTGGGAAGGATGCATTGGCGGCTTTGGCATTTTTAAAGTCACAACCTAAAGTTGATCCTAATCGACTTGGAGTTTTAGGACATAGTGAAGGTGGTTTAATTAGTTTTATTCTTGCTGGACAACAGGCTCCGGATATCAAATTTATTGTCTCATTAGCTGGACCAAGTATTCAGATGGATTCGCTGTTGATGCTACAAAATCAGGCTGTGATGGAAAGTAACGGTAAAAAAATGACCAATGAAGAGAGGATTATGATCCGTAAGAATTTTAATATCGCCAAAGGAGATCTCCCGGCAGATCAGGCACTGAATGCAATTATGAAAAATATGAGCGCTGTTCCTGGGAGTCAAAATGTTAGTTTTGCGGATCAAATTGGTGTTTTAGTAACTCCTTGGTATCGTCATTTTTTAAAAATTGATCCAGTTCCTTTTATTCGAAAAATTAAAGTTCCTGTATTTGCCGGGTATGGTGGAAAAGATGTTCAAGTGCCGGCAAAACAAAATATAGAAAGTTTGAAGGTTAATCTCAGAATAAACAGTAAAGATAAAATCAAATTCTACCCTGATTTTAATCATCTTTTCCAAAAAGCTAAAACGGGTCAGATCCATGAATATGCTGAAATTCAAGAAACGATGAATGAAGAAGTACTTTATGATATTGCCTCTTGGATTAAAAAAATAAACTATCCGTCTATACCTTAAATGATGAGATGAGTTTCAGATTTCATAGTGCTCTATTTGTAATCAAAGTATGATTTCTCTATTTTAATCATTCTACTAGAGAGTTCCTGCAGATATGTTTAATCTTTTTTAAGAATATTCTTTCGGGCGATTTAAATCATCAGCTAATACACGCCCATTATTGGAAGTCCACAGGCACTGCGGGACTTACTTGAAAAGCTGACCTGAATGATTATGGAGTCGTCTTGGAAACGGGAAGTATTTTTCCGTTGTAATATTTGTGCCCATTTTGGGCGAATTCTGCCACATATCTTCCCATTTCAAATGCTAATGTTCCCGCTTGGGTATCAGGAAATGCCGCTTCGAACATTTCTGTTTGAGAGGATCCCAAGGCTAAACAGTTCACGCGAATGTTTCTTTCTTTAAATTCTTCTGCTAGACATTCTGTTAAAACTGAAAGTGCCCCTTTGCTCGCAGAATAGGCGGCTAGACCTGGAAATTTTGAAGCACCCTGGAAACCTCCCATACTGCTTATGTTTAGGATATGGCCTCCGTTATTCATTAGCGGAACAATATGTTTTATCATGTTAATATGTCCAATTACATTGCTTTGTAGCATTTGTGCAAATTCATCATCGCTGGTTTCCAAAAATGGTTTATTGATCAGTGCCCCGGCATTGTTGATTAAAATATCAACCTGGTTGAATTTTGATTTGACAAATGGAATAAGGGATTGTGAATAGTTATCATATACGATGTCAAATTGAGCTGGGAATAGTTTTCCTCCTCCTACATTAAGAGATGTGGAAATTTCAAGTAGCTTACTTAATTTATCTGCAGATCTGGCAAGGGCGATTATTTGATTGTCTTTGTTTGCTGCTAGATCTAAAACAGCTTCAAAACCTATACCGCTGCTTGCTCCTGTAATGATGATATTTGCCATAATATTTGCTTATTCTTTCTCGAATTCTTTTTCTACTTCTCTTGCAGAAGGTAATTTATCAGCGCCTAAACGTTGCGGTCTAAATATATAGTATATCCCGCTTGATGCGGTTAATAAAGAAATGATATAAAAAATTAAACTGATTGTAACTGCAATGTGTGGATCCAATCTCAAGTAAGTTGCTAAACTAAATATGACGGTTTCTCGTAGACCTATTGCTCCACCTATGGAAGGAACAATCGCCACTAATGAGGAAACCATAAAGATCAACAAATAAGGAGAGAATTTTCCATCAAAATTAATCGCATAGAGAATGAATATCGCCGTAACTGTTTGGAAACCCTGCACGCAAAGTGCTTTAAAGTGTGTGGTGAGAAAATTCTTTAGAAATTGTTTAAAAAATAGTTTTAGCAGATAGAGATAACTAAATGTTCCTAATAGCAAAACGGCAATAGTTATTGCGTTTGGAATAGCAAGTCTGGGCATAAATATCACAAGCGACCCAATAATCACACACAATGCCCAAAGTCCACTAAGTCGATCAAAAAATACAGACCCTAATACCTGCCTGCGTGAAATTTGAAAGGTTTTTTTAAGAAAAAAAATCTTATAACCATCGCCACCTATTCCCCCTGGTAGAAAAAAATTATACAACAAACCCAATTGATATAACCTAAAATTATAGCGTTCGGTGAGTTTGAGCCCTATCGCCTTAAAAAACGAATTTAACCTTGAGGAGGCCAGAATTACCGAACATAAATAAGCGATCAATGCGAGAAAAAGATATGTGGGTTGGCTGTTTTGAAGTGCTTCCTGAAGCTCAATTAAAGAAATCTTTGTGGATACCCAGTAAATTGCACCTAAAGTGATCAGTACCTTAATTAAATTCTTAATAATATCCCAGATTTTTGATTTGTCCATGTAATCTTATGGTTGTGTTAAAGCATTGGGTAAATACGAGAGTATAGTAAGAGCAAGTAAATTACAAAAAAAGCGCCGCTCAAACTGAATAACCAATTAATATCAGTACGCTGAT
Source organism: Sphingobacterium sp. GQ94 (assembly GCF_059758715.1). Lineage (NCBI taxonomy): Bacteria > Pseudomonadati > Bacteroidota > Sphingobacteriia > Sphingobacteriales > Sphingobacteriaceae > Sphingobacterium > Sphingobacterium sp. GQ94. The sequence goes on from NZ_JCAXEC010000005.1 coordinate 74,727, forward strand.
ATTTTTCTCGTAGCATAATAAACATTAAGACTATACATAGTGCAAATAATGTAATTGGCGCAAATATAGCCCATTTATGGGGAAATAATAATGAAATATTGTTTAGTAAATTCGCATCTTTGCTCAGAGAAAAAGCCAAACCAAGCACCAATACGATTAAAATTAATCTCAACAGGGCTTTCGCGGTAATTTTGCTTATGGTATGATTTTTGGATGTGTTATTTTTCAAAATTATGTACAGAAACTTTTTGTCTACTAATATACATTTAATATACTATTTTAAATCTTGTAATATGCATAAACGTATTTTTTCGTTTTTATCTTTATTCACTTTTGTGTTAATATTGGTAAGTTGTGGAGCTCCCAAAAAAGCCACATCCTCGGGTGATCAAACAGGCACTGTTTCCTCACAAGGCCCCTCTGCATCGCAATGGAGAGCTGGCGTAAAAGGTAAATGGATACTGAATTCAGTTGAACGTGAAAATATTCCAAGTACCTATACTATCAAAAATATTTTCGAAGAGGCTCCGGTAGATTGTTTCATAGGTTCTGTTTGGGATCTTCCAGGTGGAAATCACAGAGGCAGCATTACTTTCAATGCCGATGGAACATTGTGTGCAAACGGCGCTGTTAGGACTATTGTATGGTCCATCTTCAATCCAGGTAGTAATGGCGGGCAACCTGCTTTTCAATTCAAAAAAATATATGCAGGTGATAAAGCCGCTAACGTGACCAGTGGATATCGCTTAGATTTGATATTTGCTGATGAATCTACTTTAGAAATGCGAATGCCTGTTGCATTGGATAATGGCCAAGGTTCTTTATTTCTGAAATTCAGTAGAGCATCTGAATAGAGCCTGAACGGTATTTTATGAAAGCCGCGGAGAGGATCTGCGGCTTTATTTTTTATAGCATACGATCAATTGAGATGAAATTTTAAATATATTTGCGAATCATAACTACTAGCATGAGTCAAAATAGTAATAAAGTTGCCTTAATTACTGGAATTACCGGCCAAGATGGAGCATATTTGGCTGAATTTCTCTTAAAAAAGGGCTATATAGTGCATGGACTTAAAAGAAGAAGTTCGTCTTTTAATACCGATCGAATTGATCATTTATATCAAGATCCACATCAATTGGGACGAAATTTTGTGTTGCATTACGGGGATCTTACTGATTCAACCAATCTTATCAGAATTATTCAGGAAACCAGACCCCACGAGATATACAATCTAGCAGCACAATCTCATGTAAAAGTTAGCTTTGATACTCCTGAATACACAGCAAATGCAGATGGTTTAGGTACTTTAAGAATATTAGAAGCCGTTCGATTATTAGGGCTTGTACAGCATACTAAAATTTATCAAGCTTCTACCTCCGAACTATATGGCCTGGTACAACAAGTGCCTCAGAGTGAAACTACCCCATTTTATCCTAGAAGTCCATATGCTGTCGCTAAACTCTATGGTTATTGGATAACTGTTAATTACCGTGAAGCATACAATATGTTCGCATGTAATGGGATTTTATTTAACCATGAAAGCCCAGTTAGAGGAGAAACTTTTGTGACCCGTAAAATCACAAGGGCAGCGGCTAAAATTGTGTTAGGACTTCAAGATAAACTCTACCTGGGAAATTTATCCGCCCAGAGAGATTGGGGACATGCAAAGGATTATGTGGAAGCCATGTGGTTAATTCTACAACAGGAGAAACCTGAAGATTTTGTGATAGCTACAGGGGTTACCACAACGGTTCGTGATTTTGTTAGGCTTGCATTTGCTGAATTAGGAGTGGAGATTGAATTCTCAGGTAAAGGTGAGCGCGAAAAGGGGGTAATCATTGATCGTGATGATGAAAGGTTGATCGAACTAGGGATTGAGGTTGATAAAATTAAACTTGGTCAGACGGTTGTCAAAATCGATCCACAATATTATAGACCAACCGAAGTTGATTTATTGATTGGAGATCCTAGTAAAGCAAACACACAATTGGGCTGGATACCTAAATATAGCCTAAATATGCTGATCAATGAGATGGTCCTGTCAGATTTGAAACTAATGAAAAAAGAAGAATATTTAAAAAACGGTGGATTCAATACACCGAATTATTTTGAGTAGTAATTAGTTGGAACAATTTTTGTATGTATCGTTAACAAATTATTAAAAAATTGTTTTCAAAATGGTAATGGATATTTTCCATATTATCCAAAACGTATAATATTAAAATGAATACTGAAGAACAGGTAATAGATTCTGAACAAAATCATGACGAAGTTAGTCTAAAAGCTAAACGTGATAATTCTAAAGTTTACTTCTTTATTATAGCTATTTCTGCCCTTTTGGCAACGAACATATATTTCTATGTCAAGTTTAAGTCTTCGGGTGAGAAGTTATACACCGTGACTTTACAAAAGGAAAATTTACAATCGCAAATTGATATTATCGAGGCTGAGTTAGATAATATTAAGGCTCAAGATATCACCTCGACCGCTAGCCTGGTCTCCGGAGAAAAGGTTGCTAGGTTAAAAATAGAGGAATTGAGAACCAATCTTGAAAATGGTGATATTACTACAGCAGAAATTGAGGTAGCCCGTCAAGATGTTTTCCGATTAAAGGATGAAGTATTCAAAATGAAAGACGAGGTGATCGGTCTGAGAATCAAAAATGAAATGCTAGCCCAGACTAATTCAGAGCTTTCTAAACAAATAGAAGAAACGCAAAATAAAGCTATTGCCTTAGATAAGGATCGACAATCGTTGAACTCTAAAATCGCAAAAGCTTCTTCCATCAAGGTTTCAAATATTCATATTATTGGAATCGAGGTTAAGAAAGACGGCTCATTTGAGAACGAAACGAAAGCGAAACGAATTAATAATTTACAGATTAATTTTACTATCGCAGATAACCCTTTAGCCACTGCTGGTAAAAAACAGATTTATGGCCGAATTATAAATCCTAAAGGGAATTTAATTGCAAACTCGGAAGATATTTTTTATGTACATGGGGAGAAATTGCAGTTTACATTTAGTGATGAAATTAATTTTTCCAACAATGGGCAAGAGTATCAGATCATTTGGTCAAGTGATAATCATGATTTCCAGAAAGGAGCCTATACGGTTCTTTTGTATGCAGATAATGCCATCATGGGTAGGTCTTCGGTGGTGTTGAAATAGGTGAATTTAGGTTTTTATTTAAAGATATTAGGGGTATTTATTACCCCTTTTTTAATTGTTATTGACGTATGAGTTTTCATATATCATACAATAAGTTGGGAAATAAACGTTGTTAAGCATATCATTTCATCGCTCTGTATAAGAAAGAGAAAGGTTGAAAAGGGTCTTTCTTGTACTCAATGTATTCGTTAAGGATTATAAAGCAAGAAATATGGGTAATAAACAACGAAGGGGTCATTTGCTCCTCGAGTTTTTAATTTGGTCGGTACAACCCCTTGATACATTATAACTATCCCATACGTTCGTTTAGCTTTCAGGTCCAACCAGTTGTGCATTATTTTCTTTAATACCCTCGCTTATTTACGAGTAACATAGTTTTGTTTCAATCAATTAATTGTTTGGGCTGTTTTCAGTTTCCTTGTATAGTGGTAATTGAATAGTGAATGTTGTTCCTATTCCCTCGTAGGTCGTAAAGGATATGCTGCCATTTAGCGATTCAATGGTTTTTTTAACAAAGGCTAACCCTAGACCAGTTCCTGAGCTTTTAGTTGTAAAATTGGGTTGGAAAATCTTAGGAATCACATGCGCCGGTATTCCCATTCCGTTGTCTTTAATAATAATTTTTACATTCCCTATTTCACCGTATTCAACAATAATGCTAATTAAGTGTTTTTTACGGCCAATGGAGGCTTCTATCGAATTTTTAATTAGGTTGTTGAACGATCGTAACAATTGGTCTTTATCACCCAAAACAAAGACTTTTTCATGATTAGTGTTGTTGATAATTCTAATATATGTGTTGTGGGTATTGTGGTAAACGTTTGCAGATTTATTGATTTTTTCAAAAATATTAATTTTGGTTAAGTTCGTGTCAGGAAGTTTCGCAAAGTTTGAAAATTCAGTTGCAATTTTTGATAAACTATTTATCTGTTCGATGAAAGAATTCGAGATTTTATGAAATCTTTCCTCAAATTTAGGATCATTCTCGGCATAGCTTCTGCTTAATTGTTGAATGCCTAGTTTCATAGGTGTTAATGGATTTTTAATTTCATGTGCGATTTGTTTTGCCATCTCACGCCATGCATATTCTCTTTCAGCGTTCATCAACTGTTTTGCGTTCTCTTCCAGCTTTACGATCATAAAATTGTATTCCTTCACGAGAGCTCCTATTTCATCATCTCTTTCCCAGTAAAGAGGTTCATTTGGTTTATTACTAAAAATTGTTTGTGATAATTTTTGGCCAATTAAACTGAGTGGCTTGGTAATGGAATTTGCTACCAAAACAGTTAGAAATCCCATGGCCAAAATGATAATTGTATATATGTTTAATAAGGTGTTTAAGAGTAAATTTTGGTTTTGGTTTTCTTCGTCAATTGAAGTGAAATATGGAATATTTAGAAAGACTAAAGTATTAAAATCGTTGTTTTTAATTGCTGCATAACTAGCGTTATATTTAAATTTCACAATGGATTCGCTGGTAAATGTAGCATTTTTTTTCACCACATTAAGGGTGTTAAAAGCTTGAGGATTGATGTATTGAGATAACAACCTTGTTTCATATATTCGAGGTTGAGAGGTGAAAATTAACTTACCATTCTTATTGTATAAATTAAAATCTGTGATAGAAGTTTCTGCTAATTGTTGTACAATTTTGCTAATTTGTGAATCTGAATCTTCCTGAGAGTCTTGTAAGCTATATTCTATCTTTTTAACCACATCCAAGATATAGTCCTGCCTTTGTTGTATTTTCGATTTTTCTAACTGACCTGTTATACTGATAAAGGAAATTATACCAGAGCCAATGACAGCAAAAATCACAACTCCAATAATCATTGTTTGGATCCGGGTACTATATTGGATTCTGTTAATTATGATTTTAAAATGGAATTTAATACTTCTGAAATTAAACGATTTTTGGGCAATGGTGTTGACAATATACAAGATACCTGTGAAGAATATAAAGAAGATGTATAAACAGAGAAACAAGAATGAAAAAATGGCGATTGATTGCCATAGATTCAATTGGGCGATACTTACCACTAAGGTGGTATGTGCATTTGGTTTATAAATTACGTGAAAATAACCGTTTAGATCTTCTATCGACCGAAATTCTAACACTTTTGTGTCAAACATTGCGTCCTTGCTTGGGTAGGTAAATGATCCGTTTTGAGTTAATAGATTACCATCCCTATATAATGCGAAAGACGATACGTTCTTTTGATAATTCTTGATAAATTCAACTCGGCTATCTGATAATATCTCAGGATAGGGAAGGGAGGTGCCAAAAACTCTGTTTTTGAAATTTAAAAATACTTGAACCTGCTTATCTTCATTCTCTCCAATAGGTATGTCGAATTGTAAAAAATATTCTTGAGTTCCCAACTCACTTCGAAGTCTATAGAAATGATCGGTTTGTGGAACCTTTGTAGATTTATTTATTACCTTTTCTCTGTATTCTTCTATTTTGTTATTAGGGTAATTATTTAGAGGTTTTCCCTGGTAATAATAATAGCCACTGAATTCGAATTTTGATAAATATCCACTTAAATAATTGTTTTTTAAATACGTGTTTATGATATTGGTCTGTGTGTGCGGAAGACTGATTTGAAATAACTGTTTTAAACGAACATCCGATAATATTTTGTTTTCCAGTTCCACAAAAAGAGATGTTGCATTCAGGTCGTCTTCCGCGTCTAATTGATTCAGGGTTATTTTCATTTCCCGTTCTACCTTCTCGTGTAAACTTCTCAGGTAAACGGTCGTGGTCATAAAAGCTAGGAAGACTAGCGTAATTATAAAGGTAGACATGGATAAGCTGACCTTGACCCGACTATACGCCCTTAACATGATCACACCAGCCAAAAAGATATTAAAAAAAGTGTTCTCACCGATAATGATGGCATTTAATATGATTGCTGTGACTAATGCAATGAGCTGGATGTTTAAAAATGATGTTGTATTTGGTAATAGAACTTTCAGCAATCCAATTATGCTATCGATGAAATAAAGAAGAATAACCATGTTAATACAAATAATTAGCATGTTTAGCCAACTATATTGATCAAATGAAAGTAAATTCGTTAGATCTAATGCGATAGAGTTACTATTGGTAATTAAGGTAGAAAGATGATAAAAAAGCATATTACTGAGTAAGTAAATGCTTATTATTCCAAAAAATGAGACGATGGCCGCAAGATTTGTGGATACATTTTTTATTGGTGGTTTTAAATAATGCTGGATGGATCGGATGTAAAAGACCAACCAAACGACAAAGATTGTCGTCATAAAGAAGGCCCAAAGGTTCGGTAAAAATGGATTATATGCATAATATTTAGGATCAAATAATCCTAAACTTGATTTAGAAGCCAGCCAGTTTGTGCTTAAATCCACTAAACGAGTCAGAATTAAAGTGACTATAAAAAAGAGAATCGATAACCATGGTTTCCCATTTTTTGCTAGCATATAACAGATATTATTGACTAATATCACAAAACAAATGGAGGCGAATACCCAACAGAAAAATTGGATATTCATGAAGATATTATCGTGTTTACCGGGATTCAGTTTAGCAGAAAATAAGTAGGATCCGGTTTTGCTGTATATATTTTTGATGTTCACCGTATCATTATAATTTGCTATGGTGAGGTTGTTTGTCTTTATAAGTTTAGGCGAAAATGAGTTAAATAGGTAGTCATTGTTAATACTAAAATTGGTTTTTACTGGTATTAAACCAATGATGGATATTCCTCCAGATAAATTTTTATGTTTAAGAATAAAAGATCGATTATTTTCTTGGATAAAAACTACATCCGTTTGAAGTCCAGCATCTGTATGTGGAACATAGGTGTTGTCGCTCCAAAATATTGGTTGGTGATCCTTATAGATATAAAAAAATAATTTGTGCTTTTCGCCCTGTTTCTGCGTAAACTCAAGAACCTGGGTAGGGTAAAGCTCTACATTTTCAAAGGACTTTATGAGTGAAGTATCTTGAAAAATATTATCTATAATTTCTTCATATTCATGGATATTTTTAGTTAGGGTTCTTGTGTCCAGTTCCAACATATCGTCTTTGCTGACCATATTGTTAATCATTATGGCAGTAGCCAATAAAGAAACTGTAAGAATTAGGAGGAGAATTCTAATTTTATTACCCATGAATTTTTGTTTATTAGGGTAAATATAAATAAAAAAGTCCTCGTAACTTTGGATTACGAGGACTTTATAGAGAATTTACCAACTAGTTATGGTGAACATCCTCTGAACGGAAGAATTTCGCTGTGAAATATTCACGGTTCATTCTTGCAATATTTGTAACTTTTATTCCTTTAGGACATTCAGCCTCACATGCATTGGTGTTTGTACAATTACCGAAACCCTCTTTGTCCATTTGATCTACCATTGCCTGAGCGCGCTCATAGCGTTCAGTTTGGCCTTGTGGTAATAACGCAAATTGAGAAATTTTAGCCGATACAAATAACATAGCTGAAGCATTTTTACAAGCTGCAACGCATGCCCCGCAACCGATACAAGTTGCAGATTCAAACGCCTCATCAGCAATCCTTTTCGGAATTAATATATTGTTGGCGTCTTGTGCACCACCTGTATTGACGTTAACATAACCGCCGGCTTGTTGGATTCTGTCAAAGGATGTTCTATCAACCGCTAAATCTTTTAACACAGGAAACGCTGATGCTCTAAATGGTTCAATCACGATGGTTTGTCCATCATGGAAAGAACGCATATGCAATTGACATGTTGTTATTCCGTATTTAGGCCCATGAGCACGTCCATTAATAACCAATGAACACATACCACAAATACCTTCACGGCAATCGTGATCAAAATATATGGGATCCTCTCCTTTGTGTGTAATTTCTTCGTTTACAATATCAAGCATTTCTAAAAATGACATGTCATCTGCAATATTTTTTGCTTGATAAGTCACGAATTGTCCTTTGTCGCTTGTATTTTTTTGACGCCAAACTTTAAGCGTTAAATTCATATGTCCACTCATGATTTTATTTTTGAGTATGAAAAGGCATTAAAGCCTCAATGCTTATTTATAACTTCTTTGGGTTAACTTTACGTTTTCGAAAATTAATTCCTCTTTATGTAAAGTCTCAGGCTGATTATCGCCTTTGTACTCCCATGCTGACACGAATGTGAATAATTCATCATTACGTTTTGCTTCTCCTTCTTCGGTTTGAGACTCTACTCTAAAGTGACCACCACAAGATTCGTTTCTCTCGAGCGCATCATCAACCATTAGTTCTCCTAATTCCAAAAAGTCCGCCACACGGCCTGCCTTTTCAAGAGACATATTTAATTCTTCATTTTCTCCTATAACACGAACATCGGACCAGAATTCTTTACGTAATTCCTGAATCAAACCTTTTGCTTTTTGTAAACCCTCAGCAGAGCGGGCCATTCCACAATATTCCCACATGATGTGGCCTAGTTTCTTGTGGATATCATCAACGGTCTTATTTCCTTTTAAAGACAATAATTTGTTGATTTTAGATTCAACCTCTGAACGAGTTTCCTCAAAAGCTGGATGATTCTTGTCAACTGGTTTGAAGTTTCCAATTTTTGCTAAATAATCCCCAACTGTATAGGGAATCACGAAATAGCCATCGGAAAGTCCTTGCATTAAAGCGGATGCTCCTAAGCGGTTTGCCCCATGATCTGAGAAATTCGCTTCGCCTAAACAATATAGTCCAGGAACGGTTGTCATTAGATTATAGTCAACCCATACACCTCCCATAGTATAGTGAACGGCTGGATAAATACGCATTGGTTGTTTGTATGGATTTTCATCCGTTATCTGATAGTACATATCAAATAAATTACCGTATTTCTCTCTCACTGTATCTTCGCCTAAACGTTGGATCGCATCAGCAAAATCAAGGTAAACGGCAAAACCAGTTTTTCCGACACCACGACCTTCATCTACCATTTCCTTCGCATTACGGGAAGCTACATCACGAGGAACAAGGTTACCAAATGAAGGATATTTTCTTTCTAAGTAGTAATCACGATCATCCTCTTTGATGTCAATCGGTTTCAATTCACCTTTACGAAGTTTTTCGGACAATTCTACTGTTTTGGGAACCCAAACACGTCCATCGTTACGCAATGATTCTGACATCAAAGTTAATTTTGATTGATGGTCGCCTGTAACAGGAATACAGGTTGGGTGAATTTGAGTGTAACATGGATTTGCAAAGAATGCCCCACGTTTGTGTGCTCTCCAAGCCGCAGTTACGTTACAGCCCATTGCGTTTGTGGATAAGAAAAAGACGTTTCCGTAACCACCTGTACACAACAATACTGCGTGACCTTCATGCGACTCGATTTTTCCTGTAATCATATCGCGGGTAATGATCCCCCTTGCCTCACCATCGATCTTAACGAGGTCAAGCATTTCATGACGTGTGTAGGACTTAACTTTTCCTTTTTGTATTTGACGATTAAGTGTTGAATATGCACCTAACAATAATTGTTGTCCTGTTTGACCGCGTGCATAAAAAGTTCTTGATACTTGTGCACCCCCGAAAGATCGGTTGTCCAATAATCCGCCGTATTCACGCGCAAATGGAACACCTTGAGCAACACATTGATCAATAATATTTACGGAAACCTCAGCTAAACGATATACATTCGCCTCACGTGCACGATAGTCACCTCCCTTAATTGTATCATAGAATAATCGGTAAACTGAGTCACCATCATTCTGATAGCTTTTTGCTGCATTGATACCTCCTTGAGCAGCGATCGAATGCGCACGTCTTGGAGAATCTTGGTAGCAAAAAGTTTTTACATTATAACCTAATTCAGCTAATGAAGCTGCTGCAGAAGCTCCTGCTAAACCAGTACCAACAACAATAATAGTAAACTTACGTTTGTTGGCTGGATTAACCAGCTTCATGTCAAATTTATGTTTTGACCATTTTTCGGCCAATGGGCCTGCAGGTACTTTTGAATCTAACATATTTTTTATTTATTTAGAAGATCTGGCGTTTTGCTTAATCTATAAATAACCTATTTAACAAAATAAAAATACAACGGCATTGAAGCGAATGCAATTGGAATTATAATACCGAATATCCAAATTCCAACCCACTTGATTATACCATTATAGCGTCTGTGGTTAAAGCCTAATGTCTGGAATGCAGAATGAAAGCCATGAATCAAATGAAAAGATAAAGCTGCCATTCCCAATACATATAAAGCAACTAAAAATGGATTTTGAAATGTTACCGATACTTGTTTGTACAAGTCCTTAGTTTTAACAACTTCCACACCGTCTTGAGTGTAAATTTTGTAACCGGTGTAATCACTAGGAACATCCTCTGAGGTTGTTATTTGCTTGTTATCAGTAGCTAGCTCTGTGTGGTATTCTACATATGGCGTTGTGCCAAATTTATATTGATACCAAAAGTTTTGCATGTGCGTAACAAGGAACACCAATAGGATCGTTCCCAAAATTCCCATGTTTCGTGAACTCCAAGTACTCCCAGCATTTCCATCATATTGATCATACCCAATCGAGCGCGCTTGCTTGTTCTTTTTAGTTAAGATCAAGGCATCTACAGCGTGAGCAATGAAGGAAAAATAAAGGAGATAAGAAACTACTTTAATAGGTGTGAAGTGGGTCATAAAATAAGCGTAGTTGTTAAACGCATACCCTGCATCATCTTTAAATAGTTGTAAGTTACCAATCAAGTGAACGATTAAGAAAGCACATAAGAACAATCCTGTCAAGCTCATGATTAGTTTCTTCCCTAATGAAGACGTTAATACTGGCTTTGATTTACTCATTATTACTATGAATTTAATTTAGTTCTGCAAATCTATTTAATTGGTGACAATAATATGAGATTTATGTTCAAAAAACTACTAATTTAGAATTGTTCTAATCTTTAACACGTCAAAAGGCCTGACTTTTGATAAATCAGGCCTTTTGATACTGTTGATTGTATTGTTTTTTTAGAATATAGCATATCCGATGCCAACGGACCACATGCTTACGCGTTGTTTATAATCACTACTTTCGCTTGCATTGGATAAACCATGCTCATAACGCAAGTCTACTGTAAAATTACCTACATCGGCTCCCAGACCACCAATAATTCCAGTGGACGTCTTTTTATAATTATCGAAATCAGTTGCAGATTGGAAGGTTACTTTTCCATCTTGAGCAAAAGAGAAAACTGGGCCTGCCTGAATTCGGACACCGATCGGACCTATTCCGATTCTCGTTCCTAATAACAAGGGCACATCCATGCTTTTTAACGTTACCTCACCGTCCTGACCTTCGCCCTCTGTCTCAACGCCCATTTTCTTTTGTGCATAATAAATTTCAGGTTGCAGATGTAATCCTGCTGCACCAATTCTTCCCCATACGCCAATCTGATATCCAGCTTTGGTGTCTGAATTTAAAATTTTACCCTCTGACTGTAGGCTTGAAAAATTTATCGCTCCTTTTACTCCTAGTTTTAAGCTAGGGAATAACTGAGCCTGAGATGCCTGCATACAAAATAACAAAGCAGCTAAACCTAGTATGATTTTTTTCATGTTAAAAATTTATATATTTACTATTTCCAAATACTAAAATATAAGTTTTTATTTAAATCAAGGTAAAATATATGTATAATTTCAAGATTCAGGCTGCAGATTGGCCAATTCTTAAACTAAAATTACAACGAAAATATAACGGATTAACGGATGATGATTTGCAGTTTAATGATGGTCAAGAAGGGGAGTTAATAGATCGATTGGCGAAAAGGTTGAACAGAAAAGTGGATTATGTAATCTTTACACTATCAAAAGAAATGGCAGATTTGACCTCTAACAATCTGTAACAAAATGCAAGAAACTATTTCCTGGAATGATTTCGAAAAGGTTGACCTTCGTCTAGGTACCATTATTAAAATCGAGGATTTCCCCAAAGCAAGAAGGCCAGCCTATAAATTGGAAATTGATTTTGGAATTGATATAGGGGTCTTGAAATCATCTGCTCAGATAACTTTTCACTATAGCCCTTCTGAGTTATTGGGAAAACAAGTCTTAGCGGTTGTTAATTTCCCAAAAAAACAAATCGCGAATTTTATGTCTGAATGTCTAGTAACTGGGTTTGAGGATGAAAATGGAGATATCGTATTGAGTACAGTGGACTGGAATTTACCTAATGGAGCAAAACTAAAATGATCATTTACAATTTTGATAATCAAGAGGACGATCAACCACTTAAGGTAGATGAATTATACATGGCAGAGGCTTTAAAGCTTGCGCATGTTGCACTTCAGGAAAATGAAATTCCAATTGGCGCTGTGGTTGTCTCCAATGGTAAAATTATAGGTAAGGGTTACAATCTTACTGAACGTTTGAACGATGTAACTGCCCATGCTGAAATGCAAGCCTTTACGGCCGCATCAAATTACTTAGGTGGTAAATATTTGCGGGACTGCACTTTATATGTTACCGTCGAGCCATGTGTGATGTGTGCTGGGGCTAGTTATTGGACTCAAATTGGTCGAATAGTGTATGGTACAAAAGATGTGAAGAGGGGATACCATGTTTTTAATGAAAAAATCATCCATCCGAAAACAACAGTGAGTTCCGGAGTTCTTGCAGATCAATGTGCAGAGCTAATGATGTCTTTTTTTCGTAATAAACGCTGAGTTATCCACAAAACACCCGTTTTGACAAACATTAAACGTAGTATTTTGTTATATTCGTACATTGTTAATTTTAAAACTTTAAAATAAAATATAAGAATTATGGCATTTCAATTAGAAGCGTTGCCTTATGCAACCGACGCATTAGAACCACATATTGATAAAGACACAATGGAAATCCACCATGATCGTCATCACCAAGCATATGTTGATAATTTAAATAAAGCGATTGCTGGTACAGATGCTGAAAATTTATCGTTAGAGGATTTGCTTAAAAATATTAGCAAGTATGCAGCTGGCGTACGTAATAATGGTGGTGGCGCATATAATCACAATTTGTTCTGGAATATTTTAGGACCAAACGCAGGTGGAGAACCTACAGGTGAGTTGGCTAAAGATATCCAAGATACATTTGGCTCATTTGATGAATTGAAGAAAAAACTTCAAGAAGCAGGTGCTACGCGTTTTGGATCTGGATGGTCTTGGTTAATCGTTACCCCAGAGGGCAAACTGGCCGTTACTTCTACACCAAATCAAGATAACCCTTTAATGGACGTAGCTGAAGTAAAAGGAACTCCGATTTTAGGCATTGATGTTTGGGAACATGCTTATTATTTAAAATATCAAAACAAACGTCCAGCCTATTTAGATGCAATTTTTAATGTAATTAATTGGGATGCTGTTGCAGAGTTATACAGTAAGGCAAAATAATTTTTAGAATATCTCGATCCTAGATTATCATTTAGGAAGAGATCTTTTTTACTGAAAAAGGGGAGTAGCATAATGATGTTACTCCTCTTTAATTTTAAATACCGGTTTGGAACGAATACTTCTTTCGAAGAAGAGTTGCGTGTTAATGGAAAAATAATCGCTTCTCAATAGCGTTATTTATAAACCTTTATTCCTTTAGTTTAGTTAAAAACTTATAAAAATGGACAAAATATGTTTATCTTCGGCTGAGATACGTTTCCTCTAGATAGCCTTTATTTGCTAACTTCGTATCTTAACCACAAATCTTTGTGAAATTAAACATTCTATATTTCTAGATGTTTAACAGTTGTGGCTTTAGAGTTTAAATTAAATCATATTGTTTATGTTAAAGGGTTTTTTTAATGTTCCTACACCGGCTAACGAACCAGTTTATTCGTACGGTCCTGGAACTAAGGAAAGAAGTTTGCTGAAAGAGGCAATAGCCTCGGCAAGAAAAATAGAATTGGACATACCTATGTATATTGGCGCAGAGGAAGTCCGTACGGACAAGAAGGTGAAAATTTCTCCTCCTCATGATCATCAACATATCTTGGGATATTATAACCAAGGGACTAATGAACACGTAGAGAAAGCAATTGATGCTGCACTGGCGGCAAAAAAAGATTGGGAAAATCTTCCTTGGGAACATCGAGCTGCTATTTTTTTAAAAGCTGCTGAATTAATTTCTAGCAAATATCGCTACAAATTAAATGCTGCGACTATGCTTGGACAGTCGAAAAATGCTTATCAAGCAGAAATCGATTCGGCCTGTGAAATTGCAGATTTTTTGCGTTTTAATGTGAAGTATATGTCTGAAATATACCAACAACAACCTCCGATCAACCCAAAAAATGTTTGGAATAGAGTAGAACAACGTCCTCTTGAGGGATTTGTTTTTGCTTTAACACCATTCAATTTTACTGCAATTGCTGGTAATTTGCCAACAAGTGCTGCGATGATGGGAAATGTTGTCGTTTGGAAACCTTCAAATGCTCAAATATATTCAGCTCAAGTTTTGATGGAAATTTTCATCGAAGCTGGTCTTCCAGCTGGTGTAATTAATCTTGTGTATGTTTCTGGCCCTGTCGCTGGAGAAGTTATTTTTAAACACCCTGATTTTGCGGGTATTCACTTTACAGGTTCAACTGGGGTCTTTCAAGATATTTGGAAAACTATTGGTCAAAACATACAATTGTTCAAAACTTATCCACGAATTGTAGGTGAGACAGGAGGAAAGGACTTTATTATGGCACATCCATCAGCGGATCTTGAGGTGTTGAATACAGCCTTGGTTCGTGGATCATTTGAATATCAGGGTCAGAAATGTTCAGCTGCTTCTCGTGCTTATGTACCTAAGTCTTTATGGAATGACTTGAAAAAATCTATGGAAAGAGATGTTAATAGCTTTAAAGTAGGAGGGGTTGAGGATTTTAGTAATTTTGTCAATGCTGTGATTGACGAAAAAGCTTTTGATAAAATCACAAATTATATCGATCGCGCTAAAGAGTCTGAAGATGCTGAGGTTGTGATTGGTGGTGACTACGATAAGACTAAAGGTTACTTTATTAGCCCAACGGTTATATTAGCAAAAAAGGGTGATTATGAAACGTTAAGTGAAGAGTTATTTGGTCCAGTCTTGACTGTTTATGTGTATCAAGATGATCAATGGGAAGATGTATTGAGCTTAGTAGATAATACGTCAATCTATGCATTAACGGGCTCTATCATTTCTCAAGACCGTTACGCCATAGATCAAGCTAGTTATGTTTTGCGTAATGCAGCGGGTAATTTCTATATCAATGATAAATGTACGGGCGCAGTTGTAGGTCAGCAACCTTTTGGGGGTGCTAGAGGTTCTGGAACCAACGATAAAGCAGGTTCAATGATTAACCTGTTGCGTTGGGTATCTCCGAGGACAATTAAAGAGACTCTTAATCCAGATACTGATTACCGCTACCCATTCTTATCTGAAGAATAATATTTAACTATTTTTAAGCATAAAAAATCCCTGTTACATAGTAGCAGGGATTTTCATAAATAAAAGAAGATTACTTCATAAAACAAGGGGACTATAATCTAGTTTACCCCGTTTTATACCTTACAATTGAATTACTTATTCAGCGATTATTTGTTCGTCTAAATCAATTCCACTTACTTCGGTTCTAATCTTTGTTTCCAACTCTTCCATTAAATCAGGATTGTCTAATAATAAAGACTTAACGGCATCCCGTCCCTGACCTAATTTTGTATCTCCATAACTAAACCAAGATCCTGCTTTTTTAATAATGTTATATTCTACACCTAGGTCGATAATTTCTCCAACCTTGGAGATTCCCTCGCCAAACATTATGTCAAATTCAGCTATGCGGAAAGGAGGAGCCACTTTATTTTTTACAATTTTAACTTTTACTCTGTTTCCAGATACTTCATCTGAATCTTTAATTTGAGAAGTTCTTCGAATATCTAAACGCACTGAGGCATAGAATTTTAATGCATTACCACCTGTTGTTGTTTCTGGATTACCAAACATAACACCAATTTTTTCACGTAATTGGTTAATGAATATACAACAACAATTTGTTTTAGATATTGTACCTGTTAATTTACGCAATGCTTGAGACATTAAACGTGCTTGTAATCCCATTTTAGAATCACCCATTTCCCCTTCAATTTCGCTCTTCGGTACTAGAGCGGCAACCGAGTCAATCACAATAACATCAATGGCACCTGAACGAATTAAATTATCTGCAATTTCTAATGCTTGTTCACCATTATCGGGCTGGGAAATCAATAGATTTTCTATATCTACCCCTAATTTTTTTGCATAATATTTGTCAAATGCGTGCTCAGCATCTATAATTGCAGCGATACCACCTTTTTTTTGCGCCTCAGCAACAATGTGTGTGGCTAATGTCGTTTTACCTGATGATTCCGGTCCATAAATCTCTATTACTCGCCCCTTTGGCACACCACCGATCCCTAAAGCAATATCTAAACCTAAAGATCCTGTTGATATTGATTCTATCGGTTCAACAGCCGAATCGCCAAGCTTCATAACGGTACCTTTACCGTAAGATTTTTCTAATTTATCTAAGGTCAGTTGTAATGCCTTTAGTTTATCTGTGTTGCTCATATTATTAGTATGTTGTTTTCAAAAGTAAGATTAATATTAGAAGTATGCAAATTTTATGCTAAAATAATTAGTTTGTTATTTTTCTGAAGTTGAAGTGACTATATAGGTTTTCTCAAAGTATTTACAGAAGTGCGTGATGGGACAAACATCACATTTTGGTTTACGCGCCAAACAGATATAGCGGCCATGTAAAATTAACCAATGATGCGCAATTGCAATGGTTTCCTTGGGTAAATATTTTACCAATTGCTTTTCAACGGCTAAGGGCGTACTAGCCTTTTGGGTTAGACCTAGTCTATTGCTCACGCGAAAAACATGTGTGTCAACAGCCATTGCGGGGTTATTAAAAACAACAGAAGAGATGACATTAGCCGTTTTGCGTCCTACTCCTGGAAGCTTCACTAAATCTTCTATTCTTTCAGGCACTTCTCCACCGAATTCGGAGATTAATTTTTGTGCCATACCTACCAAGTGTTTTGCCTTATTGTTTGGATAGCTCACCGACCTAATGTAGGTGAAAACTTCATCTGAAGTACTCTGGGCCAACGTAATAGCCTCAGGATACCGTTCGAATAAAGCTGGCGTTACCTGATTAATACGTTTATCCGTACATTGTGCAGATAAGATAACTGCTACTAATAATTCAAAAGGATTACTGTAATTTAACTCAGTTTGAGCATCAGGGTTATGGGTGGAAAAATAGTCGACGAATGCCTTGTATCTATCTTTTTTTAGCATACGCAAAGATAATCAAATATGTTCGTTTTCTTCTTTATTTTGCACGTTAAAACGCGAGATTTGAAGTTTCAAAGGAGCTTAAATTGATAATTGATTTAGCTCGTCTATTCGGTTGATGTAAAGACCCGGGTTTAATTGAAGGTTGTCAGATTGATTGCATTTTTTGTTGCTTCATCAGGAAGAGCGTATGGTCGATAAAGAACAATGCCACTCTAATTAAGAGTGGCATTGTATTATAAGTTACTAAGATTCTTCGAATAGTTGAGTATGTTTTCTATCGTTTTCTCGCTGGGATTTTTTGATAATTGCTGAATGCAACTTTTTATCTTATCCTCGAAGGAGATCTCAACTTTATTTTCCTTAGTGAAATCTGAATGTTGATCTTCGTAACTTACTTCTTTTGAATTAGTAGAGATTTGAACCATAAGCATCTTGAGTTTAATATATAAACGCAAGATACTAAGCAATATTGTTTTAATTTTAACATTTTTTTACTTTTTGCTTGACGCTAATTTATTTGCCTCTGCAATGGCCTTGTAGGCGTTCACGATTCCTCCACTAACGCTTATTTCATCTAAATAAACACGTTTGCTACCAGACTCACTTTTTATTTTTACTTTTTGGTCCACCTTGGTAACGCTTTTTAATATAACATCCTTAACCTCAACAGCCGTTAAGTTTGGGTAATATGCTCTGATCAATGCCGCTAGACCCGAAACTACCGGCGCAGCCATGCTTGTTCCTTGTTGTTCTTTATATTTTGATTCTGGAATAGTAGAATTAATTTTTACACCTGGAGCAAATACATCTACACTTTTATATCCATAATTTGAAAATTCAGCTAATAAATCCGAATTCATTTCCCAACCAGTTGCACCAACTGTAACCCAATTTTTAGCTTCTCCAACAACAGCGTCAAGGCTGTCTGTATAGTATTTCATTGGGTAGTTTTTTTTGATATCATTATCGGAAGCGTCATTTCCGGCCGCATGAATGAGCAAAACGTCTTTGGATTCGGCATATTTGATAGCCTCATCTACTGCTTTTTTGTTATAAACATATCCTTTTCCAAAGCTCATGTTGATGATCTTAGCTCCATTGTTCACTGCATATTTAATTCCATTGGCAACATCCTTATCTCTTTCATCACCATTTGGTACTAATCGTACAGCCATAATCTCCACATGTTTTGCAACACCATTTATGCCAATTTTATTATCGCGATTGGCAGCAATAATCCCAGCAACATGAGTTCCATGTTCAGCATCAGGTCCCTTTACATCGTTGTTACCATAATCACTCTGATTTGCATTTTGATAATCATCCCCAACAATCTCTCTTGGATCAAATTCTTTGTTTAAATGGAAGTCTACCTGCTCATTGAAATATTTGGTTCCTTCCGTGATGTCTTCATAAAATTTCAGAAAACCAGATTTTTCACTTTCTTTTTTGGCTAGGCGAATTGCCATTTTTTGTCTGTCTTCAACGGCTTCAAATTTTTCAAGATCTTCTTTCGTTATATCCTTTGGTTCCTTACCAATGCTTTTGAGGATACTGTCTATTTCAAGTTTTAATCTTCCATAATTTAATTTACCAAAAGAAGCCTCGTCCATTTTAGAGGTATAGTCTGTTATCATCTTTTGATAAGCAACAAACTCCCTTCTTTCTTCTTCTGATAATGGGGTGGAGGGAAGAACGGATAAGTATTTTGGTTCGTAAATTCGAATTAATCGCGTTACCTCAAGGTTATCATGATTAACATTTTTGCCGTTAGGATTACCGATAAAATTCCATCCGTTTATATCGTCGATGTATCCATTTCCATCATCATCTTTACCATTTCCGGGAATCTCTTTTGGGTTCTTCCACATGATTTCCTTTAAGTCTTCATGTTTGGCGTCTACTCCACCATCTAATACAGCGACAATGACCGTTGATGCTTTTCGACCCTCTAATAGCTGATATGCTTGTTCAGTACTGATGCCCATCACTCCGTCTTTTTGGAAGTCTAAATTATACCAATCTTTCGGAGGGTTTTTTTCCTCCTGAGCAAGACTCAAAAATGGAAGTGTACTTAATAGAAGTAAACTCAGTAATTTATTTGTTTTTATCATGTTTTAAAAGATTAAACCTTAACAAAGTTAATCATTTTCGAAATGAACCATTTGTTAATTAATCTAAAAACATTCATATTAAATCTTAATTTTAGCTAAATTATTAACTAGCCAAACTTTTTTATGAAAAATAAATTAATAATTGGATTAATATTTTATTATATGATTTCTTCTTGTTCTACAGATTTGAGTTCGTTTAATGAACCCATTAAATGGCCTAATATCCTTCCGCCAATTGCTCGGCAAATACCGCATGATCGAATTATCCATGGCGAGACTGTCCCAGATCCTTATTATTGGCTTAACGACTACTTTAAAAAAGGTCCTGATTCCTCAAAAGTTGTAGATTATCTGCTCTCAGAAAACACGTATACTGATGAAATGATGAGAGATACTGAGGATCTGCAAAGTCGTCTTTTTCAGGAAATGAAAAACCGGATTAAAGAGGCTGACCAAAGTGTTCCTTATTTAAAAAATGGGTATTATTATTACAGACGTACAGAGGAAGGGAAACAGTACTATAAATATTGTCGTAAAAGAAATAGTTTAGATGCTCCTGAAGAGGTTTTATTAGATGTCGATAAAATGGCAGAAGGTTTTTCTTATTTTTCCATTGGTGGCGTGTCCATCAGTGAGGATAATAAACTGATGACCTATGGTGTCGATACCGTCTCACGAAGGGAATATGTCATCTATGTTAAGAATCTTGAAACAGGTGAGGTTCTGGCAGACAGAATAAACAATACCAGTGGTAGTGCAATTTGGGCAAGTGATAACAAAACTTTTTTCTACACAGCAAAGCATCCGGTGACCTTATTGAGTGAAAAAATTAAACGTCATACTTTAGGGGAAAATGATCAAAAAGACGTCGTGGTTTATCATGAAAAGGACAATACCAATTATATTGGTGTCTATAAGTCTAAAAATGATCAATTTATTTTTATTTATTCCTCGGCAACGCTAAGCTCAGAGACCAGATATTTAAAGGCGGATAATCCCCAAGGAGAATTTCAAGTATTTCAACCTAGAATGAAAGACGTTTTATATTCTGTTACTCCCTTAGCTGACCGATTTTTAATCGTGACAAATGATCAAGCAAAAAACTTTAAGGTTATGGAAACTCCGCTAGATAAAACCTTGAAAGAGAACTGGAAGGAATATATTGCACATAGAGATGAAGTTTTAATTGAAGATGTGGATGAATTTGCGAACTTCATTGTGATTTCTGAACGAAAAAATGGATTGACAAATCTGGCCATTCGAAATTTAAGAAACCATACACAACATTATCTTGATTTTGGTGAACAAGCATATACCGTATTCTCGAGCGCAAATCCCGAATACAATACAGACATAGTACGTTATGGTTACACCTCTTTGGTGACACCTTCTTCTACATATGACTATAACATGATCAGCCATGAGAAAAAACTGCTTAAACAAGTAGAAGTATTGGGAGGATATGATCAAGAGAAATATGTCAGCGAACGCATCATGGCCAAGGCCGGTGATGGAACACAAATTCCAATTTCTTTAGTTTATAAAAAAGGAATTAAAAAGAATGGTCAGACTCCGCTGTTATTATATGCCTATGGTTCTTATGGAAGTTCCATGGATCCAACCTTTAACTCTTCTAGATTATCGCTATTAGATAGGGGATTTATTTATGCTATTGCACATATACGCGGCGGTGAAGAAATGGGTAGGCAATGGTATGAGGATGGTAAAATGATGAAAAAGAAAAATAGTTTTACCGATTTTATTGATTGTGGCAAATGGTTGATTGACAATCAATATACCTCATCCGCACATCTTTACGCTCAAGGAGGGAGCGCCGGAGGGCTGTTAATGGGAGCTGTTATGAACATGGCACCCGAAATCTGGAATGGGGTGATTGCTCAAGTTCCGTTTGTGGATGTAGTGAATACGATGTTGGATGAGAGTATACCCTTAACCACGAACGAATACGATGAATGGGGAAATCCAAATAATAAGGAAGCTTACGACTATATGAAGTCATATTCACCGTATGAAAATATTCAGGCGATTCAATATCCTAATTTGTTAGTTACAACGGGCTTGCATGACAGTCAAGTGCAATATTTTGAACCAGCCAAATGGGTCGCAAAATTAAGAGCTAATAAGAAAGGAGATCATGTTATTCTATTAAAGACTGAAATGGAGTATGGTCATGGAGGAGCTTCAGGTCGATTTGATTACTTAAAGGATATTGCTTTAAATTATGCTTTCCTGTTTAAATTAGAAAACATCAAGGATTAATAAACTGGACCATACATTCCGCTATTTAGACGAATGGAATGTGTGGTCTTTGTTTATTTTTTTAAAGAATCCAGTCGCAAATCATTTTCAGATTCACGTGCATCAATTTGATGTTGTTTGTAATTTTCCATAGCAATTTTACTTGCAGTTTGGGAAACAATAACACCAAATATAGCGATAACGGTCACCACCAGAATACCCCACATGTATTTTTTTTTATCTTGTTTCACTAACCAATACATAAAGAATACGTAAGGAATTACAAATATGAAATAGAAGAATAGACTTGGACCCATCATTTTTTAATTTTGATGCAAAAATAAGGATTTATTATAAATAATGAGATAAAACAATTGACTAGATTTAGAATCTTACACATAGATGTGATTTTTTTAAACTATCAAATAATGTTATATCTGATTGAAAGGTTGGCAATAAAATATAGGTGATATTAGTTTATAAATAAAAAAACTACAATGATATTGCACAAAAGAAAAAAATATTTGTTTACTTTTGCACAGTCTGAGGACACTGATTAAATGGATATTTTAAATGCATTGTAACAAGTTATATATGAACACTATGATTGAAGCTAAACAGAGCTTTGAATGGGTGTTATATTCTGGTGTCAGGTCATTAAATTGTCCTATTCTTAGATTTCGACGACCTATTCTGCCTCGAGCTTGATCCTGGGGCAGGCGCACTTCCCACAAAGATTGTTCATGCAGCTCATTGAACATTAATTAAAATATTTTGTTTAGTTAATTAAAATACTTAGGTATTTAATTTTTAGGTCGACTTTATTAATGACGATTTCCGATTTTTTGATTATTCCTGCCTCAGCTGATCATGTGATATATGCCGAGACAATCTGTGCTGAAATGTTCGAGTCAGCAAAGGCTCGTGGTACAGGTATTGCACGTCGTAAACCAGAGTACGTTGCGCGTAAGATGGAAGAGGGTAAAGCTGTAATTGCTTTGCATAAGGATGGAACCTGGGCAGGTTTCTGTTATATTGAGACTTGGAGCCATGGTGATTATGTCGCTAATTCTGGGTTAATTGTTAATCCAATTTACAGGAAGGTTGGCTTGGCCAAAGCAATTAAAAAACGTGTTTTTGAGTTATCTCGAGAGAAATACCCTAATGCAAAAATTTTTGGTTTAACAACCGGCCTAGCCGTTATGAAGATTAACTCCGATTTGGGTTATGAACCAGTAACGTATTCGGAGTTATCTCAAGATGAGGAATTTTGGAAAGGATGCCAATCTTGCGTGAACTTCGATATTCTAATGGCAAAAGAACGTAAAAATTGTCTCTGTACAGCTATGCTATGGGACCCCGTAGAAAAGGAAAAGGAATTAAAAGAAAAGTTATTGCGTAAAGCTGAGGCGAAAGAACGTTTGGAACGTATTTCTAAAAAACAGTCTCTTTTAAAAAGAATTGAGGCAAAGCTATGGAAGTCCACCAAGAAAATGGTTGCTGCGGTTATTCCCTCAAAGATCAGACCTGAGAAAGGTTTTTAATTTATTATTTTTGTAATTATCAGTATATAAATCGTTATAAAATGAAAAAAGTAGTTTTAGCTTTCAGTGGTGGCTTAGATACATCCTTTTGTTGCATTTATTTGACACGTGACTTGGGGATGGAAGTACATTCTGTAATTGTTAACACAGGTGGATTCTCTGAACAAGAATTAGTTCAAATAGAAAAGAGGGCTTACGAATTAGGTGTTAAATCCCATACCACAATCGATGAGACTGAAGACTACTATCGTGATACGATCAAATATTTGATTTTCGGTAATGTCCTAAAGAATGCTACTTATCCTTTATCTGTTTCCGCAGAAAGAGTATGTCAAGCGACTGCTATTGCTAATTATGTAAATAAAATTGGCGCACAATATGTTGCTCATGGCTCTACAGGTGCAGGGAATGATCAAGTTCGCTTTGACATGATCTTCCAAACACTTATTCCGGGAATTGAAATCATCACACCAATACGTGATTTGGAATTATCGCGAGAAGCAGAAATAGAGTATTTGAATAAACATGGTGTTGAATATTCCGCTGAAAAAGCTAAATACTCGATTAATAAAGGATTATGGGGAACCTCAGTCGGAGGAGCAGAGACATTAACTTCCAATCAATATCTACCAGAAACGGCTTGGCCAACCCCTGTTACTAAAAGTGAACCTATTCAGATTACTATTGATTTTGAGCATGGAGAACCTGTGGCCTTGAATGGAGAGAAAATTGGCGCGGTACAAGTGATTCAAAAATTGCAAGCCATTGCCCAACCTTATGGTATCGGGCGAGATATCCATGTTGGTGATACCATCATCGGTATTAAGGGCCGGGTGGGTTTTGAGGCAGCTGGATCGCTTATCATTATCAAAGCACATCATGCTCTTGAGAAACATACATTAACCAAATGGCAGTTATCATGGAAAGACCAGTTGGCGGCTTTTTATGGCAATTATATGCATGAAGGTCAGATGCATGATCCAGTAATGAGGGATTTGGAGGCCTTTTTGCAAAGCTCTCAGAGCACCGTTACAGGTCGTGTATTTGTGGAGCTTCACCCATATCGTTTTGTGATCTTGGGGATTGAATCGGAACACGATTTGATGTCCACAAAGTTTGGTAGTTATGGGGAAATTAATAAAGGGTATACTGCCGATGATGTGAAAGGGTTCTCGAAAATATTTGGAAATCAAACTGGAATCTGGCATAAAGTAAATAAAAAGAATTAACTCTTTTTATTTTAAATGAAAGGGATTTGAAAAACCCTTCTTCGATAAAAAATAAATTTATTAAAAGAAGATTGAGATTTTAAACATGGAAAAAATAAAAGTAGGCATCGTGGGATCGGCTGGTTATACAGGAGGTGAATTGTTACGTATTTTGATTTATCATCCACATGTGGAAATTATCTACGCACATTCCGTTTCCAATGCAGGAAATAAAATTTCAGATGTCCACAATGATTTATTCGGTGATACTGATCTCACTTTTTCATCTGATTTTCATTCTGGAATTGATGTACTATTCTTATGTGTTGGCCATGGAGACGCACGTAAATTTTTAGAGAATAACGTGATTGATCCTAGCGTGAAAATTGTTGATTTTTCACAAGATTATCGCTTAAAAGCAAATACGAGTTATCAGGGTGAGCATTTTGTTTATGGACTGCCTGAACTCAATAGAGAGAAAATTAAAGGGGCTCAACATATCGCAAATCCAGGTTGTTTTGCAACTAATGTTCAATTGGCTTTATTACCACTTGCTAGTCAGGGATTGTTGCCAGATCAGATACATGTCAATGCGACAACCGGCTCGACTGGAGCTGGGCAAAAACCGACCCCTACAACTCATTTCTCATGGAGAAACAATAATTTATCAGTTTACAATTCGTTTCATCACCGTCATTTGCAGGAAATTTCCGAATCTTTGGATCAATTGCAAAACGGTTTCTTGGCAGAGTCCCAAGAAACTCTTCTTGAGAGAGCTGCTCAAAAAATTAATTTTGTGCCTCAAAGAGGGAATTTTACTCGAGGAATATTTTCATCCACATATTTGGATTCTGATTTGAGCTTAGAGGAAGCTGTTGAGCTTTATGAATCGTTTTATTTGTCCCATCCATTTACTCACGTTTCAAAGACAGCAATTGATTTGAAACAGGTGGTCAACACCAATAAGAGTATTCTTTATTTGGAAAAACACGCGGATAAACTTTTGATTCTGAATATCACTGATAATTTACTTAAAGGTGCGGCTGGCCAGGCTGTTCAAAATATGAATTTGCTTTTTGGCTTGGATGAGCGTACGGGGTTGAATCTAAAATCAGTCGGTTTTTAATTTATCGATTTCAATAAAAAAAACTGCAATGCCCCCAAAAAGTTAGACACTTTCTGGGGGCATTGCAGTTTTATAGTGTTTTGTTTTTTATAGTATGACCTGAGCTACTATTCAGCTGTCAATTTTACAGTTCTCTCGATAGAAACATTGTCTCCGGTTACCGCATTTCCGTCTTTATCAATAAGGGAAAGTTTGATTTGAGCATCTTGTTTTGGTAGGTTTAATACTTCATATGGAGTCCATTGATCTAAAATGAATTCTTGACCATTAATATCAGCCTTTACTTTATTCCCATCTGCTCCTAAGGTTGTGTTGACAACAAAAAAGTCTAATAATAGAACATTTGCATCATCTCCTTTGTATTCTCCCTTTGGTCTACTGTAGAATAACGAAGGTTCAGTTGGAGTAGGAAGTTCTTTTATAGCTGCATCAGATCCTACGGAAAATTTAATCAATTTTGATGCATCTGCCGTTTTGATTGATTCATGGAATGAACGAGAAAGGAAAGAAAGAAGGTAATGTTCTGAATTTACTGGCACTGTAAAAGTATGTTCTGGCTTGTATAAAGCAGCATATGGAGTATTGTCCAAAATAAAATGGATATGTTGTCCTTCATGTGAGTTTGCCATATGGTGGGTATGCTCGGTTTGTTCTGTTAAATTAAAATTCTGAACGTCATATTTTACCGTGATTTTTGCAGAGTCTGTTCCTACTTTCTCAGAAGTCAATGAAGCTATTTTTAATGTAGCTCCTGGAAACTCTTTTGCATGCTGCAATGGTTGAACCGAAATCGTAGCCGTTGTGTCACTTAATGCAGTTGAATCTTGGGTTTCACCATCTTGCTTTTTTGTAGCAGAATTGCAGGATACTAAAACGGATGCTGTTGCTATAATAGCGAATGCGGATTTAATAGTTTTCATTTTTTAATATTTAGTCTAAATTGTCTATTTACTTTTTAACAAATATACTTTATTATTGTTTAGTTTTTTTGAAACACAGTATGAATTGCAGCCTTGAGTGCGTCGATTGTGATATTTAAATCTTCTTGGGTATGGGCCGCCGATATAAATCCAACCTCATATCCAGAGGGACCAAAGTAAATTCCACGATTCAATAATTCTCGATGCATAATTTTATAATTGTCCATTGAATCTGGATTAATTTCATCTGCTCGTTGAATTTTTTGATTTTTTGTAAACGCGAACCAAAAGATAGATCCAATTGTTGTGATGGTAATTGGATACCCATTCTCCTGAATGAACACGTTTAATTTTTGAACAAATTCTTGGGTCGTTTTTTCTAAAGTTAGGTAAAAGTCTGGTTGGGATAGAATGGTTAAAGCAGCGATACCAGCGGCCATTGCTACGGGGTTACCCGATAATGTTCCTGCTTGATATACCGCTCCATCTGGCGATATGCAGGACATAATTTCTTTGGATGCACCATACGCCCCAACAGGCATTCCCCCTCCAATTATTTTACCATAAGTCAATATATCGGGCTGAATATCGTAGTAATGTGCAGCTCCTTCAAAGCCCAAACGAAAGCCTGTGATCACTTCATCAAAGATTAGTAAGGATCCATTTTGAGCTGTGATTTGTCTTAAAAATTTGATGTACTCTTTGTCTTGGATTAATAACCCATTATTGGCAGGGACACCTTCAATGATGACTGCTGCAATTTGATTTTTGAATTCTTGAAAAACATGTTCTAGTGCGGCTGTGTCATTTAAGGAAATAACGATGGTTTCATCAGCAAACGATTTTGGTACGCCCGCGGAGGAGGTTTCCCCAAAGGTTACCAAACCTGAGCCCGCTTTTACCAAGAGCGAATCAGAATGTCCATGGTAGCATCCCTCGAATTTCACGATTTTATCACGTTTTGTAAACCCTCTGGCTAGTCGAATAGCTGACATTACAGCTTCAGTTCCTGAACTTACGAAGCGTATTTTTTCAATCTTTTTATTGTTTTGGAGGATAAGTTCAGCAAGCTGATTTTCTAACGCAGTAGGTGCGCCAAAACTCAACCCTTTTCCCAGCTGCTCTTGAACTGCTTGACGAATTTTCGGATTGTTGTGCCCTAAAATTAGAGGTCCCCATGAGCAGCAGAAGTCAATAAATTCATTGCCGTCTGCATCCCATAAATGAGCCTTATCTCCCCGCTCTATAAACAATGGAGTTCCATAAACTGATTTAAAGGCACGCACAGGTGAGTTTACTCCACCAGGAAAATATGCTTTCGCTTTTTCAAATAATTCTTTAGAATTCTCACGTGAAATGTCCGGAGTAGATGTTTTCATAGTAATTTGATTGTCTAATTCACAAAAATAATATTTAGTGACTAGTTTCTAGTGTTTTGCTGGCAGACTGCTGAAAGTTCCTCAAGAATATGACTTAATATTAAGATATCTCAATGATTTATGTCACCTCTATTCTTTTTGAGTATTCAACGATTAGAAATTTAGAGTTTTGGTAATAGAAAAAGGCTACCTGCCTAGGTAGCCTTTCAATAGAATGTTTAAAGCTTATTTACCTTCGTTTAGTACTTTAGTAACAAGTTCAGCAGCTTCTTTTAATAAGATTGCCGAATATACTTTTAAGCCAGATTTGTCAATCAATTCTTTTGCCTCAGCAGCATTAGTTCCTTGAAGACGAACAATAATTGGCACTGGAATATTTCCAATTTCATTATAGGCATCAATAACTCCTTGGGCAACCCGGTCACAACGAACGATACCGCCAAAGATGTTAATTAGGATTGCTTTAACGTTAGGGTCTTTTAAAATGATGTTGAAACCAGCTTTCACCGTTTCAGCATTTGCTGTACCACCTACATCAAGAAAGTTTGCGGGTTCACCACCAGCAATTTTGATGATATCCATAGTTGCCATTGCTAAACCAGCTCCGTTCACCATACAGCCGACGTTACCGTCTAATTTTACATAGTTAAGATTTGACTCACCAGCTTCAACTTCTGTTGGATCTTCTTCTGTAACATCACGCATAGCTGCAATTTCTTGATGACGGTAAAGTGCATTTTCGTCCAAATTTACTTTTGCATCAACAGCTAAGATTTTGTCATCAGAGGTTTTAAGAACAGGGTTGATCTCAAACATAGAGGCGTCGATTGAATCATACGCTTTATATAAAGCGGCGATGAATTTAACCATGTCTTTGTGGGCAGCTCCTGATAAACCTAAATTGAAAGCAACTTTACGAGCTTGGAAACCTTGTAGGCCAACCTTTGGATCGATCTCTTCTTTGAAAATTAAGTGTGGAGTTTTTTCCGCCACCTCTTCAATGTCCATACCACCTTCTGTGGAATACATAATGATGTTACGACCGCTTGCACGATCAAGTAGAACAGATACGTAAAATTCTTTTGTTTCACTTTCTCCAGGGTAATAAACATCTTGTGCAACTAACACTTTGCTTACTTTTTTACCTTCAGGACCAGTTTGAGGAGTTACCAATTGCATACCAATAATGTCAGTAGCGCGTTGTAAAACTTCGTCATGGTTTTTTGCTAATTTTACACCACCACCTTTACCACGTCCACCAGCATGAATCTGTGCTTTTATCACAACCCAATCCGAGTTGAAATTTTCTTTCATACTTTTTGCAGCTTCTACAGCTTGCTCTGGTGTCTCGGCAACAATACCTTCTTGTACTCTTACTCCGAAACTTTTAAGTATTTCTTTTCCTTGATATTCGTGAATGTTCATTGATAAAAAATTTGTTGTAAAAATAGCGTATTTATTCCGAAGGGTCAAGTTATTATTGCGATAAATTGTAGAGACAATAGAACCATTAATTTTAAGGCATTAGAATAACTAAATACAGTTTTTTTGGCTAACAAAGGTAATTGCCTAGGTAATGAAAAAAAATGTTTAAGATTATATGTTATTATATTTTTATTTTCGCAGTATGATCTTAAAGGCGAATAATATTTTTAAATCCTATGGTGACCTTGGAATCCTGAAAGGGGTTAGTGTTTCTGTAAACAAAGGAGAGATTGTTTCAATCGTTGGAGCATCGGGTGCCGGCAAAAGTACTTTATTGCATATTATTGGTACGCTTGATAGACCTGATAAAGGAACTGTAATGATCCAAGATCAGGATGTATTTTCCCTAAAAGAGAAACAACTCAGCGATTTTAGAAATAAACACATTGGATTTGTTTTTCAATTTCATCACTTATTACCCGAGTTTACAGCCTTAGAGAATGTTTGTATTCCTGGTTTTATAGCCGGAAAGGATAAAAGAGAGGTAGAAGATAGAGCGCTCGAACTTTTGGGAATTTTGGGTGTTGAACATCGAGCAGATCATAAGCCCTCGGCAATGTCTGGAGGGGAACAACAACGAGTTTCAGTTGCAAGAGCATTAATAAATAATCCCGCATTAATCCTAGCAGATGAACCCTCAGGGAACTTGGATTCCGAGAATGCAACAGCTTTACATCAACTTTTCTTTGATTTAAGGGATAAGATGAAACAAACATTTATAATTGTTACTCACAATGAAGAACTGGCACGTATTTCAGACCGTACGATTCATATGCGAGATGGCTTAATTTATTAATATGCAGAAATTTCTTATCACTTTTGGAACCAGAGCATTCGCTCAGAGGCTGGCTAACCTACTAAAAAATAAATATGATGTGGATTTTGCTACCTCCGAAGAAGTTCCTGTATTTCTACAAGCTAATTTTTTGACAATTCCCAAAGGCAGTAATCCTACCTATGCACATGAGCTATTGAAGATATGTTTAGATAAACATATTCACTATTTATTGCCTTTAGGTCAGCAAGAAATCCAAGCAATTTCTCAAGCCAAGCAACTTTTTGAAGAATACGATATCCAAGTGTTAACACCTGATATGGAAGAATTGGAAGACGTTTTATTAATCAATAATCCAACTCCCTCCTTAGATCTACATATATACCATAATGGTAAATCTCTGGATACAGATTACAAACATAATAAGTCGATCAGTGGGGTTTATGTCATTTCGGATGACGGAGATAATGTGGCACTTTGTACTGTATAAAATTTTGTAAATGAATTGGAAAGAAATACCATTAGATAAAAAACTTTATTTATTTGAACTGGATGATGTTTTGTATCCAAAACAAGATTATTTGTTACAAATTTATTATCTCTTTGCACAATTTGTCGAATTTTCAGAAGCTAAACCCATCGCTTCAGATTTGGTAAATTTCATGCGTGATGTTTATGTTGAAAAAGGGGAAAAGGATGTTTTTGATGCAAGCCAAAATTTTTTTAATTTCACTACTGATTATCGAGAGAATTTCGAAAGACTAATGGTCAATGGACAATTGCCATTAAAACTATACCTTTTTAATGAAGTAAAATTGCTTTTTGCATCCATTTTAGAAAAAGGAGGAGAAATTGCAATTTTAACCAAAGGGAATCCTGCGCTACAATTAAATAAACTCAAACATATCGACTGGCAAGGATTTGATGAAAATATCAAAGTTTTTTTTGTTGATGAGCTTCATTTCAGAAATTTGGATCCTTTTACTTATATTGCTTCTGAAAATGGTTTATTAACCAATAATTTGTGCTATATAGAGCAAAAACTGACTTAAAATTATGATGAAAAGGAATCTATTGTTCGGCCTTCTTTTAGCGATGGTTGTGTTTGCTGGTTGTAAAAAGGAATCTGCGGAACCCGATCCAGAACCCGTTTTGGATACTCAAAAGGA
This sequence comes from Sphingobacterium sp. GQ94, assembly GCF_059758715.1. Classification (NCBI taxonomy): domain Bacteria; kingdom Pseudomonadati; phylum Bacteroidota; class Sphingobacteriia; order Sphingobacteriales; family Sphingobacteriaceae; genus Sphingobacterium; species Sphingobacterium sp. GQ94. The sequence goes on from NZ_JCAXEC010000005.1 coordinate 106,181, forward strand.
ATTGTTACTGAAGGATTCTACCTACTATTATTCGCTTTTATTTTCATTATGGACAGACAAATTTCCCCAGCCTGTGATGAAAAATAACGAAGAAATGGATCTTAGGAAATTTACAAACGATCTAGAGAATTCAGAGGCTGTTTTGAATAAGCTTAAACAATATGCTCCGCAGGATAGATTCAGTTTTGTGGACCGAACAGGGCAGGTAAGTGAAGAAATTCAGCAAGGAGTTTATAAAGAGACGGGAATAATACCTATTTTTCTTTTAAGCGGTGGACAAGGAAATATGTATATCCGACTGGTCCAAAAAAATTCTCCGGCGCAAAAGGCTGGATTGAAAAGAGGGATGCAAATTTTAAGTATCAATGGAGATACTAAAGTTGATTATAATTCTGAAACAGCTAACGATTTTAAAAATTACAATAAGTTTTTTACTGGTGAGACCTTATCCTTAAAGGTAAAAGACCCAGTAGATAATAAGGAATCGACAATTTCAGTTACCGGAGGTGCATATCAAATAGACCCAATTTTGGTTGATAAGGTCGTAGATCTCAATGGCAAGAAGGTTGGTTATATGGCTTACACTTCTTTTGTGAACGTGTTTACAAATAATCTTCCAAACGCCTATCACCAGGCACTAACTTCTGTCTTTGATGAATTTCAATCAGAAAACATAGAAGAGTTAGTAATCGATTTACGCTATAACGGTGGTGGAGCTACAAATTCAGCTGAATTAATAGCGAATCTAATTGCACCCACCGCTGCAGCTAAGGGTAAAATGTATGATTTTAAAGTAAATCAATACTTAGAAGAATTTGGATGGACAGACAATACTGATGAAAATGCACCATTTAAGTCCGTTAATTTTAATAAAACGAATTCTCTTAATCTTAAACGGGTTTACTTTTTGGTTACCAAAAGCACTGCTTCGGCAAGCGAGCTAGTGATCAATGTTCTAAGTCCTTATATGGATACACAAATTATAAGTACAAATGGAGTGGGTACTTATGGAAAACCTGTAGGATTCTTTGGTTGGCCTGTTGTCAATGATTATGCTGATTTGTACATTACTTCTTTCCAGATGATTAATAAAAATGGTTTCGGAGACTATTTTGATGGACTTATTGGTACTAAAAAGGATGCTCAAGAAAGTTTTTTATTGGAATTGGGCAATGAAAATGAAGGGCTTTTCGCTGAGGCCCTATATAGCATTGCTAATAACGGACAATATCGAAGTTCTTCATCTGCTGAATCTACTAAAAGAGCCAAACTCCAAAAAGAAGATCTTTTGGAATTGAAATCACCCGAAGTGAAAAATTATCGTAACAGCATGTTTAAGTTTTCAAAGGATAATCAGTCAAAATTTAAATTCTAGTTAATCTTTTTTGAAAGAGTGATGTCTATGAATAGGTAATCGGATTAATATCTTGAATAAGTAGAATGAATAGAACTGGACTTAAGAATACGCTGTTAGTTATGGGTATGTTGCTATTATTAGTTGGATGTAGTAAGGATCCTTCGAGCATTACAGCACCACCCAAGCCGGACGTCAGTCAATCCCGTACCGACGCTCAAAAATTATTAGACAGTGTATATTATCAATACAAATATCTTTCTTTGTGGGAATCGTCCATTGAGACAGCAAATCCAATTTCTTCATTAACTGATAAGTACAGCGATAAAAATGTATTGTTGGATTACCTGAAAAAACAAACTCCTCAAAAAACAGATTATGTATTTCATCCAGATTATGATGGCCCTTTGGACCGGTTTTCTTGGTTGGAGGATCTTGCGACAGGATCGAGTTCTGCGCGAGCAGACCTTGCGGATGGATATGGAATATTTTTAACCTTTGATATGAACAGGGGAGATAGTTTGTTTGTCTATTTTGTGGAGGGTGGCTCACCTGGATTTAAATCTGGGGTGAAAAGGGGGGATAAGATTGTTCAAATTAATCAGGATAAAAACATGGTTTATGCAAACAGGTTCAATATTGAGTCTTATTTGGATGGTAGTAAAATGGATATCATCACTGTTGATGCAGATAATTTAAAAAGAACACATTCCTTAACCTATACAAGTTATGATATAGATCCGGTGATGAAGGACACTGTGTATAGAATGAACAATAAAAATGTTGGTTATCTAGCCCTTTCTTCATTCGAGGAGCTGACCAATGATGCAGGATCGCGGACCGCTATGTATACTAAGCTGGAGAGTATATTTACAAATTTTGCCACCAAGAACATCACCGATTTGATTGTTGATTTAAGGTATAATACCGGTGGGTATGTGAGTACTGCTGTTTATTTAAATAACAAAATCATAAATAACGCTGGAAACGGAAAACTTATGTTTAGCTACACGCTAAATAAAAACTTGGAAAAGGAAAGGCAACAGGGAAGTAGAGAATTTAGTCCGGAAAATTACAAGAAAAACAACAGTACGGATATTAAGAATGTGTATTTTTTGGTCTCTGAAATGACTGCCTCTGCGAGTGAAATAGTTATTAGTGCCCTAAAACCCTATATGAATGTGAATGTTGTCGCTGAATATAGAAGTACCTATGGCAAACCCGTAGGTTTTTTTAGGCAAGATATCATGGATAAGGTTGGCTTATGGGCTGCCTCATTTAAGATTGTAAATGCAAACGGTTATACAGACTATTGGGATGGAATTCCTGCAAATAAATCAAACGTATTGGATAATATTTATTTGGAGTTGGGTAATCCGAAAGAAAACATGATTCAAGAAGCACTGATGCACATTTCTTCGGGATCTTTTACAAGCAATAGAAGTTCTGCTCGGGCATCGATGGAATCTACACAAACAGTTTATCAAACGAAAAGGACCGTAAATAAAATACCTGTAAGGAATCTTTTAAAGGATTAAATAATCATTATTTAATTATTAACTTTACAGCATGGCAGGAAATAAACCGACCACAATTAAGGAAATAGCAAGAAAATTAAAGATATCTCCTTCAACAGTGTCTCGCGCATTAAATGATCATCCCAGCATTGGTTTGGTGACTACGATGCGTGTTAAAAAAATGGCTGAAGAAATGGCATATGAACCAAATCAAACCGCTATTTTTTTTAAACAAAGGAAGACCTTTACAATTGGAGTGATTTTACCGAAGCTATCTGAACCTTTTTTTTCTGAGGCCATAAGTGCTATTGAGAATGTCGCTGAGGAGAAAAAATATACCGTGCTTTTAGGCCAATCCCTAGACGATGAAAATCGTGAACTTAATATTCTGCAGACCTTTAAAAAACATCGGGTAGATGGTATTCTAATCTCCTTGAGTAAAAACACAAGCGATACCGATTTTGAACAAATACTCTCAAAAACCGAAATCCCCATTGTCTTTTTTGATTGTGTTCCTGATTTGCCAAATGTCCACAAAGTGTATAGTGATTTATCATCAGGGATGATCGAAGCGATTGATGCGTTTGTGGAAAGAGGTCATAGTAAGATTGCACTAATTAATGGTCCAGAGTCGTTGTTTGCCTCTAAAGAACGATCAGATGCATTTCATAAAGCTTTGAAAAGCAGGGGTATAGATCATCACGATGGATATATCGTGAATACCGATTTAACAGAACAAGGAAATGAATCAGCAATGGAGAAATTGTGTTCACTCTCTGATAGACCCTCCGCCGTTATTTCTTTTAATGACTTTGTCACATTGGATTTAATTCGCTATGCAAAACAACGTGGAATAATCTTAAATCAAGATATGTTTTTCATAAGTTATGCAAACTACCCTTTATGGTCATATATGGATAATCCCCCGATGGGAAGTATTGAACAATACCCCGACAAACAAGCCCATAAAGCAGCCGAGATATTGTTTGATTGTATCGATAAAAAAGAGAATGTAAGCCAACCACAGCACGTTGTATACCCTTCTAAATTGTCCCTAAAATAGTAGGTAGGGGCTTACTTGATGATCTTAAGACTGTAGGTGATCTCTATGCCGCCAGCTGCCAACATGTCGTGAACAGAACAATATTTTTTTACGGCTAACTCTGCAGCTTTTTGAGCTTTTGTTTCCTCTATTTGGCCCGTTAGTGTAAATGATAAGTGAATTTTAGTGAAGATGTTAGGGATTTCGTCTCTGCGAGTACCTTCAACATCTACTTGGATGTCCGTTATTTCCTGACGTTGTTTTCGAAGAATAGTTGTTAAATCAAATACGCTACAGGATCCAAGAGCCATCAACACTAACTCCATAGGTCGAACGCCTTTGCCTTCCCCGCCGATTGAATCAGAACCATCAATATGTACTTTAACGGATGATAATTCACTTGAAGCCTCAAAGTGTACAGCTTTATTTTGTCTTTTTAATTGAACTTTCATAATTCGATTCTCATTAAGGAACAAATTTAAACAATCGCAATCAGAATCGAAGTATACTATTTAAGATTACCCAAGGACCCTTCGGTAATCTTAAATTTAAATCTGTTTCAATTCTCCGCGTTTACCATACTGTGTTTTATCATAAAAAAAACGGGATAGTGTTTATAACTCTCCCGTTTTTTTATGCTTAAAGTTTTTTTTAATTAGGAAGTTTCACACCGCTATAATTGGTCACATCTATTTTTGCAATTTTTGCGCTGTATTTTTTATTAATTGCATCAATAAATAGATTTGCCACAATAGCATTGCCAATCGGTGTGAGGTGAATTCCATCCAATGAAAATGCATTTCCTGTGATATACGCCGAACTAATCATGAAACCATTGTAGAGATACCCGGCTTTAACTTTGTTTAAAAAGGTATATACATCAGCCACAGCCAAATCTTTACTCTCTGCAATCGCCATAATCTTTTTATTGATTTCTTTTACCCTGGTAGCAACCTCAATGGTTTCATTTTTATCCAATACATATTGATCTTCAATTGGATTTAATGGATGCATACCATATGGAATTTTATCTGCGTTAGGTTGACCAAGTAATGCAGTAGGGAAAGTTAATACAAATAAATCTTCATTAGTTGCCATGCGAGGCCCTGTTTTGGTCCTTATAAATACATTTTTTGCTTGTCCTCCAGATGCTGCTTCAACGGCTGCATTTAAGCGGGCCGTGGTTACCGTGTTGAAGTAAGGAACGGCCGTTACATCGGGAATTGTTGCTACAACACCTTTTTGTTCATTTTCTGTTAATGCCGTAACAAACTGCGTGTAAATATTCTCAAAAGCTTGCACAGAAATCAATGTTTTTGTCGGATCTTCTGAGACTGCAGCACCATTTGTGGCATACCCCAAAACATCATTGTTTCCTAACCAAAAGCTAAAGAATGTATGGTCATGAGCTGATGCATAGTCTATATATTTAGTGCTTAAGGAAGCCTGATCTGTTAATAGTCTTTCAAAAAATGGGTTACCTTGTACCGATCCAATGCCAGGTAAAATGGACATGTCTAACCGCATCCCAGGAACGCCCAAATTTTGAATAGGATCCAAGTGTTTTGTATACAATGGTTTGGGTGGGTTTGATCCAGGTACTGTGCCTCTTATTGCAAGCTTGTCCTTTACTACCTCTGTAACCGGTGAACCATCTATTAAAGAAACCAAGCGGATATAACCTGAACCGTTTTCTTGATCCGGTGAGAAAAAAGGAGAAGTAAATTCACCTCCACCTACTGTTTTAAGCTGCTCAGCTATTAAATTTGGAAATGCTACTTTTTGTCCTTCTAAATACAGTCCTCCATCAGCGTATCCCGAGGTTAACGAGTTTCCAACGGCAATAAACTTCGAGAAATTTGCAGTGCCCTTACTTGGTTGGAATTCCTCTAAGCTTGGCGCACATGAACTAGCTAATCCTAAAATTGCTAATCCTATATATAGTTTTAAGTTCTTTTTCATTTTTTTATATGTTTACAAGTTTACCAAGCGTAAGAAACGGATAACCCAGGTGCATGAATATTGGTTTCATATGCTCCTCTTAATCCCGATTCAATATTGGTTGTGGTTCTTTTTTGGACCTTTTGAAACACATAGGCCCCAGACATTTGCCAATTTTCAGAGAATTTGTACGTAAATCCGGCAGCTGCCATCAGCCGATTGTTGTCCGGTGTCTCCGGATAAACATAGCCACCTTGCACTGGGGTATAAACATAACCAGCTCCTGCGCGTAAATCTAATTTATCATGCACTTGGTAATTAATACCTACTTTCCCTGAAAAAGCATTTTGGTATTTCTTTTCAGAGCGTGTATCCTGTAAAACAGGCGTATTGTTTTCGTAATCGAATACCAGTTCTTTATAAATACTATAATTAATAATAGAGCCATCCAATGCAGCATCAACCTTTTCAGATAATGGGAATGCAAGCCCAATATTAAATGTTGCAGGAAGAGGTAATTCAGCACTGAATTTTCCACTTGGGAAATTTGCTGCCAAAGATCCTGGAACCTCAAAAGTAGCATCACCATCTTCGAGTTTTGTCACAACCTTGGAACGGTAACTAAGTGACAATGCAAATTGGTCTTCCAAATTGTAATGTACCCCTATATTATACCCCATACCCGTACCGGTTCCTTTTAAAGCCGCCTGTCCCGTAGTGCCATCGGGATGAAAAACAGGCAATGAACGACTTAAATCAACTTGACCTATATTGTAAACAAAACCACCACCAAAGCTGAATTGTTCTGTGAGTTTGAAACTCAGGGTAGGTTGAATAAAAATTGCGCGTAAAGAAAGATGGTTTAAGGAATATTTTCCTGGCCAGTCATTTCCCCAGTCTACACTACCTCCGAATGGAGTATAGACACCTAATCCTGCTTTCCACCAGGAATTTTTTGGTCCAAATGTGGCGTATGCTGCAAATGGAGGTGAAATTTTGAATTTGGTATGGTGGACATCCGGACTGCCCGCCTGCTGGAATGCCGATCGGTACATTACGGCACTCGCACCAATCTGAATAGCATTGTGGTCCATTTTTACTAACGCACCTGGGTTGTAAAATATTGATGATTCATCAATAAATAATGCCGAACCTGCGCCAGCCATACCCACAGCCTTTTGACTTTGGGTATTAACTTGTGAGCCTTGTGCGAAGAGCAGACAAGGGGAGGCTAATAACAAACTGAGTAATAATCCTTTCATAATATATAGCGATTAGCGTTTTAGTTTATGCAATTGATATGCTAACATAGTAATTTCTGTCAATTTATACAAATTAATGTCAATTTATAATAAAAGAGCACGCATTTATTTTTGTTGGAAACATTTTTAGGGTATATTGGTTTTCATTTAAAACAAGTTTAATTATGACACAAGTAGCATTCAAAGGTAATCCAGTACACACAAGTGGGAATTTGCCTAAAATAGGCGATACGGCACCAGATTTTACGTTGACAGCGCAAGATCTGTCGCAAAAATCATTGAAAGACTTTAGAGGTAAAAATGTTATTCTCAATATATTTCCAAGTATTGACACAGGCACATGCGCCATGTCTGTGAGACAATTTAACGAAAAAGCTTCGAATTTAGATAATACTGTCGTACTTTGTATATCAAAAGATTTACCTTTTGCCCAGAATAGATTCTGTGCAGCAGAAGGATTAGACAATGTGATTACTCTTTCAGATTTTAAAGATAATAAGTTTGATGAGGCTTTTGGTGTGAAGTTTACAGATGGTCCACTACAGGGACTTCTTAGTCGATCTGTAATTGTATTGGATCCTGAAGGCAAGGTAAAATATACAGAGCAGGTTGCTGAAACCACTGAAGAACCAAATTATCAGCAGGCCCTAGCTTCCTTATAATTTTAAAAGGTTTAGTGAATATCAATTCACTAAACCTTTTAAAATTTATTTACTCGAGTCAAGAGCTTGCAAAATATCGTCTATAATGTCCTTTTGATCTTCAATTCCTATGGACAATCGAATGGATCCAGGTTTAATGCCAAGGTTTTCACGTTCTTGTTCTGAAAGTTTAGAATGTGTTGTAGATCCTGGATGAGTCGCTATACTACGTGAATCTCCTAAATTGGACGTATAGAGTATCATATTTAATGCATCAAGGAACCTAAATGCTCTTTGTTGTCCCCCTTTTACCTCAATAGTGACAATCCCGCCGCCTGCTTTCATTTGTTTTTTTGCCAATTCAAATTGAGGATGGGATGGTAAGAACGGATATTTAACATCTAAAATTTCTTCATTTTTTTCCAATTCAATCGCTAAGGCTAATGCATTCGAACAATGTCTATCCATTCTAAGACCTAAGGTTTCAAGGCTTTTAGATAATACCCATGCCGTAAATGGTGACATTGCCGGACCGGTATGCCTTATAAAAAACATTAACTTGTCGATAAGTTCCTGTTTTCCGACAATGACTCCCCCTAAGACTCTGCCTTGGCCGTCCATATATTTGGTAGCCGAATGGATAGAGAGATCGAAACCATAACGTAGTGGCTTCTGTAGATAGGGAGTTGCGAAGCAATTGTCAATGGCAAAAATTATATGAGGGAATTTCGTTTTTAACTCACCCAATTTTTCCAAATCAACTAATTCCAACCCTGGATTAGAAGGTGATTCTAAAAAGATAAACTTTGTATTGGGTTGAATTGCTTTTTCCCATTGTTCCAGATCAATTGCATCCACATAGGTTGTTGTAACTCCCCATTTTGGAAATAATTGCGTAAACAATTGATGGGTGGAACCGAAAATTGCTCTTGAGGAAACAATGTGGTCACCATTTTGAATAAATCCTGCAAAAGTTGCAAAAACGGCACCCATACCTGAAGCAAATGCAAGTCCAGCCTCTGCCTGCTCTAATAAACAAACTTTGTTTATAAATTCGGTTGTGTTAGGGTTCGCATATCTAGAGTACACCATGGCACTTTCCTCTTCTGCAAATACCGCACGACCTTGCTCGGCGCTATCAAAAATAAAACTGGAAGTTAAGTATAGGGGAACTGAATGTTCTCTTGTCGCCGATCGCTGAGCTTGTTCGCGTATAATTTTGGATTGTTCGTCATTCATGATTAGCAAATTTATTTATTTTCGTTAAGAAGACGGCAAAGAAATCCTATAATTTTTAAAAATTTTCAAATAAAGTTGCCTGAAATCTCGGGTACGTTTTTTTAATAATGGACCATCAACCAATTTATTATACTTTTCGAGAGCATACATAATTGATTTTTTTTTCTAAAAGTAAGCCATTTGGTGATAGAAAGGACGTATTCAGAATGTATAAATCTTGATTTCGATTTTGGATTGTCGTGTTGATATGTAAACCACCTAGGAGAATAGGAATCAAATACTGGTTAATAACACGTAAAACAACAGGTCATGCTAGCAGGAGATAACCTGTTGTCGTGTATTTATTTGTATTAAAATAGTTATTTGGGCAAATGTTGTGATAAGCTATCCATTGACAAACCTAATCCTTGTGCAACACCCAGTCCTAATGCGATGTCAGCTCTGAACCAATGACACAATTGCCTCTGTATAATTTCTTCCTTCTTAAGGCCTTGGATGCCGGCCATTGAATCGACAATATTCGCAATTAAATGTTGTTTTTGCTGCTGGTCTAATAGTCTAAACAAATCACCTGGTTGAGTGTAATGATCATTATCATTTTCATTTCTATCGTAATGATCAGCAATTAAACTGTCTAATTGACTTGCCGGTTCTGCATACGATTTATCTTCAAAGCTGTCATCAAAACTATTTGGGAAATAATTAACATTGGAACTTCCATTCTCATCCACTCTCATGGCTCCATCACGGTGGTAATTATTCGACATAACTGGACAACGATTTACTGGTATCTGATTGTGGTTAACACCCAAACGGTATCGATGGGCATCAGGATATGAGAGAATTCGTCCTTGCAGCATTTTGTCGGGAGAAAATCCAATACCATCCACTATGTTTGCCGGAGCGAAAGCAGCTTGTTCCACGTGGGCAAAATAATTGTCAGGATTTTCATTGAGTTCCATTACGCCAACTTCAATTAATGGATATTCTTTTTGGGACCAAACTTTGGTAATATCAAAGGGATTCCATTTGAATGATCTCGTCTGTTCTTCGGTCATTACTTGAATGAATAATGTCCACTTTGGAAACCTTTTTTCTTCGATAGAAGTATGTAAATCTCGTTGAGCATAATCGGCATCGCTTGATTTTAAATCACTAGCCTGTTGACTGGTTAAGTTTTTTATTCCTTGTTGTGTGCGAAAATGATACTTGATATAGATCCGCTCGTTCTGCGCATTAATCATGGAGTAGGTGTGTGAGCCATAACCATGCATATGTCTATATCCGTCTGGTGTTCCTCTATCGGACATCAAAATTGTTACTTGATGAAGTGATTCCGGATTCAGGGACCAGAAATCCCATAACATGTTCGCAGATTTGCAATTTGTATAAGGGTCTCTCTTTTGCGTGTGAATGAAGTCTGGAAATTTTCGTGCGTCCTTAATAAAGAAAACCGGTGTATTATTGCCAACTAAATCATAATTTCCGTCCTCGGTGTAAAATTTTACGGCAAAACCCCTTGGATCACGTTCTGTGTCTGCCGAACCCTTCTCACCACCAACAGTAGAAAACCGGATAAACATTCTGGTTTGTTTTCCAATCTTGTTTAAGAATTTGGCGCGGGTATAATTGGTGATGTCATTGGTTACAGTAAAAGTACCATATGCTCCCGAACCCTTCGCGTGCACAACACGTTCGGGGATTCTCTCCCTGTTAAATATGGCCAATTTTTCATGAAGAAAAAAATCTTGAAGCAATAACGGCCCCCTAGGTCCTGCAGATAAACTATCTTGATAATGAGCTACTGGTGCGCCAACAGAAGTTGTAATCTTTTTTTTATTTTCGTTTTCCATATTTTTGAGATTATAGTTACGTATCTATCCAAATTTAATCTTTATTACCGTGGATAAGATATCATTTAAATTGATATGCCATAGTTGAATATTATTATTATGTTATACATGTATAAACATTACCTATTTAATATCCTAATTCAAGATATGTATCTTGGGCCCTCGATTAGAACACATTTATGAAAAAATCAAGATTCTTTAATTTACTTATTGTATGTCCCCTTTTGGCTTTCGCTCAAAACGAACCGCTACCTTACGGTGCAGTTCCTTCCCAGAGGCAGCTGGAGTGGCATGAAATGGAAATGTATACGTTAATACACTTTACACCAACTACTTTCCAAGATAAGGAATGGGGCTTTGGAGATGCCAAACCGGAAATCTTTTATCCAACCCATTTTGATGCCAATCAAATTGCCCAGGCAGCTGCTTGCGGTGGTTTTAAGGGATTAATTTCTGTTGCTAAACATCACGATGGTTTTTGCCTCTGGCCAACCAAGACGACCAGTTACAGTATTTCAAGCTCGCCATGGAAGGACGGAAAAGGAGATATGGTGAAGGAATTTATGACTGCTTCTCATAATAATGGTCTAAAGTTTGGCGTGTATTTATCAGCTTGGGATCGTAACGATACACGATATGGAACCTCGGCCTATACAGATGCCTATAGGGAACAATTAACAGAATTAATGAGTCAATATGGTCCATTATTTACCTCCTGGCATGATGGCGCGAATGGTGGAGATGGTTATTATGGCGGCAAAAATGAAAAGCGTGTAATTGATCAGTCTACCTATTATGAATGGACGGAAAAGACTTGGCCGATTATTAGAAAACTTCAACCTATGGCAATGATCTTTTCTGACGTTGGGCCGGATATGAGATGGGTAGGGAATGAAAAAGGATTTGCATCAGAAACAAGTTGGTCTACTATAACTCCTAAAGGTAAAAATGGAGAAAAACCTGTTCCTGGTTCAGTAGATAATTCAAATTTACCCACAGGAAATCGGAATGGAGAGTTTTGGATCCCGGTAGAGTGTGATGTTCCTCAGAGACCGGGCTGGTTTTATCATGAGGATCAAAACGGTCAAGTTAAAACCCCTGATCAACTCTTTGAAATATATTTAAAATCTGTCGGTAGAGGAGGGGGAATGAATCTTGGGCTAGCGCCAACCCCGCAAGGGATATTGCATGATAATGATGTACGCTCGTTAAAATCATTTGGGGATAAAATGAAGAAAACGTTTTCGAATGATTTAAGTAAAGGTGCTAAAGCCCAAGCAAGTAATGTTCGTGAAAATCACGGTATCTTTTCTGAGAAAAAATTGTTTGATGCAGACCGTTATTCTTATTATGCCTCTGATGATAGTGTATTAAATCCCCAGATTACTATCTCATTGCCTAAAACGCAAGAATTTGACTTGATTCGTTTACGGGAGAATATTAAATTAGGACAACGATTGGACAGTGTGCAAGTTGAGGTTTTTCAAAACAACAAATGGGTTTTGATTGCACGCGCGAGCAGTATAGGAGCTAATCGACTAATAAAACTTCCAAGAAGTATCAAAACAGATAAATTAAGAGTGAAACTCTTTGCACCAGTCGCCCCTACTTTAAGTGAATTTGCTCTGTTTAAGGAAGCTAAATCTGATTTTAAATTAGAGCAAGATCTACGCAATAAATTAAAAGCTCATGAAATATCGTTTAAAAATGGAGACCCCAATTTTAAGAATGCATTAGATAATGATTTAACTAGCATTTGGGAAACCAGGTTAACACCGAATAAGTTTGTCGAAATTCAATTTCCAAAAATTCACAGCCTCACCGGAATTCAATACGTTCCTAGACAAGATGGGAAAACGGAAGGGATTCCTTCTAAATACAAAGTGATGATTAGTTTAGATGGGAAAAAATGGCAAACAGTTGCCGGTGGAGAGTTTTCAAACATTCGGGCAAATGCTACACCACAAACTATTGATTTCGGATCAGTTCAACGGGCTCGTTACCTGAGGTTCTTTCCAATTGAAAACCTAAGTAATGATGAATCTTTTTCTATAGCGGAATTTAATGTATACCTATATTAGTTATGAGAGTATTTTATGTTGTTATTTTAATATTGTCCTTTAGTGGTATCCGAGCACAGGATCTTAAACTAAGTTACAATCAGGCAGCTCAGAGATGGGAAGAAACATTGCCTTTAGGAAATGGTCTAATCGGCATGATGCCAAATGGAAAGGTCCAAGACGAGAATATTGTATTAAATGAAATATCAATGTGGTCGGGTAGTCCTCAACAGGCAAATAATTTTCAGGCTAGCACCAGTGTTTCACTTATTCAAAAGTTGCTATTTGAATCGAAGAATGTTGAAGCTGAGGCTTTAGTTAATAAAAATTTTGTGTGTGTCGGAGAAGGCTCTGCCCATGGTTCAGGTGCAAATGCTCCTTATGGTTGTTTTCAAAATTTTGGATTCTTAAATTTCCAACATTTTAACCAAAACCAGGTCACCAACTATAAAAGATGGTTGGATATTAGCCAAGCAAAAGCTGTTACCTCATTTAGTAGTAATAATATTCATTTTCGAAGAGAATACTTTACATCTTTTGATAAAAATGTTGGTGTTATTCATCTGACCGCTAGTGAGAAGAAGGCAATTGGGTTTGCTATGCATTTTTATCGAGATGAGAATATCAAGGAATACGATATTCAAGGGGATGAAATTACCATCAAGGGAGTACTTCCAAATGGAAATGGAGGACAAGGGATTAGGTTTGCGGCCAAAATTAAACTGATCCTCAAAGGAGGAAGCTTAAGCGAATATGACAATCAACTCATCGTTAAAAAGGCAGATCAGGTAACCGTTTTGTTTTCGGCCTCAACAAGCTATTATGGTCATGATCCCGTTGAATATGTTGAAAATCAAATCCAAACGGCTGTAAAGCAGAATTATAAAAAGCTTTGGAAAAACCATTTTCAAAAATATGCCTCACTATTCAATAGAGTCTCATTAACAATCCACGATGAAACCTCACGTTCGGATGCACAAACACAGGATCGGTTAGCCGATTTTTATAAAGATCCATCTCAGGATAATGGAATGGCAGTCTTGTATTATCAATTTGGCCGTTATTTAACTTTATCAAGTACGGCTCCGGATTTCCCCAATGCATTGCCCCCTAATCTACAAGGATTATGGGCACATCAAATACAGACTCCATGGAATGGGGATTATCATCTCAATATTAACGCACAAATGAATCATTGGGGTGTGGAGGTGAACAACCTTTCAGAATACCACAAACCCTTTATTTCAATGATCTCGAATTTAGCAAAACAAGGAGAGAATACCGCAAAGGCTTATTATAATGCTCCAGGCTGGGTTGTTTACATGATGACCAATGTTTGGGGGTATACGGCTCCAGGTGAGGTGGCCTCATGGGGTTCAAGCACAGCTTCAGGCTGGCTGTGTAATCATTTGTGGGAGCATTATTTGTTCACGCAAGATCGGGCCTATTTACAACGTATATACCCCGTATTGAAAGGCGCTGCAGTATTTTATAAAGCAACTTTAGTTCAAGATCCTAAAACAGGATGGTTGGTTACCTCACCCTCGGTATCACCAGAAAATGCTTTTAAATTAGCAAACGGTAAAAGAGCATCTGTGGTGATGGGACCAACCATTGACAACCAAATTGTTCGGGAACTTTATAATTCGGTGATCCAAGCAGACGAAATTTTGGGTTTAAATGACGAGTTTGTATTGGGTTTAAAAAAAGATCTGGTAAAGATTCCTCCTCCAGTGGTAATCAGTCCTTCAGGTCGAGTGATGGAATGGCTAGAGGACTATCAGGAGGTTGAACCTAAGCATAGACATGTTTCTCATTTATATGGACTGTACCCTGCAAACTTTATTTCTCCAATCACTACACCAGAATGGGCTCAGGCTGCGAAAAAAACACTGCAGAGCAGGGGAGATGAAGGAACTGGTTGGTCTAGAGCGTGGAAAATTTTATTTTGGGCGAGATTACATGATGGTGATCATGCATTGGAAATATTACGTCAACTATTGCAACCCGCAATTCTTGAAGGCTCTCAGGATGTCGGACCAGGAACATATCCAAATCTTTTCTGTGCACATCCTCCTTTTCAGATTGATGGAAATTTTGGCGGTTCGGCTGGCATTGCAGAAATGCTTCTTCAAAGTCATGATGGATATGTTCATTTATTACCTGCCTTGCCAAAACCTTGGAAACAAGGATCCGTAAAAGGGCTTCGTGCTAGAGGAAATTATACAATCGATTTCAGCTGGAAAAATGGGAAAGTGACAAGCTTCAAAGTTCATGGTCTCAAAGGTAAAAAAATTGAGATTCTGGTAAACGGAGAGAAACGATCTCACATAATTTAAATTGATTGTTGTTTAGGTTATAACGCATAAAGGAGCTACTAATAAGCTCCTTTATGCGTTAATAAAGAACGTTTACTCTATTTAAATAAGTTTCTTAAGCAAATTACTCATGCTTACTAAGTCGCCAATCATAGCCCCTAATTCATGCAGGCCAACGCGCTCTTGCTCCATTGAATCCCTGTGACGAATTGTTACTGTATTATCTTCCAAGGTCTGATGATCCACTGTGATACAGATTGGCGTTCCAATTGCATCTTGGCGACGATAACGCTTTCCTATGGAATCCTTTTCATCGTATTGGATATTATACTCCATTTTTAAGATATTCATAATTTCCCTTGCTTTCTCTGGTAGACCATCTTTTTTGGTCAACGGGAATATGGCCGCTTTAACAGGAGCGATTGCCGGATGAAATTTCAATACTACTCTTGCATCTTGTTTATCTGGGGTCGAAAGATCTTCCTTGACCAATGAGTTTGCTAATACGGTAAGGAATAAGCGATCTAATCCTATTGAAGTTTCGATCACATATGGGTTATAGCTTTGGTTGATTTCAGGATCAAAGTATTGAAGTTTTTTTCCTGAGAATTCTTGATGCTGTTTTAGATCAAAATCTGTTCTGGAGTGTATACCCTCAACTTCTTTAAATCCAAAAGGAAATTCGTATTCAATATCCACAGCCGCATTTGCATAATGCGCAAGTTTAACATGGTCATGAAAACGATATTTGTTTTGCTCAGATCCTAAAGCTAAATGCCAGTTTAGACGAGCATCTTTCCATTTCTTATACCACTCTAATTCAGATCCTGGACGTACGAAAAATTGCATTTCCATTTGTTCGAACTCACGCATTCTCATGATAAATTGACGAGCGATTACTTCATTGCGGAACGCTTTACCAATTTGAGCGATTCCAAATGGGATTTTCATTCTTCCTGACTTTTGAACATTTAGGAAGTTTACAAATATACCTTGTGCTGTCTCAGGACGTAAGTAGACTTGTTCAGCGCCATCAGCCATAGCACCCATTTGGGTTGCAAACATCAAATTAAATTGACGAACTTCAGTCCAATTCTTAGTGCCTGAAATAGGACATACTATATTGTGATCCTCAATAATCTGTTTTAGCCCAGCTAAGTCATCTTTGTTTAAGGCCTTATCTAATTCTTCTTGTAATTGTGTGGCCTTTTCAGATTTCCCATCTTTCTCATATCGATCGATTTTATCCTCAATCAACTGATCAGCACGGTATCTTTTTTTAGAATCCTTATTGTCGATCATCGGATCGTTAAATCCGTCTACATGGCCTGAAGCCTTCCATGTTGTTGGATGCATGAAAATAGCAGAATCAATTCCGACTATATTTTCATTTAATTGCACCATTGATTTCCACCAATAGGTCTTTAGGTTGTTTTTTAATTCAGAACCTAACTGACCATAATCATAAACAGCACTTAAGCCGTCGTAAATTTCACTCGAAGGAAATACAAAACCATATTCCTTAGCATGAGAAATAATATTTTTAAAAAAATCGTCTGTTTGCTTGCTCATAAGAGGCAAATATAATGTATTCGTTCGAATTATTTTGACAATAAGTCCCTAATTTGTTGACTCGCATTAGCATTGTCTACTTTTTTTATAATCTCTTGAATGTAACCCTGCTCATCGATGACAAAAGTGGTTCTTGCAGTGCCCATATGTTTCTTTCCGTACATATTTTTTTCAACCCATACCCCATAGTCATTAACAATCTTCTGATCTGTATCTGCCAACAAGTTAAAGGGAAGATCATATTTTGAAATAAATTTTTGATGAGATTGTTCATTATCTACACTAATACCAATAACTTCAAAACCTTCTTTGAGTAAACTTTGGTAGTTATCTCTAAAGTTACAAGCCTCAGTTGTACATCCTGGAGTATTGTCTTTAGGATAGAAATAAAGGATCACTTTTTTACCTTTAAAATCAGAAAGTTTAACTTCTTGGTTATTCTGATTGTTCGCGCTAATTTCAGGAGCTTTGTCTCCAATATTTAATGTTGTCATGTTCTTTCTTTTTTACTTTGTAAATGATACTTGATAAATGTTCTGGTTATCTTTCCAATCTTTTACAATCAACTTGAAGTTATGTTTGCCCTTTTCCAGGGATGGGTCAAATCTGTGCCATAAATGACGATTTTTAGAATCGTATTCCATGAGTACCCACTGGCCATCGATATATCCATTAAAAGATTGTATTCCTGAAAAATTATCTCGAATTGTGAAATCTATTTTGGATTGAGCGCTCACATTTTTACCATTCCCGAAGTTTCTAGGAGTAATACTTGGAGCAACGGTATCCACACTCACATAAAAAGAACCAAACGATTTTGTGTTTACCGTCACCCATCCATTTTCAAATTTACCGCCCACAGATCCTGCTTGCACGGATGCGATCATTGCCTTTGATTCCAAGTGTTTGGGTAAGGCTATTGGTTTAATGCGCAGGTTATAGCTAGAGAATAAAGGCGTTAATTCGTTATGCACATGGTGAATATTGGAATAATCCTTTGGTTTAGCTACACTAGAGTCATAAATAAAATCGAGGTTTGAATATAATGCACCAGGGGGGATTTGAATTTCCATTTCATCAGATGAAAATGTATTTGCCTTATTATATACAAACATGGTTCCTTTTGGAGGATTTTGCTTTGCTTTGTGCGCTGGATTATTTTTGACCTTGAAGTTTAATTCACTGCAATTTCCGTGTACGTCCTTAACAACATATTTTAGATTATGGACCTGTTGGTCGGTTAGTTCAATGATTCCATCGTTTGTTAGATGCTTGAAAATTTCGAGTGGATTTCCGGGATCTTTAAAGCTTTTTTGAACCTTGATTTTGGTTTTTTTAAAATGTGCAAAATCAACATACGAATGAATGGCAGAGGAGGTATTGAAATCTAACTCTTCAAAAAGAACTGTGGATATATTCTTTCCATCTAAAAATAATTCGATAGAATACACCCCATTTTTAAAACCTCCAGCGCGGTGTCTATCAATTGTATTGATACCTATACCAAATTTACCATGGATTGAAATTACTTCTGATGAAGCCAATGCGTACCTGTTAGATCCTAGAACCTTTACTTGTTGTTGCCTGCGAGGAGTATGCTCATTGAATAAATCTTCGTTTAAATCATAAAGAGTAATACCATGAATTGTTGGTGCATAGTTGTCTTTAAATTTTAATCCGAAAAGTTGAGGGTTTAGGGGATGTTGGGTTTTACTATCTCTTATTTCAAAATGCAGATGTGGCCCAGCAGATCCACCTGTGTTTCCTGCATTTCCTATGATTTGCCCCTTATTTATTTTGATTTGGTTTTCTTTAAGTTCTAAGTCCACATCAAAACGTTGCAATTTATATTGTTCGGCTCGAACGACATTGGTTATTAAATCACTGAATTTATCCATATGCAAGTAAACCGTTGTATATCCGTTTGGATGTGTAATATAGACCGAGTTTCCTCCACCTCCGATTTGAACTCTTATACGTGAAATATAGCCTTGGGCTGCTGCATGCAACGGTAAACCAATTCTCTGTTGCGTTCGATAATCATCCCCTGCATGAAAATGTGTGGAACGCAACTCTCCGAAAGTTCCTGAGGCATCTGGAGTGATATTTAATGGGTTACGAAAATAATTTTGAGGATAACTCCTTGAGGTTATAATATTAGTATGTTGGGCAAATGTCGTCCCAAACAGGCTGCAAACCAATAAGAGTGATGATGTAATGTTTTTCATAATTATTTAATCTGACAGCTAAACATGCTCTTCTCTTCTAAAAATCCAACCAGTTTATCACCTATTGAAACTGCACCGACACCTGCTGGGGTGCCTGTATAAATTAAATCCCCCTTTCGTAAAGTAATGAACTGGGAAATGAAAACGATTAAAGTCTCATAATCGAAGATCATGTCTTTTGAATTTCCTTGCTGGACGATCTCACCGTTTTTCTCGAGAGAAAAGTTGAGTTCGGCAGTGTTATTAAATTCTTCTTTTGGAATTAATTTGCTGATAACAGCTGATTGGTCAAAAGCCTTCGCTAATTCCCAGGGTAATCCTTTGGCCTTCTGTTCAGACTGAATGTCCCTTGCCGTAAAATCTATACCTAATCCAATCGCATCATAATAGTTATGAGCAAACTTTTTAGACACATGCTTTCCCTCATTGCAAATTCGAATAACAAGTTCAACTTCATAATGTATATCTTTTGAAAAGTCTGGATAATAAAAATCTTTATTATCCTTCAGCAGTGCTGTATCTGGTTTTAGAAAGATGACTGGTTTTTCTGGAATTGGATTGTTAAGTTCTTTTGCATGATCTATGTAATTTCTGCCGACAGCTATGATCTTCATTTGTTTATAGAATTGAGTTAAGCCAGAACTTTTAGCGTATCTAAAGTCCTAAAAACAAACTTAGCAAAACTGTGGGGGTTTGGCAAATGATCCAAGACCGGTTAACCCCAAGAACCATTAGTCATTTGTTGATTTTAAAAGGCTATTAGTAGAATAATAACGGTAATTTAATATAACAATTCCTAGTTTTGTGCCATGAATAAAATTACAGCAGTCCTTTTTGATCTGGATGGTACATTAATCGATTCAGAGCATTTTTATTATAGCAATTGGGCACCTATCTTAAAGGAAGATTATGGATTTATTATATCTTTCGATGATTGGGTTCGTGAATTTGCAGGACATACTTTGAGTCATAATGTGAAAATGTTGAACGCTGTTCATAACTTACAAGTAGATGAACAGGATTTATGGTATGCTACTAGAGCAGCTTACAACAAAGCCGACATGAGAACGATTAGGTTGATGCCACATGCAAAAGAGATTTTGGATGAATTAATGGAAAGAGGACTGAAAATTGGATTAGTTACCTCAAGTTATAAAACAACTGTAGAGACCGTCTTGGGAGCGCATAAATTGTTGGGATATTTTTCATTTTTTGTGACCCGTGAAACGGTTGAGAATCCCAAACCTAATCCTGAACCTTATCTGCTTGCAACTGAAAAATTGCAGGTGCCTATAGATGAAATTGTTGTCATTGAGGATACCCTGACTGGTTGCGTTGCTGCTCAGGCAGCAGGTTTATTCTGTATTGCTGTGAGTAAGCAAACTGTAGAAAGACAAAGATTACATAATGCAGATCTATTATTAAACGATTTAGCAGAGGTAAAAAATTCGTTGCTTAAGCTAATTTAAAACTGAATATTCCGTTTTATTTGTAATTTTAGGTTATACATGTATAAACCTTATGAATAGACGGACAGTTATCAAACAAATGTTTGTAGTTGCTGGCGGGATGATGATTGCAACTTCTTGTGATTTGCGATCAACCGCTACTTCGATTCAACTTAATCATATTAAACTGCTAAGATCTGACGAGGAATTCTTAGCGGAATTAGTTGAGGCGATCCTTCCCAAAACGGATTCACCTGGCGCTAAGGAATTAAAACTGCATTTATTTGTTATGAAAATGATTGACGATTGTGCTAGTCCAGAAGATCAGAACCTTTTTATCGAAGGCTTGAAGCGAGCGCAGGAAGTCAACGGGAAAGAGATGAATGATTTACAATCCTATTTAATGGCTTTGGATGCCCAGGATGTGTTTTTCAAGCTGCTCAAACACAGGACGATTCAAGGATACCGGAATTCCGAATATGTCATGAAGAATAAACTAGTCTATGAATTAGTCCCTGGGAGATACCGTGGGGCCGTGAAAATAAATGCTTAAGCTATGGCAAATTTATCTATAGAATCAAAGAATAACCGGACCTATGATGCCATAGTGATCGGATCTGGAATATCAGGTGGTTGGGCGGCTAAAGAGCTCTGCGGTAAAGGCATGAAAACTTTGGTATTAGAGAGGGGTAGAGATGTTCAGCATATTAAGGATTATCCGACCACGAATTTATATCCTTGGGAATTTGAACATCGAAATGAAATACCCTACGCTATTCAAAAGGCGAACCCCATTGTCAATCGTTGTTATGCCTTTCATGAAGATGCAGCGCATTTTTTTGTGAAAGATGATGAACATCCCTATGTTCAACAAAAACCATTTGACTGGATTCGGGGCTATCAAGTAGGGGGGAAGTCGTTGTTATGGGCGCGTCAAACACAACGTTGGTCTAATTTTGATTTTGAGGGCCCTGCACGTGATGGTTTTGCTGTTGATTGGCCGGTTCGCTATCAAGATATTAAGCCATGGTATGACTATGTTGAACGTTTTGCTGGGATTGCAGGGGATAAAGATGGTTTGGAGGAATTACCCGATGGAGAGTTTCTTCCAGGCTATCCATTGAATATCGTGGAGAAATATTTTAAACAAAAAATTGAAGATAAATATCCCGGTAGAAAGGTGATTTCAGCTCGGTGCGCACACTTATCTGAGCCCAATCAAATTCATTTAGATCAAGGCCGGGTCCAATGTCAAAATCGCAAACTTTGTCAAAGAGGGTGTCCTTTTGGTGGATATTTTAGTTCCAACGCCTCGACTTTACCCTGGGCAGCAAAAACAGGAAACCTAACCCTAAGACCGGATTCAGTTGTTCATTCAATTTTGTATGATGAACAGAAAGGAAAAGCAATTGGTGTAAAAGTTATAGATAAGGATAGTAAAGAAGAAATTGATTTTTTTGCCAAAATCATCTTTTTAAATGCGGCTGCTCTAAACTCAAATTTGATATTGTTAAACTCAAAATCTAATAGATTTCCTGAGGGTCTAGGCAATGACAGTGGTACGTTAGGTAAATTCGTCGCCTTCCATAATTATAGTGCAAGAATTTCAGCTGAATTTGAGGACTTCCTAGACTATAAAACAGATGGACGAAATCCCGCAGGTGGGGGATACATACCTCGTTTTCGTAACCTATTAAAACAAGAAACAGATTTCTTACGTGGCTATGCCGCAGGGTTTAGTGCATATCGATCAAGTCAGTCTGATCAATCCCCGATTGGAGAGAAATTAAAGCAAAATATATTGAACCCTACTTATGGAAATTGGGGGGTAGGTTCTCACATGATGGGAGAAACTATTCCTAAGGAAACAAATTTCGTTTCTTTAGATAGGAATCAAAAGGATGACTATGGAATGCCATTATTGAATATCTCTGTGGATTATGACCAAAATGATGCGAAAATGAAAAAAGATTACTTGGACACCATGGAAGAAATGTTTACCGCCGCTGGATTTATTAATATTAAAAGAAATGAAAGTTCGCAAGCTCCTGGCCTGGACATCCATGAAATGGGCGGAGTGCGAATGGGAAATGATCCGAAAACCTCCATGCTTAATAAATGGCATCAACTTCATGAATGCCCAAATGTATTTGTAACGGATGGGGCCTGTATGACTTCCACCGCGACTCAAAATCCTTCTTTGACTTACATGGCTTTTACTGCTAGAGCGGCTGATTACGCTATTTCTGAAATGAAGAAGCTAAATCTTAAATAATTTTTGACTAAACCTTTATAATTAATGAAAATTAAAATTGTTTTCCTGTTTATGTGTGTGTATACCTCTGTCAATCTTTATGCACAAAATATAGAGCTTGTGAGGAGTAATGATAAGCGAGCAAAAGAAACCCTAGACAGTATCTATGCTCATTTCTCCATTTCAAATAGTGCTTTGCTTCGGGAGAATTATCCTTTTGACCAGCGCTATCAGGCTAGTTATTTAGCTACAAACGAACAACAATCAAAAGCAAACCCATATTCTTATCTCTGGCCTTTTTCGGGTTCATTGTCTGCTCAAGTAGCGCGGTATGAATCTTTTCAAGATCCAGCTATTTTAAAAGCAATAAATGGGGTTGTTTTGGATGGATTAGAAGAGTATTTTGATAAGCGAGAGCCATATGGCTATGCCTCTTACGTAAATTCTGCTAAACAATCAGATCGGTTTTATGATGATAACGTTTGGTTAGGTATCGATTTTGCAGATCTATTTTTGCTGACTAAAGATAAAATGTATCTCCAGAAGGCTGAAATGATCTGGCGTTTTGTTGCCTCTGGAATGGATGAAAAATTAGGTGGCGGAATCTATTGGTGTGAACAAAACAAACAATCTAAAAACACTTGTTCAAATGCTCCTGGTGTTGTTTTCCTGTTAAAATTATATCAGGCGACTAAAAACACTAAATACTTGGAGCTCGGAAAGACTCTATACCAATGGACTAAAGAGAATCTGCAGGATCCTGAAGATAAATTATATTTCGATAATATAAATCTTTCTGGGAAGGTGGATAAGCGAAAATACGCCTATAATTCTGGCCAAATGATTCAAGCTGCGGTTTTATTGTTTGAAACTACGAATCAGAAAGATTATTTGAAACAAGCTCAGGAAATCGCAGAATCTGGACATCACTATTTCTTTTTTGGGGAGGCTGATCATAAGGGGAAGAGGTTTAAATTATTGAAAAATTCGGATAGTTGGTTTATTGCCGTTATGCTTCGGGGATATAAAGCCTTGTATGAACAAGATAATAACCCCATTTATTTGAAAACGTTTCAAGCAAATCTTGATTATGCATGGGATAATCTCCGTGATGAAAATGGATTGTTTTATAAAGATTGGTCCGCTCAAAAGAAAGAAGAAAAAAAATGGTTATTGGATCAATTTGCCAAAGTGGAAATGTACGCCCGTCTTTCTCACTTTTGATTCCTTGCTAATAGGTTTTTCCTTAACACAGAAAAATTTTTTTGATTTTTTTTCTGTGTTAAACTTATTTTTGCTACTTTTCTCTCATTCAAAGTAGTATTAGGCAATAATATTATAATTATTACGTTTCAAATATTAGGATTTATATCTATTATCACAATGTTTCCTAGTAACTAAAACGTTTTAGTCTTATTTATTGTGTAATAAACCTATTAAATTAATAAACCATTAACGTTAATTAACATGCCAAACATTTACAGTACAAAATTGTACCGAACAGGCTTTGTAAGAGGAAGTGTATTATGCTTTGCTCTGATGGCCTGCAGTTACGGTTATTCGTATGAAAAACCGCTATCTGAGGTTAACGGAATCGAACTGTCCGTTCTTCAACAGACAGTTAAAGGAATAATAAAAGATAGTTCAACGGGAAAACCTCTCTCGGGTGTTACCGTTCGGGTGCAAGGTAAGCAAGAGAGTACCCAAACCGATGCTTCAGGTAATTTCTCTATTGCAGCCGAAACAGGTGATGTGTTGCAAATCAGCTATCTCGGATTTCAAGGTCAAAATTTTAAAGTCCAAGGTGAACAAGCTCAAATAAATTTAACTCCAGATTCGGAGTCATTAGATGAGGTTGTGGTGGTTGGTTATGGTACCCAAAAACGGAAAGAAATTACTTCTGCAGTGGCGACCGTAAAAGAAAAAGATTTTAACAAAGGGGGAATGAGAAACCCAATGGAATTGGTGCAGGGCAAAGTGGCTGGTTTGAATGTCACCAGAACCCAAGGAAGCAATCCAAATTCATCAACTAATATTCAATTGCGTGGTATGGCCTCTGTCAAAGGTAGCAACAGTCCTTTGGTGGTCATCGATGGTATCCCAGGGGGTAGTTTGGATTTGATCAAGCAAGGAGATATTGAATCTATTGACGTCCTTAAGGATGGTTCTGCTGCAGCTATTTACGGTACACGAGGTAATGGGGGTGTAATTTTAGTCACTACTAAAAAAGGAAAGGCTGGTGCACCACAATTCGAATATCTGACATACGCTCAAACAGAGATTGTGAATCGTAAGCCAAGTATGCTCTCGGCTAGTGAATTTAGGGATAAAGTGGTGAATGGATTGAATAAACCTGAATTGGATTTGGGCGCAACAACTGATTTGTATGATGAATTGATTAATAAAGATAATTTTTCTCATTTCCATAATTTCATAGCTAGTGGTGGGGGTGAAAATTCTACCTATCGTGCTTCTTTTAATTACGAACAGGCTCAAGGTATAGCGAAACAAAACGATAAAGAACAATTTGGCGGACGTTTTAATTTTACACAAACTGGTCTGGCAGATCGATTAACCTTTTCGGCGAATGTGGCCGCCAATTTTAATAAGGCTGATTTATTAGGAGGGAAAACGGGTGATTTTGAACAAGCAATTCAACGTAATCCAACAGCGCCTATTTTCAATACAGATGGAACGTTCTACCAAACACAGGATTATAATAATTACAACCCGTTGAGTAGATTGGCTCATCGTATAGAAGATCGTAACCAACAGACTTTTTCTGGTGATGCTAGATTAAAATTCAAAATTTTAGATGAGTTGAGTGTCTCTGCATTTGGTTCGTATGTTCGTGATAATTGGAATGACCGAAGATATCGTTCAACGCTGGATTGGGACCAGAGACAAACCTCCGATTACCAAGGTATGGCGTATGCCTTAAAAAGAAACGATTTAAATTGGACGAAAACTTTTGAGAGTACTGTTGATTATAACAAGACTTTTAATGAAGATCACACCGTGACAGGGCTTTTGGGCTACAGTTATCAGTATGGAACTTCTGAGTATTTCGAAATGTCTAATAATGGGTTCACTACAGACGGATTCTTAGATTGGAACATGGGATCAGGGACTGCATTGACCAATGACAAATTACCAAGACCAGGGATGGCTTCCTTTAAGGATGACAATACCTTAATTGCTTTCTTTGGCCGTGTTAATTATAATTATGCTGGGAAATATTTTGTTACTGCTATTCTACGTAGAGAAGGGTCTTCTCGTTTTGGTGCGAATAATAAATGGGGTAATTTCCCTGCTGTTTCAGCAGGTTGGACGATTTCAAACGAAGATTTTTTCACCAATAAAGAGGTCGTGAATGAATTAAAACTGCGTGCAGGTTATGGAGTAACGGGTAATCAAGGTATTCCTAATTACCTGTCTTTAATCCGTCTAGGAACTGGTGGTGTGTATCCTCAGAATGATATTTATTATCAAACTTATGGTGTTGCCTCAAATCCAAATCCTGATTTGAAATGGGAGCAAAAAGCTGAAACCAACATTGGGGTTGATTTTGCTATGTTTAATAATAGATTAACAGGTGCATTGGATTTTTATAACCGTCGTACCAAGGATTTATTATATGATTATAAAGCGCAACTGCCTGCTTATGTTCAAAACAGTATCTGGTATAATGTAGGTGAGGTTGTAAATAAAGGTGTAGAATTACAACTAACCGGAACGCCGATTTCAAACGATCAGTTTACTTGGCAAGTTGATTTTGCTGGAAATTATCAAACGAATGAATTAACCAAATTATCTTCTGATATATTTCAGAGTAACTGGATTGAGTTTGGAGGTCTTCCTTCTCCAGGTAACCTCGGTAATGCTATTCGTTTGGAAGAGGGTGGATCAGTAGGATCCTTCTATGGAAAACGTTTTGCAGGATTTGATGATCAAGGTAAATGGCTTTTTTATAAGGCAGATGGTTCAACAGCACCTGCTTCTGAAATTAACAACGACGATCTAACCTATATCGGTAATGGTATTCCAAAGTTTCAAGTGTCATTGGGTAACCGAATCAGCTATAAGGGATTTGATTTAAGTGTATTTTTAAGGGGTAAATTTAAATATGATATCTTGAATTCTGCAGACATGTATTTTGGAAATCAAAAATGGTTACCTAACAATGTTTTTGAATCTGCATTCGGTAAGAATAGTGAATTAAAGGATGATCCTCAGTATTCTGATTATTACTTGGAAAATGGATCTTTTGTGAAAATTGACAATGTTACTTTGGGATACAATTTTGGTTTAAAAACTCCTCATGTTAGGAATTTGTATGTCTACTTAACAGCGAGAAATCTGGCAACGATTACTTCCTATTCTGGTATTGATCCTGAATTACAAGATACAGGTTTTGATGGTGGTATTGATTCAAGAGGTTTCTATCCTAGGACACAGTCTTGGTCACTTGGGTTAAATATTGGTTTTTAATGTAGAAGAAGATGAAATTATTAAATAAAAATAAAATTCGATTTGCAGTTGCAACTTTGATTGCCTCGGCGAGTTTATCTAGTTGTACGAATCTAGATGAAAATTTATACAGTGAATTAGAAAAGGATTCTTTCTATAAAAATAAGTTGGAGGTAATGCAAGCCGCTTTACGCCCTTTTACACACATGCAAGCTTGGTTAGCACCAACTGGTAATAATGGATTTTACTACCATTCAGAGCTGTCTGCTGATCAGTTAGCGTGGCCTCAAAAAGGGAGACATGGATATGACGGTGGAGATCATTTCCGAATGCATTACCATACTTGGACGGACAATGAGAATAGAATGCGTACGGGATGGGAATTGATGTATACCGGTGTTGGGTTTATAAATGGCGCTATCCAAGATATAGAAACATTAGACCTAGAAGCTATTGGTTTGACACCTGAGGAACATAAGGAAGTGCTTTCTCAGTTAAAAGTCCTTCGTGCTTTTCATTATATGAAAATCATGGATATGTGGGGTAATGTTCCGGTAACTACTGAGA
The DNA here is from genome assembly GCF_059758715.1 of Sphingobacterium sp. GQ94. Lineage (NCBI taxonomy): Bacteria > Pseudomonadati > Bacteroidota > Sphingobacteriia > Sphingobacteriales > Sphingobacteriaceae > Sphingobacterium > Sphingobacterium sp. GQ94. The sequence goes on from NZ_JCAXEC010000005.1 coordinate 133,947, forward strand.
ACGTGATTGAGAAACCAACTAACCCTGAAACCAAGGAAAGAAAGGAAGTATTCCAGTTTATCATGGAAGAACTTGAACGAGAAGTGCCGAATCTCCCAGCATTAGATTCTGAAACAATTGGTAAGGTGAACAAAGCTGCTGGCTATGCCATGTTATCTGAACTCTATCTTAATGCTCAAAAATGGATAGGCACAGCCATGTGGGACGAATGTATTGCGGCCTCAGATAAAGTAATTTCAGGTGCTGGTGGTGGTATTGGAGGTGTTCCTAAGTTATCACCTAATATCAATGCAGTATTTTCTAATACAAATAATGCTAATCCTGAGTCTTTATTCCAATTTCAATTTAGTAGAAAAGGTGGATTCACCTTTGATTGGGGGGGATTCTTTATGAGCTATGATTACATGAAGGAAGTACTTGATGTTGGTTATGGTGGATGGAATGCATTTGTGGTAATTCCAACTGCTTTTGATGCCTATAATCAGAAAGACCTTAGAAAGAAAGATTGGTTTTTATTCGGTCCTCAATATAAATATGGAACAACTACTCCTGTAAATGGAACTGAAGAATATTCTGGAAAACCACTGGTTTATGTGAACTCTATTCGTAGAGAGAGTGAAGGTGATAAAACGTCTCCTGGTTCAATGTCTGAAGGGGAAGAAAACTCTGGAGCACGATTTAATAAATATAAATCAGGTCGAATTAGTGATGAAAATTACCAAGAGAACGATTACATTATTTATCGACTAACAGAAATTTATTTTAATAAGGCAGAAGCCATCATGCGTAAAAATAATGGTGTTGCTAATCAAGCTGCTGTAGATTTAATCAATTCTTCGAGAGTACGTGCATTCCTTGCACAAGATTGGAGCGCTAATAAATATACCACGGCAAGTCTAACCATGGACGAATTACTAGCTGAACGAGGAAGAGAATTCATTTTCGAGGGTAAACGTAGAACAGATTTAATTAGATTTGGTAAGTATACGACTGGAACTTGGTGGGATCATCAACCGACCGGTGATCCGAATAAGGAAATATTTCCAATTCCACAAACACAAATGGCAATTAATCCAGGTTTGAAACAAAACCCTGGTTATTGATAATTATCTCTGTCATTAAATCTAAAACAGGTTTACAAATTCAATTGTAAACCTGTTTTTTTTTATTGGTTTGTGCTTGATGCTGTTAGCGAATATAATTCACATTTTCGATTTTCTTTATTCGATAATATTTTGCATTATGTTTTGAATTCAATTTTTATATCCTGGTTTTTAGGAAAAAAATTCTAGATAATGAACCATAAGAAATCCAATTTTTTAGGGTTATATTTTTATAAGAAATTTACAGCAAATAAACAAAAAATTAAGCTACTTTTGACAGTAAAAAAACCAAAATAGTAATGTGCTAAAAGCCCTTTCAGAACCTCAACTCAAAGTTATCAACATAATTATGATACTGAAGAACAGTGGCTTATCAATTTTTTGAGGTGACTGGGTGGGTTTTGTCCCTTTTTTTATTCTCGATGTGGAAAAGTCATGTTAGCGGAGGCACAAAAAATAAGTGATATTTGTTTTACTTGAGAATTGAGTCTTCTCAAATCAAACGTTTTTTTAATTATCTAAGGGACTTAGGCTTATATCAGCTAAAATTCTTTTTAAACTTAATATAACATGGCAAGAATCATTAAATTCGAAAAAAATGACTGTGCGCCATGCGCACAAGTATCGGCATACCTTGACAACAGAGGTGTTTCCTATGAAACCATTAATCCTTTCGATGAGCCGGAATTAGCCGTTAAGTTTAAGGTCCGTACTGTTCCTACAGTTTTGGTATTGGAGGATGATGAAATAAAGAACCGAATAATTGGATTTAAACCTGAAGAACTAGACCAAATCGCTTTGTAGAAATCATATAAACTTAAGGAGCTATGATTTATTTATACTACGATTCTAAAACTGGGAATGTGGAACGCTTTATACACAAAGTGATTCAAATTACCGGATGGACTGCTGTTAAAATTCAGGAAGATATGGATATTAATGGACCAGGTCATTTAGTGACCTATACAACCAATTTTGGTAAGGTTCCAGAGAAGACAGAATCTTTTATGAATAGAGCAGGAGAGTTGATCTATTCAGTAACATCTAGTGGGAATCGAAACTGGGGCAGAAATTTTGCCATTGCAGCAGATAAACTTGCAGATAATTTTGAAATTCCTTTGGCCATGAAATTTGAACTTTCTGGCACAATGGAGGATATTAATCAATTTATTGACATCATAAAAAATCAATACTATGATAGCAAACGAGGTAGCGAAAAATTGGATATTGCTTAACAACGAAATCATGATTAAACATGATGACGAGTTTAGCTTGCACAAAGACAAGGAGGCTGTACAGGCCTATTTCCTTGAATATGTAAACAAAAACACTGTGTTTTTTTACAATTTGAAGGAAAAAATAGATTATTTAGTTGAGAACAACTATTACATTGATTTTTATCAATGGTTTACTTTTGAACAGATGGAGGAGGTTTTTAACTTCGTTTATTCGAAAAAATTCCGTTTTCAATCTTTTATGGCTGCCTTTAAATTTTTCCAGAGTTATGCATTGCGCGATGACTCGGGTGAAAAGTTTTTGGAACGCTATGAGGACCGTGTTGTTGCGGTTTCACTTTTCTTAGCCAGAGAATCAGGTGTACAAAAAGCAATTGAGTACGCTGAAATTATGATTAATCAAGAATATCAACCAGCTACCCCGACTTTCTTGAACGCTGGAAAGAAACGTTCCGGTGAATTGGTGTCCTGTTTTCTTGATGAAATTGGAGATAATTTGAATGGTATCGGTTATGCTGTGGATTCTGCCATGAAACTTTCTTCAATTGGCGGAGGGGTATCTTTTAATATCTCTAAAATTCGTGCTCGTGGTGAGGCTATCAAAGGTGTAGACGGTCGCGCAGGAGGTGTCTTACCGATTATGAAAATTATGGAGGATACATTTTCTTATGCCAATCAGTTGGGACAACGTCCTGGAGCTGGCGCCGTGTATCTTAATATTTTTCATGCTGATATTGAAGAGTTTTTGGATTGTAAGAAAATCAATGTCGATGAAAAAGTACGGATTAAATCACTTTCAATAGGTATCATTGTACCGGACAAATTCATGGAATTAGCGGAAAAGGATGAACCATGCTATTTAATTTATCCGCATACGGTGATGCAGGAGTATGGTATCGCTCTGGATGAAGTAGATATGGATTTGATGTACGATGAGTTGATCACCAATCCTAACGTTAAAAAGAAAAAAATTAATGCGCGCCATATGTTGGTGAAAATCGCGCAAACACAAAAAGAATCTGGATACCCTTATATTTTCTTTAAGGAGAACACGAATCGTGCACATGCGTTAAATGGTATTGGCAAGGTGAAATTTTCAAATTTATGTACTGAAATTATGCAGGTTTCTGAGGTTTCAGATATCAACATATATGGTGAAGAGGACACAATTCGTTATGGAATATCATGTAACTTAGGTTCATTGAATATTGCAACAGTAATGGACAATAAGCGGATCAAAGAGACGGTTAAAACAGCAATGAGAGCCTTAACTGTTGTCTCTGATGTGACAGATATTCAAATGGTACCTTCTATTGCAAAAGCGAATCGTGAACTTCATTCAGTGGGACTGGGTGCTATGAATCTTCATGGTTATTTAGCAAAGAGTTTTGTGATGTATGAATCTAATGAAGCTTTGGATTTCGCTAATACTTTCTTCATGATGATGAATTACTATTCGATTGAGGCTTCCATGGAAATCGCAAAAGAGCGCCAAACTACTTTTGTTGGATTTGAAAAATCTGATTATTCAAACGGAAAATATTTCGATAAATATGTAGAACGTGATTATTTACCTAAATCAGATAAGGTAAAAGAAATGTTCGAGGGTGTTTATATTCCTACCCAGGTGGATTGGGAAAATTTGAAAGCTAAGGTGGCTGAACATGGTATTTACCATGCGTACCGATTAGCAATCGCTCCTAACCAATCTACTTCTTATATTATGAACGCGACCGCATCAGTGATGCCAATAGTGGATATCATTGAAGTTAGAGAGTACGGAGATAGTACTACATATTATCCAATGCCTTATTTGACCAATGATAATTACTTCTATTTCAAATCAGCTTATGATATGGATCAAATGAAAGTACTCAAGTTGGTATCCGTTATTCAACGCCATATTGATCAGGGTGTTTCTACGATTTTGCATACAAACTCAAAAGATTCAACACGTGATTTGGCGAAGTATTATATTTATGGTCATAAATTGGGTTTAAAATCTTTGTATTATACACGAACCCGTAAATCAACAATTGAAGAATGTATTTCTTGTTCGGCGTAGTGTTGTAGCAAAAAAAATAAAAATAATAATTTTAGAAGCTGATTTGATTCCGTATTGCACGGAGCTAATTCAGCTTCTTTGACAGATGATATTGACAGATAAATGAGTAAACAATTTACCGCAGTAAACTGGAATACGCCAGACAACGATTATGCGTTGATGTTCTGGGAGCAGAATATTAGACAGTTCTGGATCGATACGGAATATATTCCTTCCAAGGATATTGATAGCTGGAAAGGCTTAAGCTGGGATATGAAAGAATGCTATAAAAAGGCATTAGGAGGTCTTACTCTATTAGATACTCTTCAAAGTCATACAGGCATGCCCAAAATCATTGATCATATAGATTCTTTGCAGAATAAAGCTGTAATGTCTTATATGTGTATGATGGAGGCAATTCATGCTAAATCTTATTCCACCATTTTTACTACAGTTTCTACAACAAATGAAATCAATGATGTATTTGGCTGGGTTTCGGAGAATAAATTTTTGCAATTTAAAGCGGCTACTATTGACAAATATTATCGTGCAATCGATAAAGAAAACGTAAATGATGAAGAGTTATTTATGGCTATGGGTGCGTCTGTTCTATTGGAATCATTCTTGTTTTATTCTGGGTTCTTTTTGCCGCTGTGGTTATGTGGTCAGGGTCAAATGGTTGCCTCTGCCGATATTATCAAAAAGATTATAGCTGATGAATCAATACATGGTGTATTTGTTGGATTGATGGCGCAGGAGGTTTATGCTAAATTACCGAATAAGTCCGAAGTAAAAGAGCGCTTTTTATCCCTGTTAAATGATCTGTATGAGAATGAAATAAAATACACAGAAGAATTATATACTGTTATTGGATTAACAGCTGAGGTTAAAGAATATGTGCGTTACAATGGAAATAAGGCTTTAATGAATTTGGGTTTTGATCCAATTTTTGAGGTTAAACAAGTTAACCCGATTGTATTGAACGGGTTGAACACGGAGACAACACAACACGATTTTTTCTCTAAAAAATCTACTAATTATGAGAAATCCACTGAGATTGTTCATTTAATGAACGATGATTTTATGATGGACGCTTCTGTAGATATCTAAAAATAAAAGGGCCAAATTTTTTTGGCCCTTTTATTTATTCGTTTAAAATTTAGTGGCTATTTGTCCGCTTTCACATCTAATGATAAGCCATACTGACCCCAGTCCAATAAAATTTTTCCTGATTTATTTGCTTCAATTTTTAATCGTTCTTGAACTTTTTGATTGGTTCTATTAGGAACTTCGATTTTTAAAACATCATCTTTTTCATCGTATTTAGTTCCCCATTGATCCCATTTTGAATTAAAAATTATAGTGCTCGACTGTTCTCCAGGAATAGTGTTGAGAGCGTATTTTCCAGCGGCTAATTTTTGACCTTCTATAGTTACGTTTTTATCAAACTCCACAGTAGTCGTCTCGTTTGCTCCAGTCCTCCATCTCTGACCAACTTTGGCAATGTCTACACCTATTTCTCGGCCTTTTAAAGAAGGACTGCTGTAGTGTATTGCTATCCTTACTCCGTCCTCAGTAGTGACGATAGAACTGTCTGCAGGGCTTGCTTTGGGACCCTTTGCTTTGTTTTGGGCGTAGCTAAATAAACAAAGCATACTGAATAAAATTACAATAGTGGTTGTTTTCATGAGTGTCTCCTTTTTAGTTGTGAATTCTATAATAAAACTAAAAATAGGTTAAATTGTTGTTGATTTTTAGAAACTTATGCGTTTTTATTTTTTTTTATTAACTAGGTCGTTTCATTATAGTAAAAAAATAACGGTATGTATTGCATACCGTTAACTACTTATATTAAAATTTTTTTTGATGATTCTGAATTAAACAAGATATTCAAACAATGTTTGATCCTTGTTGATTTCAATGAAATCAAATTTGTAAGATTTCATACGTTCTATCAAGGAGATGTAGTCGCCGGGATCATTTAATTCAATACCAATTAAGGCTGGTCCACGTTCACGTTCTGTTTTTTTTATATATTCAAAACGTGTAATATCATCTTTTGGACCAAGTACCTCGGTTACGAGTAACCTTAAAGCTCCTGGTCGTTGTGGGAAGCGAACTATAAAGTAATGTTTGAACCCCTCATATAATAAAGAAAGTTCTTTTATCTCGCTCATTCGATCAATATCATTGTTTCCTCCCGAAACGATACAGACTATTTTTTTACCTTTAATTTCCTCCTTATGAAATTCTAAAGCAGCGATAGATAATGCTCCTGCAGGTTCCGCTACGATTGCATCTTTATTGTACAATTCTAGGATTGTCGTACAGATCTTACCCTCGGGAATTGATTTTACACTGTCTAATAATTGTGAGCTTATTTCATAGTTTAAGTTTCCAATTTTTTTTACTGCTGCCCCGTCTACAAATTTGTTGATATGTTCCAACTCAATTGGTCCGCCATTATCCAGTGCCGCTTGCATAGAGGGAGCACCTTCTGGTTCAACACCGTAACATTTAACATGTGGAGCATTCTTATACATATGATAACTAACCCCTGATGATAAACCACCACCACCTATTGGAATAAATAGAGCATCTACTTCAGGTAAATCTTCAAGAATCTCTACAGCCACGGTCCCTTGTCCCTCAATGATTTTTAAATCATCAAATGGAGGAATAAAAGTCATGTTATTTTCTAGAGTGTATTGTATTGCTGCTTTTTGGCAATCATCAAAGGTATCTCCAGTAAGTACAATCTCAATATTACCATTTCCCCACATTTCAGTTTGGGTAATTTTTTGGCGCGGGGTAGGGCCAGGCATAAAGATAATCCCTTTAATGTCTAATCTTTTGCATGATAAGGCTACCCCCTGAGCATGGTTTCCTGCACTTGCACAAACCACTCCACGTACTCTTTCATCTGCTGTAAGACTACTTATTTTGTTAAAGGCTCCACGTAATTTATAGGACCGCACAACTTGCAAATCCTCCCTTTTAAGGTAGATATCTGCGCCATATTTTTCCGAGAGATGCAAGTTAAATTGCAACGGTGTTCGCCTGATAACCTCTTTGATTCTATCTTTTGCTTGTATAGAGTCTATTGTTAATGTCGATAGATCCAAACTCATTCTATATCGTTGGTTTAAGTGATTTAGGGCAGTTTTAAGCCCATTTGTTAGTTAGATTTCACCAAATTGAGTAAATCTTCATCTATAATTTCTTTTTTAGCATCAGCCAATATTAAGAAACGCTCATAACATTCTGATAAAGAGTCTTTGTCTAGATGATATCCTAACCGCTCTAGGTGATGTTTTAAAGCATGACGGCCTGATCGTGCTGTTAAAATAATGTCTGCTTCAATTAAACCGACATCCTCTGGACGAATGATCTCATAATTTTCTCGGTGTTTTAGAAAACCGTCTTGATGGATTCCAGAACTATGTGCAAATGCATTGCGACCAACAATAGCTTTGTTGGGTTGTACAGGCATGTTCATCATTTTACTCACTTTTCTAGAGAGATAGGTAAACATTTTGCTATCTATATTCGAAGATAATCCACCAAAAGTTTGATTATGGACTTTTAGTATCATAGCCACCTCTTCCAAGGATGTATTTCCAGCGCGTTCTCCAATTCCATTAATTGTACATTCAACTTGACGGGCTCCATTTTGAACTGCTGCAATTGAATTCGCGGTAGCTAGGCCAAGATCATTATGGCAGTGGGCTGAGATAATAGCTTGATCTATGTTTTTAACATTCTCTTTTAAATACTTGATCTTACTTCCATATTGGTCTGGTAAACAATATCCATTGGTGTCGGGAATGTTAACCACCGTAGCACCAGCATTTATTACGCCTTCAATCATTTGTGCTAAGAAAGCTAAATCTGCACGGCCTGCATCTTCTGCGTAGAACTCAACGTCTTCCACAAATGATTTTGCATGCTTTACCGCAGAAATAGCACGTTCAAGAATCTCTTCTCTGGTGCTGTTAAATTTATATTTAATATGCATATCGGAGGAACCTATACCCGTATGTATACGCGGTCTCTTAGCATATTTCAACGCTTCAGCAGCTACCTCAATATCATTTTTATTGGCCCGAGTAAGCGCGCAGATGATCACATCATTTACGGCCTTTGATAACTCCACAACTGACTGGAAATCGCCAGGACTAGAAACGGGAAACCCGGCTTCAATAACATCAACGCCTAAGCGTTCCAAATCTTTGGCAATTTCGACTTTTTCTGGAGTTGTCAATTGACACCCTGGAACTTGCTCACCATCACGTAAGGTCGTATCGAAAATGTATAAGTGATTAGGATCGTGTAACATATTTTTAAGATTTATGTTTATACCTTGATTAATTCTGCTTTAAAAATTCTATTACTTTTTCACCCATGCGTTGCGTTCCTAAAATTTTATCTATAGGGGTGTCTGCATTGGCAATATCGCCAGTTCTCCAACCTGCCTTTAGCGTTTGGGCAACCGCTGCCGTGATGGCTTTAGCTTCAGCTTGTAGACCGAATGCAATGTCCAGCATTAATGCGGCCGAGAGGATGGAGGCTAATGGATTCGCTTTGTCTTGCCCTGCAATATCGTGAGCTGATCCATGAATAGGTTCAAAGAATCCCGTTCCATCCCCAATGGATGCAGAAGCTAACATACCCATTGACCCTGCTATTTGTGAGGCTTCATCGGTTAATATGTCTCCAAATAAATTGGCTGTTAGCACAACATCAAATTTCTTTGGATTCTTGACCAATTGCATCGCAGCATTATCGATAAACATATGTTCAGTTTCTACATCGGGATAATCTTTAGCAATTTCTTGTACCACCTCTCTCCATAGTCTTGAGGTTTCAAGAACATTGGCCTTATCCACTGAACATAGTTTTTTATTACGAGATTTAGCAGCTTCGTACGCTTTTCTAGCTATTCTTTCTACTTCATACCTGTGATAATTCATCAAATCTGAAGCAAACGTGTTTTCTTGGTTACGTTTTTTTTCTCCAAAATACACATCTCCGGTCAATTCCCGAAAAAATAGGATGTCTGTTCCTTTTAAAACTTCTGGTTTTAAACTAGAGGCATCCAGCAATTCATCAAACAAGAGAATAGGTCTCAGGTTTGCATATAAACCTAATTCTTTACGTATTTTTAATAATCCTTGTTCTGGACGAATTTTAGCACTCGGATCATTGTCGTATTTCGCATGACCGATTGCTCCGAATAAAATAGCATCAGATGTTCTCGCTTTTTGAAGCGTTTCTTCCGGTAATGGATCTCCAGTTTCTTCAATTGCAGTATGACCCATAATTGCTTCCTGAAAAATAAATTCATGATTAAATTTCTCTGCAATTGTATTTAGAACTTGTTTACCCCAAGTTGTAACTTCTTGTCCAATTCCATCTCCTGGAATAATAAGAATGTTCTTCTTCATATATTATAAAACGTTTTCTATTTTATGCTCTAAGGCAATTACTTGACCTTTATTCAATACTATTTTATTCACTAAACATTCAGGCAATTGGCTTTCGTAATGCCCTACGTAGATCAGGGTTTTCCCATGTTGGGAAAGCTCATCCACGACTTGATTGAAATACTTTGCTTGAGAACTATCTAAGCCCTGGCAAGGTTCATCAAGTATTAATAATGGCGGATTTTTAATCATACTTCTAGCCAATAAAGTTAATCTTTGTTTCCCCAACGGAAGCGAGTGCAAAAGCTGATTTTTATGTTCAGTTAGATCGAAATATTCCATGAGTTCTTCAATCTGTTTTTTTTCACTAAACTTAACATCAATAAACCATCCAATACTGTCGTAAAATCCTGAGGCTAAGGTATGCCATACCGTTGCATTTTGGTCGAAATACCAATGCAATTCCGCAGACACCATACCTATCTTTTTTTTAATATCCCAAATGCTTTCACCAGAACCTCGTTTTTTTTCGAATAATTCAATATCTAAACCATAGGATTGAGGATGATCTCCATTTATGATACTTAAAAGAGTCGATTTACCTGAACCATTTGGTCCCGTTAGTAACCATTTCTCTCCATTCTTTATCTCCCAATTAACCTCTTTTAATACTTCCTTATGGCCGTAACGTATCGTAACATCCTTGAGTTTTGCAACTCGTTGATTTTGATCTTTGGGATTTTGCCTTAGGAAGGCAGGAAGTTCCTTTCGTTTTCGGATGGGATCTTGGATCAATTCATCAAATCTGCTCACTGTTTCGAGCTTCCCTTGCACAATATGCGCAAACCTGTTGATGGTCTTCGGTAAATTATTTTCGTTACATATTAGAATTAATTGTCCACCATGCTCAACTAACTCATCTAAGAATTGATTTAATGTAATTCTTGAATCTCTATCTAAACCAGTGTATGGCTCGTCGATAATCAGTAATTTTGGTTTTTGCCATAATCCTTTGAGTAATTGAAGTTTTTTATGTTCACCACTTGACAATTCAATTAATTGAGAATGCAATTGATCTTCAAATCCAAATGCTTTTATTTTATCTTCAATTGTATTGAAGTCTAATTTTTCTTTCTGTGCAAAGGCCATTAACTCCGCTTTAACCGTTAAGGTGTCATGGTCCTGTTGGCGATTGTACCTTTGTTGATAATAGAAATTACGGTCCCCTTCTAAATTGGTAAACTGATACCAATTAGGAATATAAATAGTTTGTGTTGAAGGTGAATAACATTCTCCATACTCAAGCTTTATTCCTGAAATACCTGTTAGACCGCCCGAAATGGCTTTGACCAACGTCGTTTTTCCAGAACCACTTTTACCCCCTAAAATATAATTTTCACCTGGAAAAATTGCCCAAGACAATCCCTTTAATACAGCATGCTGACCGTATGATATGTTAAGATCTACTATCCGGACGAATTCTGGCATTATCTATTTTTTTTCGAAATTTTCTATATCTGATTTATGGTTTATGATATAATCGATATCATCGTATCCGTTAATCAAACATGATTTTTTATATGGATTTATTTCAAAAGAAAACTGATCTTTTGTGTCCAAAAGCGTTATGGTTTGATTTTCTAAATCAACCTCAACCAAGGATTCTGGTTTTGCAAATACTTGATCAAATATTTTTTCTAAGAATTCCTCAGACACTGTGATTGGTAAGACACCATTGTTTAATGCATTTCCTTTGAAGATATCTGCAAAGAATGAGCTCACCACAACATCAAAACCATAGTCTTCGATAGCCCATGCTGCGTGCTCCCTCGAAGATCCACATCCAAAGTTTTTACCGGCTACTAAGATCTTTCCTGAATAAGTTGGGTTATTCATAATGAAATCTTTCTTAGGTTGATCGTTATTATCGTAACGCCAATCACGGAAGAGATTGTTACCAAAGCCTTCACGTGTAGTTGCTTTTAAAAAACGCGCTGGAATGATTTGGTCTGTATCAATATTTTCAATCGGTAGAGGAACTACACGAGAGTTTAGTTTTTCAAATTTTTTCATTGTACTAATTCAATTTTAGAAATCTTAAATTCAGACTAATTGTTGATTTAGGGATTTTTTTATAAAGAGGCGTGAACGTCCCACAATCGCATGGTCATCGATTTTGCCTGTTGAAGAATCCAAGTCTCATAATCTTGGATAGCATCTACTCTTATTTCTTCCTTTAAATAACCTTCTTCTACCATCTGTCTGGAACCTGCTACCTTTGACCACACTGCTAATTTCTCCTTTTGATCAGCTAAATAGTGTTCATCAGCAACATGGGACTCGATTTGAGTAAATCCATGGTTGGATAATATACTTGGTAGGTCTTTGCCTATTGCATTATTCATACCTGCTTCTTGCCTCCAATGAAGAAAGGTTTGATAAAACTGTTGCATGCTTTGCGGAATTTCAGGTACCCATTGAATGGCCGTATGGTCATAGTCTAGAATGGATATTTTACCTTCTGGGTTTAGCCAGCTTTTGACTTTCGTTAAAACCTGGTCTATCGTGCTGACCCATTGAAAGGTTCTGGCAGAAATAATTAAATCAAATTTTTCTGCCGGACAATATTCCAACACATCGAGATGAATTAATTCCAGATTCTTTATATCATTGAATAATTCTTTTCCCTGTAAAATAAAGCTTTCGGTATTGTCAATGCCAATGACATGTCCTTGGGGTCCAACCGCTATAGCGATATCCTTACTTATAGACCCTGTTCCACAACCGATGTCTAAAACGCGTAATCCAGATTTTAGTAGAGGCAAAAGTGTCCGGTAGTCGATTGTCAAACTTCGTTGATTAAATATACCTTCTGCATTTTGGTCTTTACGATGGATTATTTTATTTTTTAACATAGTTGGTTGGATAACATCTTTAAACGAGTTCTCTTATATCTACAATTTTTCCAGTTACAGCAGCTGCGGCGGCAGTCAATGGACTGACTAGCATGGTGCGAGCATCCGGTCCTTGTCTTCCTTCGAAATTTCTATTGGATGTGGATACACAGTATTTTCCCGCAGGTATTTTATCTTCATTCATTCCAAGGCATGCTGAGCATCCTGGCTCACGAAGAATAAAACCCGCTTCTTCAAAGACTTTATCTATACCCTCAATCTTAGCCTGGGCTTCAACTTGTTTGGATCCGGGTACAATCCAAACCTCAACATTTTCAGCCTTATGTTTTCCTTTAACAAACGCTGCAACTTCACGTAAGTCTTCAATTCTTGAGTTTGTACAACTTCCGATGAACACATAATCAACGGGCTTTCCAATTAAAGGATCTCCGTCATTAAAGCCCATGTAATTTAGTGCTTTCTGATAGGAAGGTTGTTCGCTTTCCGCTTGAGAGGATGTGGTTGGTATATTTTGGGTAATTCCAATTCCCATTCCTGGATTTGTGCCATAGGTGATCATGGGTTGAATATCAGCTGCATTAAAGGTTAAAACAGCATCAAACTCTGCATCATCATCTGAATACAATGTTTTCCAGTAAGCAAGAGATTGATCCCACTGCTCGCCCTTTGGTGCAAACTGGCGACCTTGGATATAGTCAAAAGTTGTTTGATCAGGTGCGATTAAACCGCCTCGAGCCCCCATCTCAATGCTCATATTGCAAATAGTCATTCTCCCTTCCATACTTAATGCTCTAATAGCAGAACCGGCGTATTCCACAAAATATCCTGTACCTCCGGCAGCAGATATTTTAGAGATAATGTAGAGGATAATATCTTTGGCTCCTACACCTTTTTGTACATCTCCATCAACTTCAATCTTCATGGTTTTCGGTTTCTGAAGCAAGAGACATTGCGTAGCAAATACCTGTTCTACTTGGGAGGTGCCAATGCCGAAAGCAATTGTACCGAAAGCGCCGTGTGTTGAAGTGTGGCTATCGCCACAAACCATGGTTTTACCTGGAAGAGTAATTCCAAGTTCTGGACCAATTACATGTACTATACCTTGATAAGGATGGCCTAAACCGTATAACTCGATTCCAAACTCTTTACAGTTTTTACTGAGCATATCCACTTGGTAGCGGGATAATTCTTCTTTTATGGGTAAATGCTGGTTCAATGTTGGGACATTATGATCAGCTGTTGCCACGGTTTGATTTGGTCGGAATACAGGCAGTCCTCTTTTGCGTAATCCATCAAATGCTTGTGGGGAAGTCACCTCATGAATTAGGTGGGTATCAATATATAGCATATCCGGAAATCCTTCTTCTTCCTTGACCAGATGTGCATCCCAAATTTTTTCTACTAACGTTTTTCCCATTTTTCTATAATACTCTTATCGGTTTGTAATATTAAATGGGGTAAAATATAAAATTCATATTTTTACCCCTAAATAAGCCAACTAATTTACGAAAAATTAAATTGTTTTGATGGCCTTCATCGCTGTCATTGCTTTACGCAATTTTCTTCCAACCACTTCAACAGGATGATTACGTAATACCTCGTTGATCTGAACTAATTTAACGTTATCAACACGACCATCTTTCCCCTGACTAAAATTCTTTCCAACAACATCTGTGTCTATCTTTTTCATGAAATCAGCTAAAAGTGGCTTACACGCCTGATCAAATAGGTAGCAACCGTATTCTGCTGTATCAGAAATTACACGATTCATTTCAAATAATTTCTTACGAGCTATCGTATTTGCAATAAGCGGGGTTTCATGTAAGGATTCATAATACGCTGATTCTGGTTTAATGCCAGCCTCTACCATAGTCTCGAATGCTAACTCAACACCTGCTCTAACAAAAGCAGACATTAACACATAATTATCGAAATATTCTTGCTCTTCTATTTTAACATCGCCTGCCGGAGTTTTTTCGAATGCGGTTTCGCCTGTTTCTGCTCTCCATTTTAATAAATTGGCATCTGCATTTGCCCAATCTTCCATCATTGTTTTACTGAATTCACCAGACATAATGTCGTCCTGATGTTTTTGGAATAATGGACGCATAATATCTTTTAATTCTTCAGACAATTCGAACGCTTTTACCTTAGCTGTATTGCTTAAGCGATCGAGCATACCGCTAACTCCTCCGTGTTTTAAGGCTTCCGTGATTACCTCAACTCCGTATTGTACCAATTTAGACGCATAGCCCGGATCAATACCTTTTTCTACCATTTTATCAAATGAAAGAATCGAGCCTGTTTGTAATAAACCACATAGAATGGTTTGCTCACCCATCAAGTCAGATTTTACTTCCGCTACAAAAGAAGATTTAAGTACACCTGCATGATGACCACCTGTGCCAACACAATATGCTTTTGCTTCAGCCCAACCCTTTCCTTGTGGATCATTTTCAGGGTGAACTGCGATTAATGTAGGAACACCGAAACCTCTTAAATATTCAGCCCGAACTTCAGATCCTGGACATTTAGGGGCAACCATGATTACTGTAATATCAGGACGTATCTGCATACCTTCCTCGACAATATTAAATCCATGAGAATAGGACAAGGTTGCGCCTTCTTTCATCAATGGCATGACCGCATTGATTACGTTTGTATGTTGTTTATCTGGGGTCAAATTGATTACAAGATCTGCAGAAGGAATTAATTCTTCATAGGTCCCAACGGTGAAATTGTTATCCGTTGTATTTTTCCATGAATCTCTTTTTTGTTCAATAGCCTCTTTTCGCAATGCATATGATACATCTAGTCCGCTGTCTCTTAGATTTAAACCTTGGTTTAATCCCTGCGCACCGGCACCTACGATTACGATCTTTTTACCTTTTAAAGCATTTACTCCATCAGAGAATTCTGATGAGTTCATAAATTCTGCTACACCTAATTGGTTTAATTGCTCTCTTAGAGGTAATGTGTTGAAATAATTTGCCATTGTTTTACTTATTAAAATATTTTTCAGTTCTGAGTATGTTTTTATTTGTTAATTATGCGATTTTGCGCCATTGCATAGCCAAAGTGTAGATTATCATGCCCTACACAGGCTGATAATACATCTTCAATGCTATTGAGTTGGTTACCAAAGGTTGATGTACCAAAAGGTGTGATGTTTTTTAATTTTCCAGCTAAGTAATCGGCCTCTATCAGCGGGATAGTCTCTAAAGCTAGAATTTTTAATTCATCAATTTCGTTTTGATCCACAAAATAACTTGGTTTTGAGCCTTTTGCATATGCATCTGCATATTTTATTACCGATGTATCTGGCCGAATTCCTGTACGCACATAACAAAGGATCTGCGTACTCACCACAATATGCCCAAAGTTCCAAATGATGTTGTTGTTGAAACCATCAGGAATTTCATTTAATTGTGTTAAGCTTAATTCATCAATTAGTTTGATAAATGCTTTCCTTGAATCCAGCGTAAACTTAAATATATGATTCATTGTAAATTTTTATAGATTAAATTTTACCTACCTGAAATGCCTTGCCCTTACATGGTAAAGACCCTGTCCTGTTGATCTAAAAATTCATTTTCAACAGTGTCCTGAGAGGGCTCGTTAATTTCAAATTGTTTTAGTTTGGTATGGAATCCCGCACTATCCTTAATGATTGCAATTCTTGCACCTCGTACGAATTCAATAAGATTATATTTTCCCAATTCGGAGGTTAGACGGTCAATTTCTTCTCGGTGACCTGCTGTTTCAAAAACAATATAATCGTTCCGGATCACGACCACGTTTGCTCCATATTGACGTAATAATCGTTCTACATATGCTTTCTCCGCAATCATGTTAGCCGGTACTTTGTACAAGGCCTGTTCTTGCCAGATCAGTTCATCATTCGTGTTGAAATACGCTTTTAACACTTCTACTTGTTTTTCAATCTGACGACAAAGTTTACGTGCAACCTCCTCAGATTCGCTGATCAAGATCGTAAAACGATGTATACCGTCTACCTCCGAGGGGGAGGTGTTCAAGCTCTCGATGTTTATTTTACGTCTTGAAAATATTCCGGATATTCGGCCTATCATACCGATCGAATTTTCAGTATACAGCGTGATGGTATATTCTCTTTTTTCCATTTTTACTTCAGTCTAATTTCAGAAACGCTAGTTCCTTGTGCTACCATTGGGAAAACATTGTTTTCTTTACCTACCATTACTTCTAATAAGTAAGCACCATCATAATCTAACATGGTTTTTAATGCATTTTTCAAATCTTTGCGATCAGAAATTTTATTCCCTTCTATATAATACCCTTTGGCTACGGCCACAAAGTCTGGACTGGTAATATTAACAAATGAATACCGTCGGTCATTGAACAATTGTTGCCATTGACGAACCATTCCTAGGAATTCATTGTTTAAGATTAATATTTTAACCTTCGCACCAAACTGCATAATTGTCCCTAGTTCTTGGATGGTCATCTGAATTCCTCCGTCTCCTATTATCGCGACAATATCCCGTTCAGGTGATCCGTACCAAGCTCCGATAGCCGCTGGTAAACCAAAACCCATAGTTCCTAGACCTCCTGAGGTTACGCTTGATTTGGAGCTGTTGAATTTTCCATATCGGCAAGTTACCATTTGGTGTTGACCTACGTCGGTTACTAGGACTGCATTTCCTTCGGTTAATTCATTCAAAACCTTTATGACCTCACCCATTGTTAAAATATCAGAAGTAGGATTTAGTTCCTCTTGAATAACTTCTTTTATTTCTTCTTTTTCGAGTTCACGGAATTTTTCAAGCCAAGCTCGGTGATCATTGCTTTGGATCAATGAGGTTAGTAGCGGGAGGGTTTCTTTACAATCACCCCAAACCGGAACTTCTGCTTTTACATTTTTATCAATCTCGGCAGGGTCAATGTCTAAATGGACAACTCTCGCTTGTTTAGCGTATTTGTCTAATCGACCAGTTACTCGGTCATCAAAACGCATTCCAATAGCGATCAATACATCACATTCGTTGGTCATTACGTTTGGAGCATAATTGCCATGCATCCCCAACATTCCAACATGTAAAGGATGGTCTGTGGGCAGAGCACTTAAGCCCATAACCGTTGTGGCCGATGGAAAACCTCCTTTTTCAATGAACGCTTTAAATTCGGTTTCGGCTTTACCTAAGATGATTCCCTGACCAAAAAGAACAAATGGTTTTTTGGCTTCGTTGATTAATTGAGCCGCTTGATGAATATATTCATTTCTGACAATAGGGGCAGGTCTATAACTACGAATATGATTACAGGTTTCATATCCTAAGTAATCAAATATTTGCAATTGTGCATTCTTGGTTATGTCGATCAAGACTGGACCTGGACGACCCGTTTTAGCGATATAAAAAGCCTTAGCAAGTACACTTGGAATTTCTGATGCATCGGTGACCTGATAATTCCATTTGGTTATTGGAGTTGTGATATTAATCACATCTGTTTCCTGGAAGGCATCTGTTCCCAATAGAGAGGCGAAGACTTGTCCTGTGATACAAACAATTGGGTTACTATCAATCATGGCGTCTGCTAAACCTGTTACCAAATTTGTAGCACCTGGACCACTGGTAGCAAAGGCTACACCTACTTTTCCAGATGTGCGTGCAAACCCTTGTGCAGCATGAACTCCTCCTTGTTCGTGGCGGACCAGGATATGTTGCAGCTTGTCATTGTAGTCATACAAGGCGTCGTAAATGGGCATAATTGCACCTCCTGGGTATCCGAATACGGTTTCTACTCCTTCATGGATTAAGGCTTCCAATACAGCTTGGGACCCACTAATTTGTGTGTTCGCGGCTATAGTTTTGGATTCTTGAGTTTCCGTTTTTTCAAGTGTACTCATAATATATTCTTTTTTTCGACTTTAGAATTTAAAAGGTGTGTTGCTAACACTTTACTTCATGCATTCAAAGGTCTTTTTTTTTCAATTTTTTAATCATTATCCCACAGGCTTTCCGGCTTGGGGTTTATTCTCTTTTTACAAATCAGTCACACAACCTTGAGAGGCATCTGCAACGGATTTTGCATATTTATATAAAACACCTTTGGTGACTTTTAAGGCTGGTTGTTTCCAATTAGCACGTCTTCTTTCTATCTCTTGCTCAGAAATCTTTAGGTTAATGCTGTTGTTAACGGCATCAATTTCAATGATGTCATCATCAAATACGAGTCCGATTAGACCTCCTTGATAGGCCTCAGGAGTTATATGACCAACCACAAAACCATGTGTACCACCCGAAAATCTTCCGTCAGTGATTAAGGCAACAGATGTTCCCAAACCAGCTCCAATGATCAAAGATGTAGGTTTAAGCATCTCTGGCATGCCTGGAGCACCTTTTGGTCCTTCATTTTTAATCACGACAACATCGCCTGGCTTGATTCGTCCACTTTCTAAACCTCTTACTAAATCATGTTCTCCATCAAAAACTCGTGCCGGTCCGGTGAATTTTTCACCTTCTTTTCCTGAGATTTTGGCGACAGAACCGAGTTCTGCTAAGTTTCCATAAAGAATCTGAAGGTGCCCTGTGGCTTTAATGGGTTCGCTCAATGGCTTTATAATCGGCTGGTTATATTCGATGATTGATTTTACCCCCTCTAAATTTTGTGCAATAGTTTTTCCAGTAACGGTTAAACAATCTCCATGAAGTAAACCTTCGTCCAATAAATATTTCATCACAGCAGGTATACCACCGTATTGATGAAGATCCTGCATAAGGTATTTTCCTGAAGGTTTAAAATCTGCTAAAACTGGAGTTTCGTCAGACATTCTTTGAAAATCATCTTGGGTAATTTCAATATCTACAGATTTACCCATGGCGATGAAATGCAAGACAGCGTTGGTTGAGCCTCCCAATATGACAATAATACGAATCGCATTTTCAAATGCTTTGCGCGTCATAATGTCAGAAGGTTTAATGTCCTTTTCTAATAAAATACGCATGTATTTGCCTGCTTCAAGGCATTCATTCATTTTTTCTTCTGAAGTGGCTGGGTTGGAAGATGAATACGGTAAGCTCATCCCCATTGCCTCAATAGCCGATGCCATTGTATTTGCCGTGTACATTCCTCCACACGCTCCCGCGCCGGGACATGTGTGACGGATTACGCCATCATAATCCTCATCTGAAATGGTTCCCGCAATTTTTTTACCCAAAGCTTCAAAAGCTGAAACAATGTTTAACTCTTCACCTTTGTAGTGACCTGGGGCAATAGTTCCCCCATAGATCATAATAGCTGGTCTATTTAATCTACCCATAGCCATAATCGCTCCTGGCATGTTTTTGTCACATCCTGGGATGGCGACCACACCATCATAATATTGGCCCCCACAAATAGTTTCTATACTATCGGCTATAACATCTCTGGAAACTAAAGAGTAGCGCATGCCGTCTGTTCCATTACTCATTCCATCACTTACCCCGATCGTACCAAAGGTTAATCCAACTAGATCGTTATTCCAAATACCTTTTTTGACGACCTGTGCTAAATCATTTAAATGCATATTACAGGTATTCCCGTCGTAACCCATACTGGCAATACCGACCTGCGCCTTGTCCATATCGGCGTCAGTTAACCCAATCCCATATAACATGGCCTTGGCTGCCGGTTGTGTTTTGTCTTGTGTAAAGATTCGGCTGTACTTGTTGATTCCTTTTTGGTTGTCAGATGATGACTTCATAATTCTCTTGCTCTAATACTAAGTTTTTATATTTTCGTTGAATTGATGAACCGAGGCAGTCTTCCCATTCCTCTGCAAAGATTACATCGTCTACTTGTTTTATTCCAATTATTTCGGCTGCGGTACCACACAAAAAGGCACTGTCCGCTTCATAAATATCCTTTACTGTTAAGTGTTTTTCAATAATCTCAAAATTCAAGCTTTTACAGATTTCAATGACCGTTTCTCTACTAATTCCAGGAAAGATGTTTCCTAAAGGAGCTGTGAATAATTTGTGATCTTTTTCTATAAACAGATTTTCACTGGAAGCCTGCGCAACATATCCGTTTTGATCCATTAATAAAGCCTCATCAAAGCCTTGTTTTATGGCATCACTAGTGGCCAAGATAGAATTGATATATTGACCAGAAACCTTGGCGTCCGTAGGAAAAGACTTTGGATTAGGCCGCTGGATTTTGGAAATGTTAACACGCACTAAGTTTTGACCTAAATAGGGTCCCCATTCCCAAGCGGCAATCATCAAATTCGATGAGTTTGAGGTTGTCAAATGCATATTTGCTCCTGAATAAATTAACGGACGAATGTAGGCTGCTCGAAGATTGTTGATCTCTAAAAGTTCATATGTCTTCTCAATGAGGTAACGATTATCCCATTGATAAGGAAGCCCAATTGCCTTGCATGAATTCTTTAAACGCTCAAAATGTTCTTCTGCCTTGAAGATTCTGGTCCCATTATGAGTACTGTATGCGCGTAACCCTTCGAACGCTCCATAACCGTAATGTAAAGACTGTCCAAATAGGTCAACCCCTGCATCGTTTGCCTTGACAAACTCAGTGTTCAAATAAATCAAAGTGTCTTGATTGTAATACTGCATAATCCTTTTTTGAAATCCCTTACATTCTACATCTTCAAAATCGTTACAAACGAGCTTGTGTTTATTACAATTGTAAGTTAGCTTGAATAAAAATTCTTTACAATAGGCAAAGAGAGAATTTTAATAAAGTTTTTTATATTGCATATAATGTTTATTTAGAATTTTATTTTACTAAATTTTAAATATGTGTATTTTAATTTTGTTGTCTGTAGACTAGAATTAAAATTGGTATATTTTTTCATTTTTGAATTTTTTCAACTTTTGACGATAATTCTTCCTGAAATGACAAAAATCAAGAACAAACTGCAAAAAAATAGCCCTTAAAACGTGAAGTCTTAAGGGCTACTTTATTTTTATTTTTTTAACTATTGCTCTGCAATTCCTTCTGCTAAAATAATGATATTGTTTTCCTTTACCTCGACCACACCACCTTTAATAATAATGGTGTTTTCCTGGCTACCATTTTTAATAATGACTTTGCCATCTTCTAGCGTTGACACAATAGCTGCGTGATCTTTCAAAATTTGAAAGGACCCCGCTGAACCTGGAACAGTAACAGCAGTTACTGGACCTTCGAATGCTAATTTGTCTGGAGTTATTATTGTTAAATTCATACTTATATTAGTATATACAATTTTATACTGCTTCTGCTAATAGTTTTTTACCTTTTTCAATTGCTTCCTCAATACCACCTACTAGGTTGAATGCTGCCTCAGGATATTGATCCACTTCACCGTCGATAATCATGTTGAAACCTTTTATGGTATCTTTAATGTCTACCAGACAACCTTTTAGACCCGTGAATTGTTCGGCCACATGGAAAGGTTGGGATAGAAAACGTTGAACTCGACGTGCTCTTTGTACAGTTAATTTATCTTCTTCAGAGAGTTCATCCATACCTAAGATCGCTATGATGTCCTGAAGTTCTTTATAACGTTGTAAAATTTCTTTTACGCGTTGAGCTGTATTGTAATGCTCATCTCCTAAAACGGTTGGAGAAAGGATACGTGAGGTAGAATCTAATGGATCAACCGCAGGATAAATACCTAACTCTGAGATTTTACGAGATAATACCGTTGTTGCGTCTAAGTGAGCAAATGTTGTTGCAGGTGCAGGGTCAGTTAAATCATCTGCAGGAACGTAAACGGCCTGTACAGAGGTGATTGATCCGTTCTTAGTGGACGTAATCCGCTCTTGCATCAAGCCCATTTCTGTCGCTAATGTAGGTTGATATCCTACAGCTGAAGGCATACGACCTAATAATGCCGATACCTCAGAACCTGCTTGTGTGAAACGGAAAATGTTATCGATGAAGAATAAGATATCACGACCTTGACCTTCGCCATCTCCATCACGGAAATATTCGGCAATTGTAAGACCAGATAGTGCAACACGAGCACGAGCACCCGGAGGCTCATTCATCTGACCGAAAACGAAAGTACATTTGGATTCTTTCATTAACTCCAGGTCAACAGAATCTAAAGGCCATTGACCTTTTTCCATCTCTTCCATGAAATGATCACCATATTTGATAATGCCTGACTCCAACATTTCACGAAGTAAGTCATTACCTTCACGAGTACGTTCACCAACACCCGCGAATACGGAAAGTCCACCATGACCTTTTGCAATGTTGTTAATCAATTCCTGAATCAATACTGTTTTACCTACTCCAGCACCTCCGAATAATCCAATCTTACCACCTTTTGAATAAGGTTCTAATAAGTCGATTACTTTGATACCTGTAAAAAGTACTTCTGATTCAGTTGATAAATCTTCAAATTTTGGTGGAACGTTATGTATAGAACGACCGTTAGACTTGTCTAAAGCTTTTAAACCGTCAATTGGATCACCAACAACGTTGAATACACGACCTTTGATTTCTTCGCCAACAGGCATTTTTATTGGTGCTCCAGTATCAAACACTTTCATACCACGAACTAATCCTTCGGTTGCATCCATTGCAATTGTTCGAACTCGTTCTTCACCTAAATGCTGTTGTACTTCTAATACAACTCGCTGTCCATTTTCTTTTTCAATGTACAAAGCGTCGTAAATCTTAGGAAGATTTTCATTGTCGGCAAAGTTGACGTCAACTACAGGGCCGATAATTTGCGCTATTTTACCAATATTGGGCATGTTATAGGGACTAAAATTTATTAATCAATTTAAAAACAGATTATTTACATCCGTATTTTGGAATGCAAAAATAAGTTTTATCTCCTTAAAACCAAAAGGGATATGCATATTTAATTTTATTTTTTTTTTTGGTATCCTATTTTATAATTTAAAGCGATTAAAATCTAACCTTAAGAGGCTGTTTATTATGACTTAATAATCCATTGGAAATCACTTTTAAGCATTTAATAAAATTAAATTGCCCTATCAAGTTTGGTAAAATGTCCATCCAAATGAATACCGGGTCCGATTAATTTCTTTGTTGAGTTTTCCCCTTGTGTAACTATTTCTTTTTCTTTTTTACCTCTAGATAAATTTTCGTTTTTTTTGCTTGCATTTCAATGCTTCTACGGATGTTGTTATATATCAAACTTGTTACTGATCTCTCCTGTTTTGAATGTTCGATTATTTCATTAGTTTTAGCCACGAACTAACAACTTAAATATGAAATATTGGTTTTTATTACTGTTTTGTGCTAGCTTTCCATTTTATGTCAGTGCACAATGGGATTATCCTAATTTTGACGCACTGAAAATGCAAATCCAGCGTATATCGTCCAATCCATTATTAGTAAAATCCTCCATTGGTAAGAGTTATTCGGGTCAGGATATTCCAATCATAAAAATTCAATTAGGAGATTCTCCCAAACCCACCTTGCTTTTAGTCGCAGGTATTGATGGTCAGCATCCAGCAGGCACTATTCAGTCGATTCAGGTTATTGAGAATATCTTAGGTTTACCAAAACAAGAGTTGAACGCACTTTTAGCGCGTAAATCGATTTGGGTTGTACCGATCTTAAATGTAGATGCTTACAAACGCAATTCTCAGGCGCTTACCTGGAGTTCTGGTAATGGCCGTTCAATTGATAATGACCGAGACGGACGTCAAGACGAAGATCCTCAAGACGACCTGAACAATGATGGGGTAATTTCACAAATGAGAATCAAATCACCAGCAGGTTCTTTTAACTCCCACGGTAAAGATGAACACTATATGGTACTAGCAGACCGCAGTAAAGGCGAAGTGGGATCCTATTTACTACTGACTGAAGGAGTCGATTTAGATCAGGATGGTAACATCTCAGAAGATGACGAATCCGGCGTTAATATTGATAGAAATTTCACTTTTGATTATCCTTTTTTTGAACCGGAATCGGGAGATTATGCGGCTTCTGAACCAGAAACCAGAGCAATCATTGATTTGATTTTTGATTACCCTCAAATCGCTTCTGTCATCCATTTTGGATTGCAGAACAATCTTTCTAGTCCAGAGGAATTTGATCAGCATCGAGCAAATGAACGGATTGTAGCATCTTGGACAAAGAATGATGTGGCGGTTTCAACAATGGTTAGCCAATTTTACAATGAATTGCTGAAGCCCATGGGTAGCGCTCCTAAACTTTCTGCTAAGAAAGGCAGTTTTTCAAATACAATTTACTACCATACGGGGAAATTTAGTTTTGTTACCCCTGGATGGTGGATTCCGTCCGATACTAGTAAAACCAGAACGATCCCATATATAAAAACCCAGGATGATAAATTTGTAAACTGGATCAAAAGCAATCATATCCAAGGGGCTTTGTTGCCATGGAAGGAAATCTCTCATCCAGATTTTCCAAACCAAAAGGTCGAAATTGGGGGGATGGTTTCTGTTTTTAAACACAATCCACCTGTCGCCCACCTGGAAAAATCAGGGGAGCTCCATGCTGAATTTGTTTTGAAATTGGCTAAATCTATGGCTAGTTTGGAATTCTCCCAACCAAAAATTACTCCCTTAGGTGATGAAATATTTCGAGTTGAAATTCAAGTTTATAATGTAGGATTGATGCCAACCTATCCAGAAATTGCCGATAAAATTCAGCATGTTTCCAAGCTAAAATCAGTAATTGAAATACAAAAGAACCAAAAGTTTTTAAGTGGAAAGCGCCTTCAATTGTATCCTAGTCTTGCTGCTGGAGGTTCGAATACCATGTCTTGGCTAATTAAGGGGAAGGGTAAAATACAATTAATTGTCGGATGTCCTTCTGCCGGAGAAAAAATCATTGATATTAACCTTTAATCCCTTTGGATATGAAATTATTGACTTCTAAGATACTATATATTGTAGTGGTACTCTCAATTAATTCTGTTTTTGCACAGCAGAAAACAGAGGATATGCCAAAAGAAATTGCAGGATTAAGGGCTATTGGTTCACCTTCCAATCCGAAAGTAAACATGAACTGGAGCCGATATCACGACCTTAAACAAATGGAGGAATTTTACGAGAAATTGCAAAAGTCTTATCCGGACTTGGTGAAATATGAATCCATTGGGAAAAGCTATGAAGGTAGGGACATATTTGTGTTGACGATCACTGATTTTACTCAAGGAAAGTCCGAAAATAAACCAGCGATGTGGATTGATGGAAATATTCATGCGAATGAATTGCAAGGTTCTGAAATCTCAATGTATACTGCATGGTATTTGGTTGAAAATTTTCAATCAGTCCCCTTTATTAAGGATTTATTAAAGGATAAGGTATTTTACATTGCACCCACTATAAATCCAGATTCAAGGGAATATTTTATCCATGAACCGAATACGATGCATTCATCAAGGACAGGAAGAAGGCCTTTCGACAACGATGGAGACGGATTGGTAGCGGAAGATCTTTACGATGATTTAGATAAGGATGGACAGATTGTGATGATGCGAAGAAAATCGAAAACCGGACGATATAATGAAAATCCAGATAATCCAAATGGAATGATTCCAGCAAAGGCCGGAGAGCCTGGCGAATACGAGATGTTGGGTTTTGAAGGTCTTGATAATGATGGCGATGGTTTAGTGAATGAAGATATTACCGGTACTTACGACCCTAATAGGGATTGGGGTTGGAATTGGCAACCAAATTATATACAGCGAGGAGCGTTATATTATCCTGGAACATTGCCTGAAACACAGGCAGTAAAGAACTTTGTCTATGCACATCCAAATATTGCAGGAGCACAGTCGTATCATAATTATGGAGGTATGATTCTACGCGGGCCAGGTGCTGCTGCTGATGATAGATTTTATTCGCCAAAGGATATTCGAGTATATGATGCCATTGGCAGTACAGGATCTAAAATGCTTCCAGGATACGATTATATCGTTATTCATAAGGATCTTTACACTGTTTTTGGTGGGGAAATTGATTTTCTTGCCCTCACCCGTGGCATTTTCACTTTTTCAAATGAACTCATGACTACATACAAACTTTTTAATAAAAAGTCTGATACTGGACTATCTCAAAGTGATGAATATTTAGAATTTGATAAACTGTTGATGTTTGGAGATGCTTATGTATCCTGGAAAGAGTTTGACCACCCCCAATTTGGAAAAATAGAAATTGGCGGCGCCAAAAAAAATTATACCCGAAATCATCCGGGATTTTTGTTGATGGAAGATGCGCATCGAAATGCAGCGTTCACGATCTATCACGCCTATCAAATGCCAAAACTGGAGGTTTTAGAAACCACGGTGAAATCTTTAGGTTCTAATCTTTATGAAGTTAATGCAACCGTTTGGAATGCAAGAATAATTCCAACTCATTCAGATCATGATGTCAAACATAAAATTGAGCGGCCAAATCATATTCGACTAGAAGGGGTAGAAGTAGTTGCTGGAATGCAGGTGTTAAACAGTGATTTTAATCAGACCAGGGAACAGATATTTAAGCCTCATCAAATTGAAATTCCAACTATTGAGGGAATGAGTGCTGTTAAAGTAAGGTGGATCGTAAAAGGAAATCCCGAGAATAAAAAAATTGTTATTGATAGTCCAAAGGGTGGCCTATTGGAGCACATTATCCGCAAAGAATCTACAAGTTCATAGCATAGCGGATCAAATAGCAAGAGCAGGGTATTAAGGAAGTCTGTTCTTGCTAATTTTAACCATTAAAATGTAATTTGTCTATATTTTTTAATAAAATTTTATTCTTTAACTCTTCCTCTAATTCTTTAAATTCTGTTTTATTTACAACCTTGTTAAACAGTCCATTTTCCAAAATTAGTATTTCATCACAAGTATCCTTAAGCGTTGAAAATATATGCGAGGAAATCAATACCGTTTTTGCTGCTTTTTTTATGTTCGAAATGATGGCCGTTAACATGATACTACTCTCTAAATCAATACCATTATAAGGTTCATCTAGAATGAAATAATCATTATTTTGGATGAGAATACCCATGAGCGCTAGCTTTTTCTTCATTCCAGTAGAATAACTAGAGACATATTGTTGCATAGGTAGTTCAAAAATATTTTTTTCTTCCAATTTTTCGATTTTAATTTTTCGCGCATCTGCCATAAGGTAGAGATATTCCTGGGCGGTCATCTTTGACATAAAATAGGGATCGGAGGTCAAAAATCCCAAATGATTTTTTAAAGGCTTTTTGTCTGCAAGGATGCTTCCTTTATAATCTTCTAGACCAGCTATACAGCGGAAGAGACTTGTTTTTCCAGCTCCATTTTCGCCAATTATTCCATATACTTTTGCGGGTTCGAATGTATAATCAATCCCGTTTAAGACCGTATTGTTTGTATAAGATTTGGTGACATTTTTTAGGCTTATCATAGTAAATTCTTAAGATTTTGTTGCGCTTTAATTATATAATATGGAATGATAGCCAATATTAATGGGAAAAAGGACAAACATAAACCCACGATCAAAGCATCTGTTACATTTATTTTTCGTGGAAAAACGGCGTATTTAAGGCAAATTACAAAGGTGATCAACAAGTAGCCGAAGGCCAAAACCAATAGGATTTTTAAATAGGATTCAGGAAAAAAGATCAAAAGAGATACCCCAATGGGAGAAAGTAAAGTTGTTAACTGAAACAGTCCTCTGTAAATTTTATAAATTAAAAAAAGCTTAGGTTTTCTATTATTGTTCCAGAGAATGATCAAATTTTCAGGTTCCTGATAATACGTGAAAGTGCATAGACAAATGCAAAATAAACAGAAAAGGACTAGATTTTCATTTCCATACACAAAACCGATAATCGATAGGGAATAAATGATAATCAGTATCAACCATGTTTTTCGCAGGCCAAGAATAAATTCAAATGGTTTTTTTGTAAATGGGGTTGGAATGCTTTGTCCCCAAATTGAGGGAGGCTTACTGAATATAAATGCAATGGGCAAAATAAAATTGATTACAGCATATATATAATGGTGTGATAAAATCAAGATGAATATGGTTCCAGCACCAAGCAATAAGTTTTCAATCCCTCTAATAATATAAAAATCTCTTTTAAGGAAGGTGATTTTAAGAAAATCGGTCCTACTAGAATCTGATAAGCTAAAGAGACCTTGGATGTTTAATAACGTAATGAGGTAAATGGACCAATTTGGGGAAAGGATTAGGAATTGATAGAGCAAAAAATAGATTCCCAGAAATGCAGGGTAGAAAAGGATCATAGGAAATCCTGCGTCTTCTATATTTCGTCTTATTCTTTTGAATTGAAGTCTGAAATAAGGATAGAAAACTGGATTCATGAATTGTTATTTTCTTTGGATGAGTTTTTTACCTTGAATGTAATGGAATTAAAAAATTAAAAAAAATCTCCAATGATTCTAAATTCACCAAAAGACTTGGTAATTAAACTAAGTCTTTTGATGGATGTATGATTAGACTCTAAGAATTTCTTTTTAATTGTTCGTCTAATAACTGTCTTTTTAACTGTTGCTCTCTTTCCATTGTTTTTTTACGCAGTGTCTGAAGCTCCTCTTGCAATTCGTTTACAGTCGATTTTGACTCATCTGTATCTACTTTCGCTTTTCGGAAAGCAAATAACGTTCCTGCAAAAGCTGCACCTAATACAATAATAATTGACCATACCATGGTATGGTAAGAACCTTTGGCGAAATCGATGCCTAGAAAAGAAATGCTATTGGTTTTCTTTTGTTCGAGTTCTAGGGAGGTTGAAAGGTTTGATACTGAGTCTTTAAGGTTTTGAATGTTACCTACTGAACTTGAGGCATTTCCTTTTAATGTTGCAATCTGTTGTTTGTATGTTTTTAAGGAATCTCTAACGTTTCGACGGATGATTTCGAGATTGGTTTTTCGTATAACTTTGAAACTCGCGTCCTGAGATCGAGATTGTAAACTTAAATATACAAATTGACTGTCCAAACTTGAGGTCATTAGTTTTTGTTGTAATGTTTGACCAAAAACGGATGGGCTTAATACCCAAAACAATAAAATAATAGATAATAATCGCATAATGTATGGTAATTTCTTGCTTTATAGGCCAAGTTTAGTAATTTAATTAGACATACTAAAGTAAATTAATAATTTCCCACTACCGAGCTGATATCTAAAAATGTTTTTTGCTACTTCTTATTTCTGTAGTTCTTAGGAGTTTGTCATTAAAAACAAAGCTCATGTCGAACTGTTTTGTCTTTAAGAATCCGAAGATTTCTTCGTTCAATTGTAATATCATGCGTTCTTTGATGCCAACTTTTGAAGGTAATTATGAAATTTTTGAGGGAATATTAAAAATTATTGAATCTGAATGGTTTAACTTAATTTCCTTAAATTTATACTGAATTTCATGCATTTATTAATTGTATGAAAACTTCTTTTAGATTATAAACTTACTGGCTCATAGTGATTATGACCAAAAATAATTTTTCAAATAATCCAAATTGCAATATGATTGATAAAACAGTATCAAGCGCTTTGGAGGCAATTAAAGATGTGAAGGATGGAATGGTTATTTCCCTCGGTGGATTTGGTCTTTGCGGTATTCCTGAAAATCTAATTGCAGCCTTAATAATTAAAGGAACCAAGAATTTAACCTGTATTAGTAATAATGCAGGGGTCGACGATTTTGGACTTGGACTTTTGTTGAAAAATAAGCAGCTTAAAAAAATGATTGCTTCATATGTTGGTGAAAATGCAGAGTTTGAAAGGCAGATGTTAACTGGTGAGTTGGAAGTGGATTTAATCCCTCAGGGTACATTAGCAACGCGTTTAATGGCAGGCGGCTATGGATTACCCGTTATCTATACCCCGGCTGGAGTGGGCACCGAGGTGGCAATTGGAAAGGAGGTTCGCCGATTTAATTTTCAAGGCATTGAGAAGGACTACCTTATGGAATATGCCTTTGAACCTGATTTTGCTTTTGTCAAAGCGTGGAAAGGAGATAAAATGGGCAACTTAATTTATCGAGGTACTGCTCGAAATTTTAATCATGCGGTTGCCATGTGTGGTCAATATACCATTGCTGAGGTGGAAGAATTGGTTGAACCTGGAGAATTGGATCCTAACTTTATTCATACACCAGGAATATTTGTTCAAAAGATCTTTCAGGGAGAACGTTATGAAAAACGTATTGAACAAAAAACCGTAAGAAATAGGAATGAAAATGAATAAGAAAGTATTTATCGTAGCAGCTAAACGCACCGCTTTGGGAAGTTTTGGTGGGGGACTATCTTCTTTTTCTGCTACAGCACTTGGTGCAAAGGCTATTCAGGCAACTATAGATGCGATTGGTCTAGAAAAACATCACATTGATGAGGTATACATGGGCACAGTTTTACAAGCGAATTTAGGTCAAGCTCCAGCCAGACAAGCTGCTAAATTTGCTGAATTGCCCGATAGTATTCCTGCTACGACAATTAATAAAGTTTGTGCTAGTGGAATGAAGGCTGTTTCAATAGCCGCTCAACAAATTCTTTTGGGGGATGCCGATGTGGTTATTGCCGGCGGGATGGAGAGTATGAGCGGAGTCCCTTATTACGATCCAGTAGCTAGATGGGGTGGTAAGTTTGGTGATCAAAAACTAATAGATGGTTTATTAAAGGACGGTCTGACAGATGTATATTCTGATCAGGCCATGGGCAACTGTGCTGAATTATGTGCAGAGAAATATACTATAAGCCGCGAACAACAAGATGTATTTGCGATACAGTCCTATACACGGAGTAAGATTGCTTGGGATTCTGGGAAATTTAATAATGAGGTATTTCCTATTCAAGTGAAATCTAAAAAAGGAGTAGTTGTGGTTGATCAAGACGAAGAGTACCAAACGGTTAATTTCGATAAAATCAGCCAATTAAGGCCATCTTTTAAATCTGATGGTACGATTACAGCAGCCAATGCATCTACTTTAAGTGATGGTGCCGCTGCTCTAATTCTGGTCTCAGAGGAAAAGCTTAACGAATTAAAGTTGAATCCAATAGCCGAGATCATTGCGTATGCAGATGCTGAGCAGTCTCCCGAATGGTTCACTACCAGCCCAGCCATAGCTACGCAAAGAGTATTGAAGAAAGCTGGATTAGATTTAGCTCAAATTGATTATTTTGAATTTAATGAGGCATTTGCAGTAGTAGGTCTAGCCAATGCTAAATTACTAGATATCGCCGAAAATAAAATCAATGTTTATGGTGGGGCAATATCCCTTGGGCACCCCTTGGGGTGTTCAGGGACCAGGATAATTGTTACTTTATGTTCCATTTTAAAACAGGAAAATGGAAATCTTGGATTGGCCGCTATCTGTAATGGTGGTGGTGGTGCAAGTGCAATAATCATTAAGAAATGTTAAGCTATGTTAGATAAGTACGGAATTGCAAAGCGTATTGCAAAGGAAATTAAGGATGGATACTATGTTAACCTTGGTATTGGCATTCCTACATTGGTGGCAAACTATATTCCTGATGATATTCATGTGGTCCTACAAAGCGAAAATGGTTTACTCGGTATGGGACCGTTTCCTTTTGATGGGCAGGAAGATCCCGATTTGATTAATGCCGGCAAGCAAACCATCACTACTCTTGCGGGTTCGGCTTTTTTCGATTCTTCCATGAGTTTTGGAATGATTCGCTCTCGGAAAATTAATTTGACAATCCTTGGGGCCATGGAGGTTTCTGAAAATGGAGATATCGCCAATTGGAAAATTCCTGGAAAAATGGTCAAAGGAATGGGAGGGGCAATGGATCTTGTTTCCAGCGCTGAGAATATTATAGTTGCCATGCAGCATGTAAATAAAGCAGGCGAATCAAAGCTTTTAAAAGAATGTACGCTTCCTTTAACAGGTTTACGTTGCGTAAAAAAAATCGTTACCGAACTTGGCGTTTTTGATATAATGGAACAAGGAGGCTTTAAAGTGGTTGAATTACACGAGGGTGTATCCTTGGATATGGTTAGGCAGAGCACAGCTGGTAAAGTATTTATTTAGTGAAGATAAACTTTCACATTGATTTTTCTTTAGCGTGATTTCAGGCATTGGATGTTTTCCAATGCTTTTTTTGAATTCGAGCGAATAAAAAAATACGTAAAAAAAAAGGGAATCCCATGACAGTCCATAACAGTTGATTCTAAAATTTGGAATATCTTAGATTTATATTATAACCTAAATCATATATATTTAAAAGAAGTTTATGAATGCATTAGCAGGAGTCTTGTTTCATTTTATTGGAGGATTCGCATCGGGAAGTTTTTACGTCCCTTATAAAAAAGTTAAAGGTTGGTCTTGGGAGGCAATGTGGATTCTAGGGGGATTGTTTTCTTGGATCATTATTCCACCAATTGCCGCTTGGCTTACCATTCCCGGCTTTGCTGAGATTATTCAAAGTGCTCAAGCAAGTACCTTAGGTTATACTTTTTTATTCGGTTTGCTTTGGGGAATTGGCGGGTTAACGTATGGCCTAGGTGTTCGCTACCTTGGTGTCTCATTGGGTAGCAGTATTATTCTTGGGTTGAGCATGGTATTTGGATCCTTGATGCCAGCTATTTATTTTTATTTTAATAAAACTCCAGATAAACACGGTATAGATTATTTTTTTACGAATCAAGCTGGTATCTGTGTGATGATTGGCCTATTGGTTTGTATAATAGGGATTTATCTATGTGCGAAGGCTGGAATACTAAAAGAACGTAGTCTAGGTAGCATATCTTTAGAAGCAAAAGCAGATTATAATTTTGGTCTAGGAATCATTGTTGCTATTATTTCAGGGATTTTAAGTGCTTGTTTTAATTTCGGAATCGAATCCGGAAAGCCGATGGCTCAGCTAGCCAATGATCTTTGGAAAGCAAGTAATCCAGATCAAGGTGAATTTTTGTTCCAAAACAATGTAACCTATATTGTAATTCTTTGGGGTGGTTTTACGACCAATTTCTTATGGTGTATGTATTTATTGATTAAAAACAAATCATATACTGACTATCGTAAGTCTTCAAGCCCGTTGACCAAAAACTTTCTTCTTTGTGCAGTGGCTGGAACAACCTGGTACCTTCAGTTCTTCTTTTACGGAATGGGGGAGAGCCGTTTAGGGAATGGAGCAAGCTCTTGGATCTTGCATATGGCTTTTATCATATTAATATCCAATGCATGGGGCATTGTATTGAAGGAATGGAAAGGAGTTAGTAAACCAACCTATCGGGCTATTATAGCCGGGATAGCTGTTATAATACTGTCTATCTGTATTGTGGGATTCGCTAAAACATTAGAGGTGTAACTTAAAAAATTTATGACTTTGAAAACATATAAGCACGTTAACTATTTATGGAATGATGAGCATGCTCAAACCTTGCAAGGGGATGAAGTTGCTTTATTGTTATATCGATCGAACATTTTAGGTTCGGATTTGAGAATTACGAATTATGGAGGTGGAAACACTTCCTGTAAAGTAATGGATAATGATCCTTTAACAGGTGAAAAGGTAGAGGTGATGTGGATAAAAGGATCCGGAGGTGATATTGGAACCTTAAAAAAATCTGGTCTTGCTGCTTTGTATGTAGATCGTTTACGCAATTTAGAAAATGTATATCGAGGTATTGAGTATGAGGATGAAATGGTGGAATTGTTTAATCATTGTATTTTTGATTTAAATTCGAAGGCACCCTCAATTGATACGCCTTTACACGGTTTTCTTCCTTTCAAACATATTGATCACCTACATCCCGATGCGGCCATTTCAATTGCAGCTGCTAAGGATGGAGAAAAGATTACCAAAGAATTGTTTAAAGGAACAATTGGTTGGGTAGATTGGCAAAAACCAGGATTTGATTTGGGGTTACAACTTCGAGAATGTCTGGAAGCGAATCCTGGAATTCGCGGAATTATGTTAGGCTCACATGGCTTATTTACATGGGCGGATACGGCATATGACTGTTATGTTAATTCATTGGATGTTATAGAAGCTTGTGCTAATTATTTAGAAGAGAATTTTGGTAAACAAAGACCCGTGTTTGGAGGGAAAAAAGTAGACAGTTTATCGCCTGAAGAGCGTTTAAGCCAAGCCACTAAAATAGCACCAATTTTAAGAGGTTTTTGTTCAAGTGAACGCCATATGATTGGACATTTTACGGATGATTCTCGGGTTTTAGAATTTATTAACTCCAATGATTTAGACAAGCTTGCCCCGTTGGGCACCAGTTGTCCTGATCATTTTTTGAGGACAAAGATTCAACCCTTAATATTAAACTTACAAACTCAAGAAGATCTTTCGGATATTCAGGAAGTAAAGGATAAAATAACACCTCTTTTTGAGGCGTACCGTCAGATGTATACAGACTATTATGAAACATGTAAACATCCTAATAGCCCTGCTATACGTGATAGAAATCCAGTTATTATAATTTATCCTGGAGTAGGTATGTTTGCATTTGCAAAGGACAAACAAACCGCGAGGGTTGCTGCCGAATTCTATACGAATGCAATCAACGTAATGAAGGGATCTGAGGCAATTAGTGAATATACTTCTTTACCTAGACAGGAGGCCTTTAATATTGAATATTGGTTATTGGAGGAGGCTAAATTACAGCGTATGCCTAAACCGAAAGCACTCTCTGGAAAGATCGCCATGGTGACCGGTAGTGCTGGTGGAATTGGAAAGGCTATTGCTAAGAAATTTGCGCAAGAAGGTGCTGTTGTGCTACTAAACGATTTGAATGCGGAGCGTTTACAGGCTGCTGAGAAAGAGTTTGTTGAATTATTTGGTAAGGATAATGTTGCATCTGTCTCTTTAGATGTCACCAATGAAGATCAAATTACTGCTGCATTCCAAAACGCGAGTTTGTATTTTGGGGGGATTGATATTGTGGTGAATAATGCAGGATTGTCCATTTCAAAATCGATTGAAGAACATACGGCTAAAGATCTTGATTTATTGTATGACGTTTTGGTTAAAGGGCAATTTTTTGTTACTCGTGAGTCTGTAAAGGTCATGAAAGCGCAGCAAATTGGTGGAGATATCGTTAACGTAGTTAGTAAAAATGCACTTGTTAGTGGGCCTAATAATGCAGGATATGGTAGCGCTAAAGCCGGACAATTGCACTTGAGCCGACTGAATGCCGCTGAGTTGGGTAGCGCTAAGATCCGCGTGAATGTAGTCAATCCAGATGCCGTAATTTCTGATAGCAATATCTGGGCCGGAGGATGGGCTGAAGGCCGAGCAAAAGCATATGGTGTAAAAGTGGAGGAATTACCCGCATTCTACGCTAAGCGTACCCTATTAAATGAAATTATTTTACCTCAAGATATTGCAAATGCATGTTTTGCATTAGTTGGAGGTTTATTGAATAAATCTACAGGGAATGTGATTAATGTTGATGGGGGAGTTGCAATGGCATTTGTGCGTTAGTCGCTTAAAAATTAAACTAGAAAAACAATGAGAATTCATAGTGAAGATATCCTTAAACATAATAAAACGTTAGAGGCGAAACATACTCGTGCCTTTAAATTTATCAGTGAAGAGTTACCACAAACGGAAGAGATTGTTGCAAAACTTCAAAAATTTCAAATCGCTATCCCAAGTTGGGCATTGGGAACTGGAGGAACGCGTTTCGGACGCTTTTCAGGGAAAGGGGAGCCAGGTAATTTGGAGCAGAAAATTGAAGACGTAGGTTTATTACATGCCTTAAATAGATCCAGCGGAGCTATTTCCTTGCATATCCCTTGGGATATTCCCCAGGATGCCAGCAAAATAAAAGAATTAGCCGCCAGTTATGATCTTCAGTTTGATGCGGTCAACTCAAATACTTTTCAGGACCAAGAAACACAAGAGTATAGTTATAAATATGGATCCTTACATCATGTTGATCCTAAGGTGAGAAAACAAGCTGTTGATCATAATATTGAAGTGATTAACCATGGAATTGCCTTGGGTTCCAAAGCATTAACAGTTTGGCTGGCCGATGGTTCTTCATTCCCAGGACAATTGAATTTTCGTCAGGCATTTCAAAACACATTGGAGAGTTTACAGGAAATATATAAACATTTGCCGAAAGATTGGAAATTATTTATAGAATATAAAGCCTTTGAACCCTACTTTTATTCGATGACTATAGGAGATTGGGGACAATCCTTGTTATTGGCAAATAAATTAGGTCCTCAAGCCTACACTTTAGTTGATTTGGGGCACCATCTTCCCAATGCTAACATTGAACAAATTGTTTCTTTGTTGCTGATGGAAGGTAAATTAGGCGGTTTCCATTTTAACGATAGTAAGTATGCTGATGACGATTTGACCGCTGGAAGTATTAAGCCATATCAATTGTTCTTGATTTTTAATGAACTCGTAGAGGGAATGGATGCAAGAGGTTTGGATCATGCAACCGGTTTGGGGTGGATGATTGATGCTTCTCATAACTTAAAGGATCCTTTAGTGGATTTACTGCAATCTGTTGAGGCGATTATGATTGCTTATGCGCAAGCTTTGCTTGTAGACCGTGTAGCTTTATCGCAGGCTCAAAAAAACAACGATATTGTTCTCGCGCAGCAAATTTTACAGGACACTTTCCGCACGGATGTACGTGCGTTAGTAGCTCAGGCAAGATTAAATAATGGAGCGGCTTTGGATCCAATTGGTCTCTTTAATGAATTGGGTATTCGAGAGGAGCTAATCAAGCAAAGAGGGTCAAACACTAAAGCTACAGGTTTATAGAATATCAGGATGATCCAAAAGAAGAGAATACCGGTTGTTGCTATTTTTGATGTAGGTAAAACGAACAAAAAGCTTTTTTTGTTTGATGAGCACTATCAAATTGTTTTTGAGAAATCAGCGCGGTTTTTGGAAACTCAGGATGAAGATGGAGACCTGTGTGAAAACTTGGAAAGTTTACGTCTTTCTGTTTTTGACTCCTTGCATGAGATTTTTCGAAAGACTGAATTTGATGTGAAGGCTATTAATTTTACATCCTATGGTGCAAGTTTCGTGTATATCGCAGAGGATGGCCAACCTTTAACACCGCTATATAATTATTTAAAAGAGTATCCCGAGGATTTAATGCAAACATTGCATGATAGTGCTGGAGGCACTGAGCAGTTTAGTTTAAGCACAGCTTCTCCAGTTTTAGGAAGTCTAAATTCAGGCCTTCAGATATATCGATTATTAAACGAGCGGCCAATGCTTTATGAACGGGTCAAATATGCTTTGCATTTGCCCCAGTATCTTAGTTTTTTACTTTCGGGTAAAATGTATTCAGATATGACCAGTATTGGCTGTCATACTGCGTTGTGGGATTTTAATAAACATCACTATCACCAATGGGTTTTAGATCATGGGATCGATAAAAAATTGGCGCCGATTGTGAAATCGGATGAAATCTTTGCAGCTAATTTTCCAGGAAGTACCTTTAAGATTGGTGGCGGTCTGCACGATAGTTCGGCAGCTTTGATTCCGTACTTATTAAACTTTCATGAACCTTTTGTTTTAATTTCTACTGGAACATGGTGTATTTCGTTAAATCCGTTCAACAACTCTGTTTTAACGAAAAAGGAATTGGAACAAGATTGCCTTTTCTACCTTTCCTATGCTGGAACTCCTGTAAAAGCGTCAAGACTCTTTGCAGGCCATGAACATGATGTTCAATCTAAGAGAATTGCTGATTTTTTCGATGTCACTACAGCAAAATTTCGCAATATGGAAATCAATAGGCAAATAGTTAAATCTGTTGACATGAATCAAATTTCAGAGGACCTTGAGTCGTTCTCAAAGGTAGATTTGAGCCAATTTTCGGATTATATTTTCGCCTACCATGTTATGATTATGCACTTGGTAAAAGCGCAAATTAAATCAACTAATCTAATTTTATCACAAGAAAATACCACTCGTATTTTTGTTGATGGTGGATTTAGTAAAAACAATATTTACATGAATCTCTTGGCGCAAGAATATCCGCATATTGAAATATATGCTGCTTCAATGGCACAAGCAACGGCCATAGGTGCGGCACTAGTGATTCACGAACATTGGAATAGTTTACCTATTCCCAATGACCTGATTGAACTTCGGTTTTTCAGGACTTAAAAATGGGTTTGTTAATAATTTATATATAGGCAACATCTATAGATCGCTCCTGCGATCTGATCTTCTTCACAAGGTGATCAACTTGCCTGATTCACAAAGAAGTTCCTCGCCAGAGGGGCTTCTTTGTTTTTAATGTTCCATGTAAAATTATCAACTTTTTTTTATGGAATTTTATTTATTTAACATATTGATTTACAGTTTTTTAAATATTGTTACAGGATGGTGCAGGATGCATAAAAATCTAACTATAACTACTTTTATACTTAAGAAGTAATTGATAAATAATTGCTTTGTTAAACCATTATATTCCTGATTTTAGTTGTTTGTGTTTTTTACTTTAAGATTCTTTATAAGAGATGTGAGCTGTGTTTTAGATTTTTCTGACTATTTAATGCTCAAAAATTTCTATAGACAGATCAAATACTGAACAGTGATGATATCCTTGAATCCTGAATAAATTCAACAATAGCTTGATCTTTAATCTGACTAACCTAAATAAAATGAAAGGACAAATTTTTCGAGAGCATTCGAGATTCCCTGCATTGTTTATTCTTTTATTCCTAATGCTTGCAGGATCAGCCCTGTTTGCTCAAAATGGGGTGAAAATAGATGGAACAATTCGCGATTCACAGTCAAAAGAACCCCTGGCGGGGGCAACCGTGCGTTTTTCTAATAGCAGTATTGCTACCTCAAGCGACGAGGATGGTTATTTCAAACTTGAGATTC
Source organism: Sphingobacterium sp. GQ94 (assembly GCF_059758715.1). NCBI lineage: Bacteria > Pseudomonadati > Bacteroidota > Sphingobacteriia > Sphingobacteriales > Sphingobacteriaceae > Sphingobacterium > Sphingobacterium sp. GQ94. Next base: position 173,446 of record NZ_JCAXEC010000005.1, read on the forward strand.
CGGCTAATGGGAAAATTTCAATTAGTATGATCGGTTACCAAAATCAAGAAATACAAGTCAGCTCCTCAAAAACGTATCCTATTGAATTGATTAAACAAGGCAACGATATCGATGAGGTGGTGGTTGTGGCCTATGGTCAGCAAAAGAAAGTTTCTGTTACCGCGGCTATTTCCACTATTGGAACAAAAGACTTGAAACAAAGTTCTGCTGCTAATCTTTCAGCAGCATTAGCTGGTCGTTTGCCAGGTCTGACTGCTATGCAGAGCTCAGGCCAACCTGGTAATGATGTGGTTAATTTATACTTGCGTGGCTTGGGGACGGTGAACGACGCCTCTCCCTTGATTCTTATTGATGGAGTACCACGCTCAAACATAAGTAAACTTGATCCCAATGAAGTGGAATCGGTCAGTATACTTAAAGATGCCTCTGCTACTGCCGTTTTTGGCGTACGAGGGGCAAATGGTGTTATTCTAATCACTACCCGTCGTGGACAACCTGGTAAATCTGAATTAAGTGTTTCTGTTGATCAGAGTTATCAAAAATTTCTTTCCCAAGCAGAACGATTGCATTCTTGGGAATTTGCAGAATTGCGTAACCAGGCCTTCTTAAACGATCAACCCAATGCCACAGAAGACCAGATGCCATTCACACAATACATGATTGATAAATACCGTAGTGGGGAGGATCCTGTATTTTATCCTGATCGCGATGTTTACCATGATTATTTTAGAGACTGGGCTCCACAAACTAGGGCTAATGCCAATTTCAATGGCGGTGGAGATCGATTTACATATTTCTTAAATGCAGGATACATTGGTCAAGGCGGAAATTTTCGTACAGAACCAGAAAGTTCTTTGGGGTATGATCCTAGTTATAAAATGAATCGATATAACTTTCGGGGTAACATAGACTACTCCATTGCGAAAAACCTAAAGGCTTCCTTAAATATTGCCACTTATTTAGAAAGAATGAACAGTCCGCAAACTGCAGATTTGTTTGGGGGAAGCATGGCAGGTATGGTTGAAAATATGATTGCTTATACTTGGGCAACACCTCCAACTGATCCAGGCCCTGTAACCGTCTTAGGGTACGGCGTTCCTGAAAATGAAATAATAGCACAGTCAGGTCAGGATAGAAATACTTATGGAGAGATCAACCGTAGAGGATATAGGCAGGAGACTACCAATAACTTGAATTCTTCATTTGCTTTAGATTGGGGTCTGGACTTTATTACCAAAGGACTATCTGCACGAGGCATGATTGCATTCGATAGCCAGGCCAGCACGGTCATCCAAGGTGTCCGTTCTTTGGATACCTATGCTTTTACTGTAGCACGAAACGCGGAGCAAACCAGTGGTTATTCTCCTATCCGTAATAATCAAGATCAGGCGATACGTTTATCCAAAGGAGCCTCTACTCGATATTATACAAATTATCAAGCGTCCTTAAATTATGCACGCTCATTCCAAAAGCATAACGTGACCGGGATGTTTCTTTTTCAACGAGATAACTGGGATTTATACCAAGCTGATTTGCCCTACAATATTTTAGGGTTAGTCGCAAGGGCAACCTATAACTATGATAATCGCTATTTAGCTGAGATTAACTTTGGTTATAACGGTTCTGAACAATTTGCTCCCAACAATAGATTTGGTTCATTTCCAGCTTTTTCAATTGGCTGGGTGGCCAGTAACGAAGGATTTTTAAAGGATAATCAATTGATTACTAATTTGAAAATTAGAGCTTCATATGGGCTAACCGGAAATGATAAATTAGGAAATGATAGATTTCTCTACCAAAGCTTTATCAATATGGGAGGTGGACCTATTCCAAGTTTGGGTCTTGGAAATGGGGTTAACCAAGGACGAATGGGGAATGAGATGTTGCAATGGGAGAAGGCCGAAAAGAAGAACTTGGGTATTGATTTAGAATTGATGAAATCTTTGACGTTTACTTTTGATTTCTTTAACGAAAATAGAGATAAGATTTTAATTTCCAGAAAAACTATTCCTGAATTACAAGGAATTGAGCTTGGTAACATTCCTCGAGTGAATATAGGTGAGGTGGAGAATAAAGGGTTTGAAGCTGAGGTGGTTTACAAAAAGACTTTTACTCAAGACTTCTCCTTTCTGGCCCGGGCAAATTATGCCTACAATAAGAATATTGTAAAATTCTTTGATGAGGTGAAATATGGAGATGATTATGCGTATAGAAATCGTGTTACAGGTTTCAGTATAGGTCAATCTTTTGGCTATCAAATTGATTATGATAATGGTAATGGATATATCAATACTGAAGAAGAATTAACGAATCTTCCCGAATACCAAATGGGCGGTATCCCTGGCTTGGGTGATTATAAATATGTAGACGTAACTGGAGATGGTGTTGTAAATGACCGCGATTTAGTACCTATTGGTAATCCAGGGGTTCCCAGGGTTTCTTATGGCCTAGGGGGAACCTTAAACTACAAGAATATTGATTTGTCATTTCTATTTGCCGGGGTGGGACAAACTAGTAGATATACATCTGGTTGGGGTACAACTGAATTTGCTCTTGTGGGCTTTTACAGTGGTTGGCATAAACAGGCTTGGACTGCTGAACGATACGAAAATGGAGAAGAGATTTTATATCCGGCATTAGGCATGTCTAGTGGAGTTAGTCAAGTTCCCAACAATGTATTCATTATGGACCGGTCATTTTTACGATTGAAATCTCTAGAGGTTGGTTATCGGATCCCTAAGAGACTCTTAAATTCTTTAGGGGTTGATCAAATAAGAGCTTATCTGAACGGGAATAATTTATTTACTTGGAAAAATATGCCCGTTGAAACCGTTGACCCTGAACAAAACCAATCATTGGTTTATCCACTGACAAAGATGTTCAATTTTGGCGTTAATATTACTTTTTAAACCAATTAACAAACGCATGATATGAAAAATAGACATTTAACATTCATCATATTGTCTTTAATGCTGTTATTAAGCAGCTGTTCTGATGTCCTTGATATGGCACCTGATGGTAATATGCAAATGGATGAGGTCTTGGCAGATCCTGACAAAGTTGAGGCTCTTCTGAATACCTGCTATAATAATATACCACAAAAGGGTTATACCTACTGGTTTTTTGAATCTCTACTTATTGCTGCCAGCGATGATGGCTATACCTCAGATGAGGGACAGGGAGTTCCAAGCACTGGCGTTTACCAGGATAATAATTCTGCAGCTAATCATAGTATCAGGGATGCTGCCGAAGGACATGCTAATTCTGCAAACACAGATTATTGGACCCGTTCTTGGAAACAAATTAGATTGTGCTCTCAATTTATTGAGTTAATTGATAAGGCTGCAGTTCATACCGAATCCAACCGTGGTAGATTTAAAGCAGAGGCTCGTGTGTTACGTGCTTTCTTCTATATGGAATTGATTAAATGGTTTGGTAAAGTTCCAATTCTTGATGCAACCGTTCCTTTTGATTCAGATTTTGCGACATTAACGCGTTCTTCTGTATATGATGTTGCAAAATTTATTGAAGCTGAGTGCGATGCCGCATTGGCTGAACCAAATCTTCCTTGGCGTATTGATAATCCTGGAGATGCAATGCGGATGACCAAAGCATTGGCCTTAGCATTAAAAACCAAAGCGATGCTTTTTGCTGCAAGTCCTTTGCATAATGAGGGTAAAAATAATTGGGAGGAAGCTTATAAAATTGCGTCGGACGCTGTCTCGAAACTAAAAGCAAACGGTTATACATTATTTACAAAAACTACTCAACCGAATGTGTTTGGTAATGATCCTGGAGCAGCACTTCGCCAACTCGTTTGTCAAGATGCAGATTATTCAGGTTCTCCGAGGGATAAAGAAACAATTTTTCAAGTGAGATCTGGTGCAGTCTTTATTTGGCATATTGGCTATATAGGGAGTAATATGGCAAACACTTATAAAAATGGGACTTCTCCGACGCAAGAGTTAGTGGATGCATTTGAGACCATTGATGGGACGCCTATCTTGGATTTGAAGAAGCCATATTTAGATGAAAACCATTTGCAGCCGAATTATAACCCAAATAATACGCTTTATGACCCCAATGATCCATACGCTAACCGGGATCCACGATTCGCTCAGACGGTCTTGCATAATGGCAGCAAGATATTATTTGATAATAAAACCGTTGAAATTGAAACTTTTCAAGGCGGGAAGCACGAACCTAGCTTTGATATTACGAATCGCGTATCCTCAAGGACTGGTTATTATCAATGCAAAATGACCACTCCGGGAGCGAGTGGAAATAATGGTATTAACAATTCAAATTGGAAATATTATAGATTGGGTGAAACCCTTCTTGATTTAGCAGAGGCAGCAGCCGAAGCAGGACATCTGGAACAGGCAAGGGCTGCTGCAAATGAGGTGCGTGCACGTTCGGGTATGCCTGGATTTCCTTCGTCTCTCTCAAAAGAAGACTTAATACTTCGTATTCGCAATGAAAGAAGAGTTGAATTGGCTTGGGAGGAACAACGTTATTTTGATCTTAGACGATGGCAAGAACCAACAGGAGATCTAAGTTCAACCAGTAAATTCTTTACGGCCATGATGATTACCAAAAATGGAGATGGAAGTTTAACCTATAAAAGGCGGAACATATCAGCGAATCCAAGAGGGGGATGGCAAACCAGAGATCTTTTATTACCTCTTCCTTTAAACGAAGCCTCAACGCTTGAATCTGTTACAGGTGTTAAATGGCAGAACCCAGGTTGGTAATTTCATAAGCTATGTATATCATGAAGATAAATATAAATTGTATTGTGTTGAGTATTATAAGTTTTATAATATCAGTACCCTTGTTCGCTCAAGACACACTTAATTCACAAAAGAAGATTGTTAATATCTATAATCAACCCATAAAAGGAGCTTTGGTTGAAACGCTAGATGGACAATTTCATCGTCAAACCGCCGAAGACGGCTTGTTTGAAATCTCAGAAGAATTTAAAGGTAAATTCATAATCATTTCAGCACCAGGGTATTTAAATTCCCGGATCTCCGAAAAGGATTTGTTAAACAAGAAAATAATTACATTGGCTTTTGATCCGCACCATATGGGGGGATCAGTGAATTTTGGATATAAGACTTACTCTAGAGAATCTATCACTGGCGCTGTCTCTTCAGTCTCTGGAGAGGAGCTAAATAACTCACCCTCTAATGTACTCTCGGAAACACTTCAAGGTCGTCTTTCCGGTTTAACGGTGGTATCCAATATTGCCGAACTTACCTTCTTTGGATACGGAAATACCAGCAAAACAATTCGAGGGAGCTCCTCGGTGAATGGTAGCTCTCCTTTAATTATTATTGATGGAGTCCTTGCTCCAACTCAGTATATTGAATTTATATCTCCAAAGGAAATTCAGAGTGTTTCAGTGTTAAAGGATGCATCTGCTACTGCAGCATATGGCATACAAGGCTCCTCAGGGGTAATCAATATTACGACAAAACGTGGACATAATGGAAAATTGAATGTTGAAGGGTATGCTGATTATTCTATACAACAAATGACACGAAGACCATTGTTTATTAATTCCACTCAGTATGCTGAATTAAGAAACCAAGCGGGTAGTAGAGATGGGCTAGGAGATTTTTCTCAATATTCCCAGGAACAAATTGATTTGTTCAGATCAGGTCAAGATCCAGGATATCCAAATAATAATTGGTTTGATCAGTATGTGAAGGATCTTGTCAATAGACAGCGTCTGGGTGTGAATGTTTCTGGAGGATCGGATAAATTTCGATATTTTTCCAATTTAAGTTTCATTAATCAACAGGAACCCTTGATTGTGACTGATGAACCAGACCGTAAATATGACCCTACACCAAAGGTAAATATGGGGAACTTTCGTACCAATATGGATGTCAAATTCAATGATTATCTGTCAGGATATATGCGGTTAACGGGTAATTTGAAAAGGGAAGTATTAGCAGGAGGAAACATAGGATGGAACGTTTATAGTGAGATATTCAAACATCCCTCAAGCATGTATGGACCATTATCCCCTACAATCGAGGGACACCCTGAGTTGAGTAACCAAGTTATCACCTTGGATGGAATCGATAATTCTCCCTATGGAATGCTAAACAGATCAGGATATCGTACGGTTATTGAAACGAATGTTATCGCGCAGACAGGCTTGAAATTGGATATGTCATTTTTAACCAAAGGCTTATCGGCGAGTGGCGGTATGGCTTACCAAACCTATGTAAGAAATGAAACCGGAACTAATCAAAACTATATGAGGGTCTTAAGAGGCAGCGATCTCTCAAAGCTTGATGAGTTCTCACAATATAAAACATTTGAAAATACGAATTTATCGTACAACAAAAGTTCTGTGTTTTTCTATTACCTGAATTTATTTGGTAGTTTGGATTACAAGCGACACTTTGGTGATCATTCGATCGATGCAACCCTACATACCTATTATCTTAAACAAGAGAAAGAAGGTTTGGGAACGTCCAATTTGGTATTACCTTATCTACGTCAGAATTTTGGATTCACAACTTTATACGGTTACAAAGATCGTTATTTTCTGAAAGGAGATATAGCATATTCTGGCTCTGAACAGTTTCATCCTGACAACAGATTTACCATTAATCCAGCAATTTCTGGAGCTTGGATACTATCAAAGGAGGATTTCTTTTCGACCGACTTGATCAGCTTGTTAAAATTGAGAGCTTCTTATGGGATTAATGGTAGCGACCAATTGGGGGATTCTAGATTTCTTTATTTGGATAATATTCGTTCTGATGGTTCGGAACTTGAACGCGGAAATCCTGCGTTAGCAGCAGAAAGAATTAAAAAGACCAACTTGGGATTGGATGTTGGTTTTTTGAATTCATTTACTTTAAACGTTGATTATTTTTCGAATAAAGTGGATAATATGTTGATCAATAGTAGCGCTAAACTTCCTGAATATCAGGGTATTCCTCTGAATTACTATCCAAAACTTAATGAAGGAAGAATGGAAAATAAGGGTATGGAGATTGCAATAAGTTACAATAAGCATTTTTCAAAGGATTTTTCCATGTTTTTGGGGGCAAATTTCATGCAGGCCAAAAATAAAATAATCAATATCAATGAGGCAAATTTAGGAGATGATTATGCTTATGCTTACCGTAAACAAGGTTATTCTTTAAATCAATTATGGGGATATCAAGTTGATCGCAGTAATGGAAATGGGATGTTTAATTCTCAAGATGAGCTTGATAATTCAGGCTTAACCTATTCCTTTGGTTCTCCTCGTGTTGGTGATTTGATTTATAAAGATTTAAATAAAGACGGTATTATTGATGTAAAGGATGAATCACCCTTGGGATATGCTAGATTACCCGAACAAGAATACAGTATCTCTGGTGGATTTAATCTGAAGAATTGGGAGTTTTCATTCCTGATTCACGGTGTGAGTCGTACTTCTCAATTTTTGAGCGGTGTTGGAGCTTATGAAAATGGAAGTCGGGGTATTTTTAATGATATTCATTTAGCGGCTTGGACACCTGAACGCTACGCCTCTGGGGAGCAGATTAGTTACCCTGCGTTATCGCTTTCTCCTTCTTCCAACCATCTTAATAGTGATTTTTTCTTAAACAACCGTTCCTATTTACGTTTGCGGAATGTTGGCTTGGCCTATATTTTCCCTCAAAAAATTTCTCAAAAGATAAATTCTGATAGAATTCGTTTGGCACTCAATATTCAGAATTTATTCACGATTCATCACATGCAATCTGATTATGTTGACCCAGAAATTGGAAGCCTGACAACTTTTCAACCATTCCGAGTTTTTAATCTTGGTTTAAGTGCAAATTTTTAATATGAAGATCATGAAGAAAAATACTTTAAGAATATTTGTCATAATCATTGCCCTTTTTTCTCTAGAAAGTTGTGCAGATTTGGATCTACCTTCAGATGGAAGGATGACTGTTAATGATATGTTTAGCAATTATCAAAGAACAAGGAATTATTTTCAATCCTGTCTAAATTATATTCCACAAGTAGGTTTTACCTATCAGAACGGAAAAACACCACTGGCTTCTTTTAGTGATGAAGCACATGATGCTAGTGATGGGGTTTCAGGAAATGTGAATGATTGGTATAACAATAGGACCTCATCGACCAATAACCCTACAAATGGAAATTATGAATGGAGTCATTATTTCCAAGGAATCCGCAAGTGCAATACGTTTTTAACCAGTATACAAGACCCTAATATTGCAACTGCTCATATTGACGAACAAGAGAAAAATGGTTGGATTGGTGAAATCTACGTTGTTCGCGCTTATTTATATTTGCAATTAATTAAGCGGTACGGAGGCGTACCAATCATCAAGACGCCTTATGAGGTTACTCATGATTTCACTCAGGATAAGCGTGCTACTTTTGAGGAGTGTATTGATTTTATTTTAGAGGATTGTGACGCAGCTTTAGCGCTTCCTGAGAGTGGTGTTTCAACGGTTGGATTTCGCTGGAATATTAGCGATAATGAAAGAGGACGTCTGACCCGTGCCTTCGCCTATGCGATTAAATCTCAAGCAGCATTGTATGCTTCTAGTCCATTATGGTTCACACCCGAGAGTAAATATACTTGGGAGAAAACAGCAGAGATCACAAAAGAAGCTTTAGATCAATGTCTAGCACATGGTTTTGAATTATTCGATACTAAACCTGCGGAAGATGTCGCTCAAAATGCATATGCATTTTATTTTATTCTTCGCTCAGATCCAAGTCGCTCCGTTGATAAGGAAACCATTTATGAAACCACATCTAATCGGACCAACGTTTGGAAATTCGCAGGTACACCCATCACTGAAGGTGCTGAAAAAGCAGGAGCCGGGCCATCACAAGAATTAGTGGATGCTTATGGTATGAAAGCCACAGGGGAGATGCCAATTTTAGGATACACAGATCCTTCGCATTTGCAACCAATCATTAATTCAAATTCAGGCTATGACCCTACCAATCCCTACCAGGGACGCGACCCTCGTTTTTATGCCTCAATTTATTACAATAATGCTCCACGTTCTTTGACTTCGGGCAATATTGAAAAAAATTTATATCCACTTGGTTTTACTTCCACATTAAACAATGTCTCAGTATCGTCTGATGGTGCTCAAACGACATTAACAACAACCTCAAGTGATCCTTGGATATTTAGTAGTAAATTGGGAAAAACACTGGCTCCTGGTGAAAAAAGAGTGATTAGTTTCGAATACAAGAGTAATCAAAAAGTGAGTAATGCAGAATTTTTTTACTGCGTTGCAGGCGGACCTGCCGGAGGGGTCTCAAGCGGAGAAAACATTACGATTGAACAGGCTGATGATTGGAAGAGATTTGAATATGACCTTTCTACAGCAATCACGAATTGGGGTTTTGGTGTCAATTCAAATGGTGGTCAACCTGCTGAGGAACATTTTTTACGTTTTGATTTAACTTCAGGTGCTGGATATTCTATTACCATCAAGAATTTCCAGATTGAAAGTTTCACACCACCACCAGCGCAAACCCCAGTTGAAACTTTCGTCGGCGGAAACAGCGGTATTTCAAGTAATATCACAGAAACTAAATTTACTCGTACAGGATATTATTTAAGGAAATTCAATAACTACAAATCAAATGTAAATGTAGATGGAGATGGTTTGATGAAAATTTTTAGGCTAGGAGAATTGTACTTAAATTTTGCAGAAGCTGCCTATCAAGCATTTGGCCCCGATGTTTCGGTACCGAGTAAAGCTAGTGGAGGTTCAGCACTTTCTGCTAGGGATGCGGTAAATGCAATTCGAGCTAGAGCTGAAATGCCATTGCTTCCTACAGGTTTATCAAAAGAAAATTTCCAAAATAGGTATCGAAATGAAAGGCAAGTTGAATTGGCTTTTGAAGAGCATCGCTTTTTCGATGTTCGACGTTGGAAAATTTTGGCTCAAACCGATAAGTTTGTTACTGGAATGAAAATCACCAAAACAGGGGATGGGTATACATATTCACGAATTAAACTTAAAGAACGAGGCACTGATGCCTTGAAATACTTGTTATTTCCTTTGAGTGAGGTTGAAGCTTCGAAAATGGAGGCATTAACCGGTCAGATTTGGCAGAATCCAGGTTGGTAAATTAATTTTAATTGCATTAGATGGATAGATCGACATAGGCCTTTCCTTGAGTATCGGCAATTCGATTATAATTCAACTAAAAAATAGATCTACATGATTAAGAATCAGTATTTTTTGTTATTCTTTTATTTCTTTGTAATAGTGTCTAACGCTCATTCAGACGCTCGATTGAACAATGGTTTTTTGTCTCTGAATTCTTTAGGCTCGGATACATCGATGTTGTTTATTGAAAATGATAGAATAAAACTTGGAATAGACTTAAATCTGGGGGGAGCGATTACGTATTTGTCCGACCAACAAAATGGCGGTGAGAATATGATCAATAGTTATGATTGGGGAAGACAAATTCAGATGTCTTTCTATAGCGGTCCGTGGCCATATATTGGACCCAATGGTGAAACGCCTACACCTGAATGGTCTGCTCTAGGATGGAATCCCATTCAATCTGGAGATGCAGGTGGACATCGTGCTAAAGTTATATCTTATAAGAAGATAGGTAAGAATGCAGTCTTGGTTAGGAGTATTCCCATGCAATGGCCTCATAAAACTGGCGTTGCGGGTGAATGTGAGTTTCACACGCTTTACACGTTGAAAAATAACGTAATTACCATGGAGTCTACCATTGTTAATAAGCGCTCAGACACTACGCAATATATGGCCTGTATGCAGGAAATGCCTGCAGTTTATACAAATGGACCGTGGTATAAATTGGTATCCTATTTAGGAGATCAACCTTTCAAGGACCAGCCAACAACGATTATTGTTGATAAAAATGATGAAAAAGGTTGGCCTTGGGTTAATTTTTATACTCCTGAGAACTGGGTTGCCTTAATGGATGATCAAGGCTACGGGATAGGTGTGTTTCAACCTCGAGTGATGACCTTTAATGGTGGATTTCATCCCAATAAAGCGCATAAGGGATTTGGAGCAGAGAAGGATGTCCAAACTGGACATATAGCTCCTGTTGGCAAACAAATTCTTGATCATAATATCCAGTGGACTTATCAGACAGCGTTGATTTTAGGATCCTTAGAGGATATTCGAGGTTATGCAAAAGACAATTGGCAAGTAAAGGTAAATCCTGAGTGGAAATTTTCGCATGACCGTAGTGATTGGTATTTTATTAATGAAATGAAAGATTCGGGATTTCCGTGGAAAGGTGTATTGGATATCGATTTCAATAAAGGGGGTGCCTTAGCCGGCCCAGTTACTTTTTGGAAGGCTGAAGACAACCCATATTTGGAAATTGAAGGATCCTTCTTTTCGGAAAGTAATGCCATAGAGTTGCGCGTAGAGATACAACCTGTAGGTTTCTCGGATTTTACGGATTGGCTAAACTGGTCTGAAGGTAAATTTGATGTAAAAGTAGAGCAGGAAAAAAAGGCAGACCAATATCCCAAAAAGGAGATACTCACCATAAGAAAGAAGATTCTTGCGGATGGGAAAAATCGAAAGATTAGAATTGATCTTGATGAAAATTCGCAATATAATGGTGCGATGAAGAATATGAAAATAATATTTTCTGACCCTGGAAAGGCAAAGGTTTCACATATAAAATTAGCGAAATAAGATTCAAAAAATCAAACCCTTTTACAAATCCAAAAATGACCCCAATTATGAAAAATGCTTGTTTACTATTTGTCTTCTTTTCCGGATTCTTCGCCCAATTAACTTTTGGACAAAAGGTACCTTTTGTTAGTAGTGATCAATGGGCATTTACGGATGCATTGGGAAGAAAGGCTGCAGCCATTGAGCAAGCAGGATCCAAGAAGAAGGATAAAGTAGTTGCCATGTTTTATTGGACTTGGCATCAGGGTAATGATGATAAGTCTTACCAGATTAAAAACATTACTGAAATTTTACGAGATAACCCAATGGCGATGAAAGATTATAATCATCCAGCATGGGGAAATAAAAAACCTGGGTTCTTTTTTTGGGAGCAACCCTTATTTGGATATTATAAGACAACGGATCCCTGGGTGTTACGAAAACATGCCGAAATGCTCGCTGATGCCAATATTGACGTGGTGTTCTTTGATTGCACCAACGGTAGCCTGACCTGGGAGGAATCCTATGAAGTACTTTTAAAAGTTTGGGATCAAGCACAAAAAGATGGTGTCAATGTACCTAAAATAGCGTTCATGCTTCCCTTTGGTCCCGTTCCTCATTCTGCGGTTTCATTACGAAAACTCTATAAGGATATTTATGAACCTGCGCGCTACGAGAACCTTTGGTTTAATTGGAAAGGAAAACCTTGTATCATGGCCTATCCAGATAATTTGGAGAAAACAGGTATAGATGCTGAGATTGCCTCATTTTTTACTTTTCGACCTGGTCAACCGGACTATGTAGATGGACCCAAAAGAAAGGATCAATGGGGATGGTTGGAGAATTATCCACAACATGGATATATACCCAATAACAAAGGAAACTTCGAGCAGGTTACCGTTGGTGTAGCTCAAAATGCGGGACCTTCTACCAATGGACATTGTAGTGCCTTTAATCTACCAGGCACCTATGGCCGCAGTTTCAGCTATAAAAATGGATTTGATCCGCGTGTAGACGGTTATCTATACGGCTGGAATTTTCAAGAACAATGGGATCGTGCTTTCGAATTGGATCCTGAATTGGTATTTGTGACTGGTTGGAACGAATATATTGCAGGACAATGGTTACCAGAGCACAGCTGGACTGGTGATCCATTTTCATTTGTTGATCAATATGATTGGGAACATAGCCGTGACATTGAACCAAATAAAGGATGGGGAGATAAAGGGGATGTATATTACCTACAATTAATCGATAATGTTCGTAAGTTCAAAGGTATGGATACTAAAGAAAAAGTGTCTGGTCCCCAATCGATAAACTTAGACAATATATCGCTATGGGATGAGGTATTGCCTTATTTTCAGCATTATAAAGGGAACACTCTACATAGAAATCATGAAGGTCGATATAGTGAATTTTATGTAAATGAAACCGGTAGGAACGATATTGTGGGAGCTAAGGTCGCTCGAGATGACCAGGATATCTTTTTCTTTGTTGAGACTTTTCAGAAGTTAAGCCCTTCAAGCGATCGAAATTGGATGATGTTATTTATAGATGTGGATCGGAATAAACAAACCGGCTGGAATGGGTATGACTATATTATCAATCGAAAAAGTCCAAATAAGAATAAAATTCTAATCGAGAAAAATATTGGAGGCAGGTGGGAGTGGGAAGTGGCAGGTCATGGTCAAATGAAGATTCATAACAATAAACTAGCCCTAGGTATTTCCCAGGAGATTTTCGGTTTTGAAAAGGACAAAATAAATTTTGAATTCAAATGGAATGACAACATGCAAGAAAACGGTAATATAATGGATTTTTATGTCAACGGTGACACCGCTCCTGGGGCTAGATTTAATTTTGTTTATCAAACCAATTAGTTTTTTTACCAATAAAACATACAGGGATGTTCCTTAAGGACATGAGAATAACATCCTCTGCATTTATACTCAAGATCACGTATTCGCTTATGAAATATTTTAGTTGTATTTTTTTTGTAGGAATTATTTTTTTCTGGACAACCCTTCATGGACAGCCCTTCTCTGCAGTGGATGATATTGGCAGGATTGTACCACAGTTTGAAGAAGTGGGAAGTAAGAAACTAAATAAACAAGTGGGCATATTTTATTTCTTATGGCAAGGAGATTCTGGTTCTCCTACTTCGGAAGTGAATTGGGACTTAAGTAAAATTTATCAGTATTATCCTGAAGTATTTCATGATTTTTATCACCCAAATTGGGGTGGTGGTTCTAAAGGAGCCGGAAAGTATTATTTTTGGGGCGAATCAATTTACGGATATTATCGTGGAGATGACTATTGGGTTCATCTGAAAAATATTCAATTGCTGACAGACGCACAAGTTGATTTTCTTATTATTGATGCGACAAATCGTTTGACTTATGCAACCCAGGTAAATGTGCTACTAAAGGCTATGGATCAGGTCCGTAAACAAGGGAAAGCAGCACCTAAAATAGTTTTCTATACAAACTCCTCCTCAGCAGATGCAATGCAGGAAATCTATGATCAATTTTATGCTCCTAATTTAGACTCACAGATTAAAGAAAATTGGTTCTACCTAGAAGGCAAGCCTCTCATCATAGGCATATCAAAAGATGCCAAAGGCAGAAATTATGAGAAGTTTTTTACTATTCGTGAATCCCAATGGCCCAATGAACCTGAGAAAATCAATGGTTGGCCTTGGATTGAATTTCAAAGACCTCAAAAAGTGTATAAAAATCATAAAGGGCAACGCGAAATTGTAAATGTTTCTGCTTCCCAACACCCAAATTTAGATGCATCTATGGGCGGTTCCGCCTTTTACGGCAAGGCGGGCAATTGGGGTAGAAGCTACAGGAAAGGCTCTCCTGGAAATCCTGAAAAAGATATTTATTATGGTTATAATATTCAGGAGCAGTGGGATTTTGCGCTTAGTCAAAATGTCCCATTTGTATTTATAACTGGTTGGAATGAATGGATTGCCGGTAAATGGAGTCGCACAGATGAGCAAAAAGATCATGCTCACTTTGTTGACCAGGCAAACGCGGAATATAGTCGTGACCTTGAACCGACTTTTACGGCTGGACTAAAGGATAATTATTACTTACAAATGGTATCTAATATTCTAAGGTACAAAGGGAGTGAAAAAAACACCGTTTTGAAAAAGCAAAAACAGGTTCCTGTTCTTAACTCTTGGGAGAATGTACAACCTATTTATATAGACTACATAGGTGATATATTAGATCGGAATCATCCTGGTGCGCAATCTGAACCTTCAGTTGTGTATCTTAACCAATCCGGCAGGAACGATTTGACAAAAATTAAATTGATTGCTGGGGAGACTGAATTGGGTTTTTTCGCGCAAACTGCTAATCCTCTTTCACCTCGATCGAAAGAGAACTGGATGACACTTTGGTTAAACGTGGATGAAAACTATTCATCAGGTTGGCATGGCTATGATGTGCGCATAATTCAAGGAAATCGTTTTCAACGCTTCCAAAACGGGGCTTGGCTAGATGTACATACGTTAGATTTTGAACTGTCGGAGAACGCATTATTAATCCGAGTTCCATTGAGTATGGTGAATTTACCTAATAAGAACTACAAGATTGAATTTAAATGGTCTGACAATATGCTCAAAGACGATCCTTTGGATTGGTATGTTAATGGAGATGCCGCACCTGGTGGCCGAATGAACTTAACGGTTTCCGTTGAGTAATAAAAGTTGCTCTAATTGCATACTTTAATGATTTTCGGTCACCGTGTGTTCATCCACTAAAATCATTTTGAGTTCAGTTTAAAAAGTTACCTTAAGTCAACAATTTCGAATGCTGGATACTTATTCTGTTGAAATTTAAAAGTTGAACTTGGTATCTTGTGGTTGACATACAAGGCATCGATTTGGTAGGTATATCTAGCTCCGGATTTATCTTGGATGGTTACATCCTGGATATGCAAGTTCTTATTTATACGTAATTTAATCTTGCTGTAATTGCTGTTTTCTTTGATTGGGGTGAGCTCAATAACACTTACTTTTTCACCAGTTTTGCTGCTTTCACTGGCCAGATTTATGAAATTATATCCACTTTTATAAAAAGTAAATATATTATTTGGACCAATGTTTTGTGCATTGTTTTCTGCCTCAGATACCTGAACTTCTTTGTCCTGTTTTAACACCGACCAAACCGACTTCCCATCTGAAATAAGATCTTGAGTAGGTAAAGTTATTTTATATTGAGAAGAAGATTTATTTAGAAATAATTGTCCTTGATCACTATAAGCCTCACCATCTACAGGTACTACTTTAAAAGTAAAGGTAGATTGCAATGTCTGATACCCATCATACTTGTTAGAGACTTGGTCCAACAGATTTTTTGCTTCTTTGTCTTGTCCAAGAACTATTCCAGCCCAAGACAAACTCATTAATACATATAAAAATTTAATCATCTTTAATTCTCTTTTCTTAATGTTTCCAAATATTGTTCTAAGGAATATTCGTCTGGGTAAAGTACCTCACGGGCTTTGCTACCTTCAAAGGCTCCAACAATTCCTGCTGATTCCAATTGATCGATTATTCTTCCAGCGCGGTTATAGCCTAATTTTAACTTTCGCTGTATTAAAGATGTTGAGCCTTGTTGATGCATAACGATTAGCCGAGCAGCATCCTCAAAAAGCTGATCCCTATCTGCTAAATCAAAACTTAATCCTTCACTACCTTCCCCATTCTGATCTACATATTCTGGTAGAAGATGTGCGGAAGGATATCCACGCTGGGATCCGATAAAGTCTGAAATCTGATCTACTTCAGGTGTGTCTACAAAGGCACATTGTATACGGATCAGATCACTTCCGGTTGATAGAAGCATGTCTCCACGGCCAATCAGTTGATCGGCACCTCCACTATCTAATATGGTTCTAGAATCCACTTTAGATAAAACCCGGAAGGCCAAACGTGCTGGAAAGTTGGCTTTGATAGTACCTGTTATAATATTTACAGATGGCCTTTGTGTTGCAATGACCAAGTGAATACCAACGGCACGGGCCAACTGTGCTAATCGGGCGATCGGAGTTTCTACTTCTTTACCAGCTGTCATCATCAAGTCGGCAAACTCATCAATTATAAGAACAATAAAGGGTAAGAATCGATGACCCTCCTCAGGGTTTAATCGTCGATTGATAAATTTTACATTATATTCTTTTAAATTACGCACCTGAGCATTTTTCAACAGATCATAACGTTGATCCATTTCAATACAAAGTGAATTTAATGTGTTGATTACCTTTTTGGTATCCGTGATTATAGCATCATCATCATTCGGAAGTTTAGCCAAAAAGTGTCTTTCAATTTTTTTGAATAGAGAGAGTTCAACTTTTTTTGGATCGACCAGTACAAATTTTAATTCAGCAGGATGCTTTTTGAATAGAAGAGAGGTTAAAATAGCATTGATACCAACTGATTTACCCTGTCCCGTAGCCCCAGCTACCAATAAGTGAGGCATTTTTGCTAAATCAGCAATATAGACTTCATTGGAGATGGTCTTTCCTAATGCAATAGGTAGATCCATATCCGTCTTTTGATATTTTTCAGTGGCCAAAATAGAACGCATAGAAACCATTTCTGGGGTACTGCTAGGTACTTCAATTCCAATGGTTCCCTTTCCTGGCATAGGGGCGATAATACGTATACCTAAGGCTGCAAGACTTAAGGCGATGTCATCTTCCAGGTTTTTGATTTTTGAAATCCGCACACCTGGTTTTGGAATAATCTCATATAGGGTAACAGTAGGCCCTATAGTTGCTTTAATATGCTCAATTTCTATATTGTAGTTTCGCAGGGTTTCTACAATCCTATTTTTGTTTCCTTCGAGTTCTTGTTGGTTTATGGTTATTTTTCCTGTACCATAATCTTTTAATAAATCTAATCCTGGGTATTGATATCCTGATAAATCTAATTTCGGGTCATATTCTCCAAATTTTTCGACCAAATCATTGGAAGAAATAGATTTTTCTTCAATAACTTTTTCCACAACCAAATTAGGGGTAATAATTTCCTGAACGGTTGATTCGGTTTGCACTGGCTCTTCAATACTAAATTCAATTTCTTTTCCCTCCCTTTGAGGGTCAAAGGATGTATTTGATTTCAGGTTATTGGTTGATATTGGGAGTGAAACAGTATTTTCCTGATTGCTATCGAATTCAATATTCTTAAAACCTGATTCTTCTTTTACCTCTTTATTTCCATAAGCTGGATAACTATGAGAAACAACGTCATTTTTATTCGTATTGATTCGGTTACTTTGCTGGTTTGTACTCAAATCTTCCTCTTCCTCCAATAGGTCTTCTTGGAATTCTTCCTCTTTATTTGCACCAAATGAAAAACGTAAATCCAAGTTATAAATTAACACAAGGGCGGTGAGGATAATGAAAATTAATAACCCAGCTGTTCCGAATGTTCCAATTTGAGAATTCAAGATTTTATTGGTCCAAAAGCCAAATTTTCCCTCTAAAATATGCGGAGTGTTGGAGATGAAGTCTTGAATAAAACCGAACGTAATGGAAAGTAAAACAATGGAAACAGAAGTATATATTGCTGTTTTCCAGACCGGTAAAATTGATCTTTTGTATAAAAATTTATATCCTGTTACAAACAATAAAATTATGAATAAGAAGGAGGCGACTCCAAACCACTCATATATAAATTGGTTTGCTAATAGGGCACCGAATTTTCCAAGTTTGTTCTGAACTATAGGAATATCGGTGGATTCCTGATTAAGTTCTTGTGAAGTCTGTAGCAGGGTACCCCAGCCCCCATTACTCATTGCAATATAGCTTTGATCCGATTTCCAAGTGAAGAGGTAGGAAACAAACGCTACCGTAAATAAACCAGCTAATAGGAGTAAAAACAAACCTAATATTTTCAGAGCCTTTCGTTGACCTTCTGAAAAATTAAACTGATCAAAAGACTTCGTCTTTCTCCTGGATTGATATGAAATAGTGGTGTTTTTTGCCTTTTTTGACCTTGAAATCCCACTGCCGTTTTTAAATGTATTTAGTTTAGCCATGTAAATGACGCTATTTTCTTTCTTACAAACTTAAAAAAAAATGAGAGAATGTAAGGCTCAATTGATTTGAATTATATGAACTTGTAGCAATAAGCTGTCCAAACTCGTAGTAGATAAGGAAATATAATTAATAAAGATAATATGTTTATCATCAAACGTGATGTTGCTATTTGTTTAATGTTGAGTCTTTTTACACTTCTAGGTAGCTGTAAAACAGAGGATTCAATTCTGGAATCTAATGGTTCCTTGAGTACATTTGCTGGTTTGGCTGCTTTTAATGGGATAGAGGAGCTAAAAAATGTCGATTTTCAGGTTGATCACAAAACCTTGAATAAGGATAATGAATCATTTTCTACGGCAGGTTATCTTAGCTATCGTACTGTTTTTCCAGGGAAAAGACTGATTGAGTTAATCTCAGAATCAAAAAAAGCACAGGTGTTTAGTGGAAACTTTGATTTTCAGGCTAGTAAATTTTATTCAATTTTCTTTTATGGCAGAACAGATGAGCAAACAGGTATAAAATATCTTTTAACGACTGATAGTTTATTGGTTCCAGGCAATGGGAATGCCAAGGTGCGTTTTGTGAATTTGGTTTCTGACAGTGATGTCTCAATTAATTTTCAAAATAATGCGCGGGCTATCAAATTAAATTTAAAGAATCAAATTACCGCTTATACAGAAGTCAAAGTTCAACAAATGGAACTCAGGGCAGACGCATTGAATCTGTCAACAATTTCTTATGAGCCAATTGTTTTTGAGTTTACTCCAGTTAATAAAGGGGTCTACACCTTGGTCTTTTATTCTCAAATCAATAGCGTATCAGGCAAGAAAGAATTAAAATACAGTATAATTAAATATTAGGCTAATAAGTAGATATCTAAAAAGAATGCCGCATCCTATTTAATAAGTTACGGCATTCTTTTTTTATCCATTTTTTTCCTAGTTATTCAACTGTAATCAAAAAATAATTTTTCTTTCCCCGTTGAATGATCAAATATTTATTGTTGATGAATTGATCCGAATTGATGAGCACTTCTACATCTGTTAATTTCTGACGATTTAAGGAAACTCCTCCACCTGTTAACATTTTTTTTGCCTCTCCTTTTGATGGGAAAACTTGTGTTTCGATTGCTAGTAGATCAAGAATATTAATTCCTACCAATTTTTCTTTTGTGAGATTGTACTGTGGAACACCATCAAAAACCTCTAAAACAGCATCATGGTCCATATTTGAAAGGAATTCTAAATCCCCATTCCCAAAAAGGAATTCGGATGTTTTAACCGCGGTTTGGTAATCTTGTTCAGAATGTGTTCTGATTGTGATATCTTTCGCCAAAGCTTTTTGAACAATTCTCAAATGCGGTGCTGCATCATGATCAGAAAGAATTTCATCAATTTCTTTCTGCGTTTTTAAAGTGAATATCTTAATCCATTGTTTACAATCATCATCAGTTGCATTCATCCAGAATTGGTAGAATTTATAAGGACTAGTCTTTTTTGGATCAAGCCAGACAGCACCTGATTCAGTTTTACCAAATTTCTGCCCATCAGATTTTTTGATCAATTGAGTTGTCAGTCCATAAACTGTTCCATGATCTTGGCGACGAACTATTTCGCTGCCTGTCAATATATTGCCCCATTGATCTGAACCACCCATCTGAATTTTACAGTTATGATTTTTCCATAAATAATAAAAATCATACCCTTGAATCAGTTGATAAGAAAATTCGGTAAAAGATAACCCGTTTTCGCCTTCTAAACGTTTTTTTACAGAATCCTTTGCCATCATATAATTTACAGTAATGAGCTTGCCTACATCGCGGATAAAATCTAAGAATCCAAAATTCTTAAACCAATCGAAATTGTTTACCATTTTGGCATCGCTAACTCCATCTCCAAACTGTAAAAATTTGGTTAACTGAGTTTTTAGGGCGTTGACATTATGAAGTAGAGTTTGTTCATCCAATAAGTTTCGCTCTGCAGATTTGAACGAGGGGTCGCCAATCATTCCTGTTGCACCGCCAACCAATGCTACAGGTTTATGACCTGCATGTTGAAAGTGTATCAATGTCATGATTTGTGTCAGATGACCGACATGAAGAGAATCGCCGGTAGGATCGAAGCCTATATAGCCCGCGACCTGTTCTTTGTTTAATAATTCTTCTGTTCCTGGCATGATATCTTGAAGCATACCTCTCCAGCGTAGTTCTTCTACAAAGTTCATAATTATAACCCTTAAGATTTTTTGTTTAAGATTGCAAAGATAAGAGATTATAATGTATCTTACAGATAATTTATTTGGATACAGCATAAATATGAACTTTCTTTCTCACTTTTATTTCGAAAGGTATGCCACCCAGCCAGAACGTGTATTGGGAAGTTTATTGCCAGATCTTTTAAAAAATGTAGATAAATCCTATGTTTTTCATCCCCAAAAATTTGAAGATCAATTAATGAGTCATCCCTTGAGTATGGAGATTTCAGAAGGTTGGTATAGGCATATCGAAGTGGATAAACTCTTTCATGGAAGTTCCTTTTTTTTGACACACTGCCATGCATTACGTCCAAAATTAGAGCCTGTTTTAAAAAATACGCCAATTCGAGGCACTTTTATGTCTCACATTGCAATTGAACTTCTGTTGGATCATCTTTTGATTAGCCAAGAACTTGTTCAAGTATCCAGACTTTATGAAAATCTTGAAAATATCAATAGGCCCATCCTAAAAGGGTATCTTCAAACCATTGGGGTTCACGACACAGTTGGATTTATGGATTTCTATGAAAAATTTCTTTCCTGGAAGTATATTTACGAATACAAAAGCATTGATCAACTCTCAAAACCTTTATTTGGTATCTCAAAACGAATTTGGAATTTTCAAGTTTCATCTGAAAAGGAACTGGCTTTAGCAGAAATATTAAAGGAATACACAGCGGTCCATTTGCTTAATTTTAAAGAAGTGTACATTTATATTCAGGATAAAATGACATATTTGTCATAATTTTGTTCACTTTTGTGACTTTATCCAATAAATTAACTTAATATGTCAAATAGACTTTTCCGCAAGAAAAGCGTAGACCAAATTCTTTCTGATGCCGAGAAAGGTGGCTCCGGGCTTGCTAAGATTTTAGGTGTTCGAGATTTAATATCCTTAGGTATTGCCGCTATTGTAGGTGCTGGAATATTCAGTACCATTGGTTTGGCCAGCTACAATGGGGGGCCTGCGGTTTCCCTACTGTTTGTGTTCGTTGCTTTTGCCTGTGTTTTTACAGCTTTATCTTACGCTCAGTTTGCCAGTACAGTTCCTGTTTCTGGGAGTGCATATACCTATGCTTATGTGGCCTTCGGTGAACTTTTCGCATGGATTATTGGGTGGGCTCTGGTTCTAGAGTATGCTGTTTCTAATATGGTAGTCGCAATTTCATGGTCTCAATATTTTGTCTCTATGCTCGAGGGATTTGGAATCCATCTACCCAAGTGGTTAACAATGGCGCCTGGGTATGCCATAGATGCACATCACAAATTTTTGGATATAGGTCTAGATAAGATGGAAAGCATTGATAAGATTGCGCTGCAAGCTTACCAATCTGCACCTCGTATTCTTGATATTCCTATAATTCTAGATATACCCGCGGGATTAATCACCTTTTTGGTTACCTGGTTGGTTTACATAGGAATTAAGGAATCCAGAAGGGCAAGTAATATAATGGTTATCATCAAAATCGGAATTATCCTAGCGGTAATTTTTGGAGGAATTTTCTTTGTAAAGCCTGAGAATTGGACACCATTTGCACCAAATGGATTTTCTGGCGTAATGAGTGGAGTTGCTGCTGTTTTCTTTGCGTTCATTGGTTTTGATTCAATTTCAACAACCGCAGAGGAATGTAAGAATCCCCAGAGGGATCTACCTAAAGCAATGATTTATTGTTTAATTATCTGTGCAATTTTGTATGTCGCTATCACCATTGTTTTGACAGGCATGGTTAACTATAAGGAATTAAATGTAAAAGATCCATTGGCCTATGTTTTTGAATATGTAGGATTTGATCACATGGCAGGAGTTATCTCGGTGACATCTGTAATCGCAATTACCAGTGCCTTATTGGTGTTTCAATTAGCTCAACCTAGAATCTGGATGACCATGAGTAGAGATGGCCTCTTATGGAAAAGGTTTGCAGTAATTCATCCTAAATATAAAACACCTTCTTTTGCAACCATTGTAACAGGTATAGTAGTGGCGGTTCCTGCGTTGTTCTTTAAAATGGACTTTTTTGTAGATTTAACGTCTGTTGGAACTTTTTTTGCCTTTATTTTAGTTTGTTGTGGTGTATTGTATATGGACCATTCTGGAATATCTAAAAAGTCTAAATTTAAAGTACCTTATATTAATGGGAAATATATAGTAGGACTGGGATTTATTGTAGGGATCATCTTAACCTATAAATTTGGTTCAGAATCCTTATCCGAATGGACTACTATGGGTTCGATGAAACTATTAATTCATAAGTCATTACTCATTGTTTTTTGGTTAGTATGGCTTATTATGAGTATTCTCAGTTTCAAATTTAATTTTTCTTTATTACCCGTTACTGGTGTGTTGATAAACCTTTATCTGATGTCTGAACTTGGAGCAAGTAATTGGATAATCTTTATCATATGGCTACTGATTGGATTGGTAATTTATTTCGGTTACGGTTATAAGCATTCGAAATTAAGAGATATAAACGAATAGGGAGGGGTAGTTGAGATAAAAACACACTAGGAAGAATCGTGATTCTTCCTAGTGTGTTTTTTTTAAAGCCGTTTGAGTTTAACCTCCTCGGTATTGGGAATGGTTAAGGGAACGCGTTCCAGTGTTACAAAACTGCTATCTAATCCAAATCCTTTTTCTTCAGATAAGCTAAATTTCTTCAAAATCTTATAAATTTCTAGAATGATCTTATCATTCCATTTTAGAAAATGAGTTTTAGAGATCACTTTTTCTAAAACTACGAAGTTGAAATCTCCAGGTATGTTGTGTTTTTTTAACGTGTTATAGTTACTGGTAATGTTAATCTCGTTATTCTTTACCATGTCCTCTACTACTTTGCGGAACAATAAACTAATCTTTTGCTCTTCGCGAAATCCTAAATGAAAATCGATGCGTATTAGTTTTCCAGGGATGAGTTGAGTCACCCGGTATTCTTTAGTATGGGGATTATCGACAACATCTACGTGTGCCAACCAGTAAACGTCAGCTCTCTTTGGTTTCTTATTTATAATTGAATAGGTGATTTTTGATTCAACCTCATGAATATTATTTGCACTTGTCAAATAGACCAAGTGCGATGAAAAATAGGGGACAGACTGATCTTCACTTAATTCAGATAAAATAGGGAAATACTCCTTTATGTCAACGAATTTAACAAAGCTATTTTTTATCTTTCTAGCTCCGTGCCAGCTGTACATAATTATAAACAAAGTTAATGCGAGTAATAGGGTTAACCATCCTCCATGGGTTATCTTACTTATATTACCCAACAAAAAGATGAATTCAATGCTAAGGTAAACCACAGTAAATAGACCAACCAAAATTGGATGTATGCGTTTCCTTATCATGAAAAAAATCATCAGAATAGTCGTTGTGATAAAGGTTAAATTTATCGCTAAACCATAGGCTGCTTCCATGTTGCTGGATTCACGGAAAATTAGAATAATCAACATACAACCCAGGTATAAAATCAAATTGATTGAAGGGACATAAATTTGGCCTTTATGGTCACTAGGATATCTAATGGCAACTTTTGGCCAAATATTGAGACGTACAGCCTCTGAAATCAAGGTGAAAGATCCTGAAATCATAGCCTGACTGGCAATAATTGCGGCAATAGTTGCTATGGCAACACCCCATATGACAAACCAGTCGGGCATAATTGCATAGAATGGATTTATCTCGCCTAACACAGTACCTTTGTGGTCCAAAAGCCATGCACCTTGGCCAAAGTAATTTATAATTAAGGTTAACTTGACGAAAATCCAACTTACACGGATGTTGGATTTTCCGCAATGTCCCATATCTGAATAAAGGGCCTCAGCTCCTGTTGTACATAAAAATATTGCCCCGACGATAAACCATGCGTTGGGATAATTCGCTAACAATTGGTAAGCGTAATAGGGATTAATTGATTTCCAGATTTCAGGAGTATGTCCTAAATAAGAAATTCCTAAGATCCCAATCGTTGAGAACCAGATGAACATTAATGGTCCGAAGACACGCCCAACTATATTGGTTCCAAAACGTTGAATTAGAAATAATGTTGAAATAATAATGACTACAACTGGAATAGTTGGGAAATGTGGAACTTTGATTGCTAAACCTTCTACAGCTGAAGAGATGGTGATTGCCGGCGTTATCATTCCGTCTGCAAGTAGGGTACTACCACCGATAATGGCAGGAATCACAAGCCATTTGGCGCGCTTTCTTACTAAAGAAAATAAAGATAGTATCCCTCCCTCACCCTTATTATCAGCGTTCAGGGTTATTAAGACGTATTTAATGGTAGTTTGCAGAGTTAGTGTCCAGAATATGCAAGAGAGGCCCCCAAAAATAACCATTTCGGTAATTTCTCCTTTGTTGAAAATAGCTTTGAATACATATAGGGGAGAGGTTCCGATATCGCCAAAGATGATACCCAAACTAATTAATAAACCTGACCAACTTAAGCGTTGAAGTTTTTGTTTATGATCCATTGCCATAACTAATTCTATTTAGTCTCTTGAAAATCTGCTGCGAAATTACAATTTTTAATCCACAACGTTAACTCCTGTTAAAAATTGTTAAAGGACTTAAGAAATTCATGAATAAACATATGAAATAATTACTTTTGTGTTAGGAATTAAGGATTTAATTGTTATTTTTGATTAAACCAAACCTTTCGTTAAGCATCTAAATTTATCATGAAATTAGAATTGAGAAAAATACATCGAATTGCAATCTATAAAATACTCCTTTTATGGGCTGTGGTGGGATATGCTCATGCTAATACTTCACTAATTTCTTCTGATACAACAAAATATTCTGAAAATACTTTAGCGTTAGTTTCCACCATTAATCGAAATGTAAAAAAGATTAAATCGATTGATGTTGAAAATGATAAGCTTATTACAAACGTAAAAGTATTTTACAATCCTATTTCCGAACAGATTTCTGTAACATTTAAATTAAGCAAGACGAACACTGTTTTTATTAAAGTGATGGATGCATTAGGAAATGAAGTTTTAAGCCTTCACAATGGAAGTCTAGATCCTGGTTTGCAAAATCTTAACTTTGACTCTCAACAAAAACTTTCTGAAGGTTTTTATTTTGTTCGTGTATCTTGCGGTTCCGAAACAATTGTTAAACGAATTTCTGTTCGTTAATTGCCATACACTATTCTTCTCTTTTACACTGTAATTTAATTTTTCTGAATTAAATAAGATGAATGCTTTTTCAGCATTATAAAGAATGTAAGTTACGTCAAGCAGTCATGTATTTCCTCATTACAGCAAAGAGATAATTAATTGTTTTCCATTTTGGAGGTTTCATAAAAATGCTGCGGAAACTGACTCATCGCTAAGCGTGTGTGGCTAGTTTACGAATTAAAACATTTTGTAGTTGGATTTAAGTCATTTTAGTTAATCGCTCAATAATGTATTTAGTAGATGTTTAATTTTCTTTGATGTAATGTTGTGGATCTTATTAACACCTGGGTGGGCTAGGATCTGAATTTCCTGTTCATCGTCTTAAAAAGCACCTTGGAAACTAAAGCAAAAAGGCCAAGCAATTAAGCTTAGCCTTTCCTTCACGATAATATTTATTTATCTTTTTTCAATCTCTACATAAGGACGAACAGTTTCTCCAATATACACTTGTCTAGGACGTCCAATTGGTTCTTTATTATCACGCATTTCTTTCCATTGGGCGATCCATCCTGGAAGTCTGCCTAAAGCAAATAATACAGTAAACATATCTGAATTAAATCCTAGTGCGCGGTAGATTATTCCTGAATAAAAATCAACGTTTGGATATAATTTACGGTCAATGAAGTATTGGTCACTAAGGGCGGCTTCTTCAAGACGTTTCGCTATAGCTAATATCGGATCATTTACACCTAATTTTTCGAGTACATCATCACATGCTTTTTTTATGATTTTTGCACGAGGATCGAAGTTTTTATATACTCGATGTCCAAATCCCATTAAACGGAAAGGGTCATTTTTGTCTTTTGCTTTAGCTAAGTATTTATCAGCATCACCACCATCTTCTTTTATAGCCTCTAACATTTCTATAACAGCTTGGTTTGCTCCACCATGTAAAGGGCCCCAAAGAGCATTGATACCAGCGGAAATGGAGGCATATAGATTGGCATTCGAAGATCCTACCATGCGTACTGTAGATGTAGAACAATTTTGTTCATGGTCAGCGTGTAAGATTAATAACTTATGCATAGCATCAATTATAAGTGGATCAAACGTTTTATCTTGGTTTGATTCACCAAAAATCATATTCAAAAAGTTCTCGATATATCCTAAATTATTCTTTGGGTATACCACAGGGTGCCCCAATGATTTTTTCTGGATCCAAGACACTATCGTAGGCATTTTAGCCAATAAATTAATGATTGTTTTGTTTTCCTCTTCTTCACTTTGATTCGGATTAAGGGATTCTGGATAGAATGAAGAAAGGACACCGACTAAACAGGAAAGCTGTCCCATCGGGTGGGATTTTGACGGAAATCCAGTGAAGAAATTTTTCATATCTTCATGGATAAGCATTTGGGCACGAATATCTTTACGAAATTTCTCTAAAACCTCTCTGGTTGGTAAATCGCCAAAAATTAATAGATAGGCTACTTCTAAGAACGTTGATTTTTCTGCTAAGTCTTCAATGGCATATCCCCTGTATTGAAGGACCCCTTGTTCACCATCTAAAAAGGTAATTGCACTTTTAGTTGATCCTGTGTTTTTAAAGCCTGGATCCAACGTAATGTACCCTGATTGGTCTCTTAATTTTGAAATATCCAGAGCCTTTTCATTCTGAGTACCGGTGATTACTGGCATTTCGAAAGTAGACTCATTTAAGGTTATAGATGCAGTTTCAGACATAATCAAATTTCTTGTATTATTTGTTTATTACATAAATCGTGTTCCTACAAATGTATAAAATTGATTTCTATTTATGAACGGTTAATTCGAATAAAATTGACAGCTAATCGTCATTTTGGGACATATTGTGTTTTTTATTATTTGTGTTTTGAGTTATCGGGAATTCTTGGTTGGAGGGCATTAGAACTAGCTTGAGGGTTGATGATGATATATTTTGCTTTTATATTATTGCTGATTTTAAAAAAAAACTAAAGTTTCTTGGTTGTCTACGAAAAAATCGTATATTAGTGAATATTAAGTAGAGACAATGGAAAAATTAACGATTCAAGAAGAGGAAGCAATGCTATCGATTTGGAAATTAAACGGAGGGTTCGTTCGAGATATTCTGGGTAATTTAGATGACGCAAGCATGCCCTATACCACACTAGCTTCCACCATTAGGAATTTAGAACGCAAGGGGTATGTTAAAGCTGTGAAATATGCCAATGCAAAGCGGTATGAACCTCTTATTAGTGCCGAGCAGTATAAGGAGAAATTTATGAGCTCTTTTGTCGGTGATTATTTTAAGAATTCTTATAAGGAAATGGTTTCTTTTTTTATTAAACAAGAGAAATTGAGTAAAGAAGAATTGCAAGAATTGATGGAAATGATTAAGCAAAATAAATAGAAAAAATGGAATCTATATTGACATATATTATTCAAGTTAATCTTTTGCTTAGCTTATTGTATTTAGGCTATTTCCTATTATTGAAGAAACTAACTTTTTATAGACTGAACAGAGTTTATTTTATATTTGGCAGTTTATATTCCTTTTTTTATCCTTTTATCGACCTTAAAAATTTATTTTCTTCAACCCTTGAAATTCCACAGGGACTGGTGTTATCTTATTTGCCTCTTGACGATTTGAAACAGTATACTATATTTTCAGTTCAAGATTTTTTTATTTTAATACTCTCAATAGGCTCTGTATTGTTTTTGTTAAAATTTATTCTTCAATTTTTTAGTTTAGTACGTATTCATCGGAATTCTACTCCGGGGATGTGGAATAATTACCTCTTTAGGAATGTAGCCTTTTCAATCGCTCCATTTTCCTTTTTCAAAACTATTTATTTGCATATAAATAAGCATCATGAATTTGAACTTCAAGATATTTTCAAGCATGAGAATATTCATGTGAAAGGCCTTCACACATTGGATAAATTATTGTTTGAAATAATTACGATAAGCTGTTGGTTTAACCCTCTGATATGGTTCATGCGCAGAGCGGTATCTCAAAATTTAGAATACTTTACTGATCAAAAGGTATTGGAGATGGGGATAAATAAACAAGCCTATCAATATTCACTATTGAATGTTTCATCTCAAGGAGAAGTCCTTGGTCTGGGCAATCAGTTTAATTTTAAAACCTTAAAAAAACGCATTATGATGATGAATAAAAAACGATCTTCTAAATTTGAGCTCGGTAAATATGGGGTTTTGCTCCCTGCATTGATTCTGACTGGAATTACTTTTACCGCAAACCATGCTGAGGCAAAAATCGCGCAGGTAACGATCAACATGAGTGAGACGGATTTGAACCAAGTGATCAAACTGTCAGTTGAACAAAAGGATATCCAATCCAAGAAATCTCAAGCTGATGGAAACCAAATCAACCAGGTTTTAATTCGTGAAAACCTCGCGTTGGACAGTGCTAAAGTTATTGAAAATGGGAATAAATCCGAGGTTCGGTCAGTGAAAATATCAGCCAATAAACCGGAGAATATAAGGAGCCGAGATACCGTTAAAACTAGGAAAAGTTTGGGAGATCTTAAGCCTTCGGTGGTTTTAGACGATCAAACGATGCCTAAGGATTATAACATGTCAGATATTGATCCTAACCAAATAGAATCGATGAGAATAATCAAAGATAAAACGACCGCTGTTGAATTATATGGAGATGATGCCAAGGACGGAGTCATTATAATACAAACGAAGGCATTTGCTTCTTCCTCAAAGGGGAAAAAACTCGAAATTAGGGATGGTTTACAACAAGTTGATGATGAAATTTTAAAAAATGCCACATACTTTATAGACGATAAACAAGTCGACAAGGAGGTTGTCGATCAGCTAGATCCAAACTTAATTGAAGATATTTCCGTCATAAAAAATAAAACCGAAACAGATATTCCTTATGGAAAAGAGAAGTATGGTGTCGTGAAAATTAGAACAAAAAAACAAGTGAATAAAGCAATACAAAAACTCGACAGTGAGCAAAAAACCGAAAAAAATAAAGAAGAGAAGGAACCAAAATAGGGGATATCGGAATAAGGCATTCTTAAATCCGTTTATCTAATTTTTATCATACATCAATTAAGCTCACTTTTTTGGGAGCTTAATTGATGTATTCTATTATTTGGTGTTGAAATTTGTCATGGTGAGTTCAATACCAATATTTATAAAACTATTGATCATTTTAACGGATTGTTCAATCAAGGAGGGAAGTTCCATTTGTTCTTCTTTATCGAAAGGTCCTAAGACATAATCAATCTGTCTTCCTTTCGCGTAATTATCACCAATTCCAAATCTTAACCTAGGATAATCTTGTCTTCCTATCGAGGCTTCAATTGATTTTAATCCATTATGTCCGGCAGCTGACCCTTTAGGTTTAATTCTTAAAGATGTAAAAGGAATCGCTAAATCATCGACAATAACTAAGATGTTATGAACAGGTACCTTAAGCTCATTCATCCAGTAGTTTACAGCCTTGCCGCTTAGATTCATGAAGGTTGTTGGTTTAATCACATGTACATTATGTCCGCGTTGCTTGAACTCCGTATAATAGGCATGCCGTAAGGCAGACCAAGTACAACCTGCTTGTTTAACGAGATCATCGGCGACCATAAAGCCAATATTATGTCTGGTATCAGCATATTCCTTTCCTATATTTCCTAAGCCTACAACTAAAAAATTCATGCAGCAAAAATAGAGATTTTTATGGGAATATTTTGAATCATAAAAATGTTGAAACAGTTTTATGAACCTGCTTAAAAAAATATTTAGGTCGTCCTTTTAATCATATAAAATATGGGAATTATCTGTGTAAATTATTTGATTTGATCTCCAAGTTTAAAATCACATCATCGATTTTACTAAAAAGCATATTTTGTACTAAGAGGTTTCGATAGTAGGGTTATTGGTTTAAAGTTTAAGAAATTAAATTCTTTTATAACAGAAAAGGGCAATCTATTTAGAATGCCCTTTTTGTCTTTTTAGCCTAAGGCTTTAAGAAGATTATTTTTTAGGTTTTCCAGCTGTTTTTGCTGCCTCTTGTTCGGCTTGACGCAATGCACGAGACATAATAACTGAAACGATTGTATCATCACCATTGTTCAAAACTTTAGCATCGGATAATTTAATCTGATCAACGCGAACAGATTTACCTACTTCAAGAGCTTCCATAGGTACTTCTATTTCTTGAGGTAAGTTATTAGGTAAAGCTTTAATACGAAGGCTTCTTAATTTTTGAACTAGTTTACCCCCCATTTTAACACCTGGAGATGTTCCAGTTAATTTGATAGGAATGTTCACAGAGACTTCTTTATCATCAAATAACTCTAGAAAGTCAACATGGGTGATAAGGTCTGTTAATGGGTGAAATTGAGCTTCTTGAACGATCGCTCTTGTTTTTTTGCCGTTGACATCCAACTCTACAAAAATCACTTCAGGAGTGTAAAGAACTGCTTTCAAATCAGCTGCGGATACAGAAAGGTGTGTTTGTTCTTTACCACCATAAAGAACCGCAGGAACGTTTCCTTCATAACGCGTCTCTTTTGCATCTCTTTTCCCTACGTTCTGTCTAACAGAACCGCTAATAGCAATTGATTTCATATTTTTATTTATTAGAAATTTGAGGTGCAAAGATATTTAATTTGTTTGAATAAACAAACTATCGCTCGAAAATACCCTCTTAATCTGATGGTTTATTAAAAATAAAGCGGCAATCTCTAATGATTGCCGCTTTATATCAAAAAGTTGATTGTTCAAACAAATAACTATTTTACATCAAACAGGTCAGAAATTGAACTGTGTTCGTTGATATTTTTGATAGCACCAGCAAAAAGATTTGCTGTAGAAAGAAGTTTAATCTTTGTGTTTTGAGATACTTTTTCCGGGTTTAATTGAATTGTGTCTGTAACAATCATTTCTGAAAGAACAGAGTTTTCTATCGTTTCATAGGCTTTGCCAGAGAGAACAGCGTGAGTACACACAGCGCGTACAGATCTAGCTCCGCTTTCCATAATTAATGCAGCCGCTTTAGACAGCGTTCCTGCTGTGTCACAGATATCATCAATTAATACTACGTCCATACCTGTAACATCACCAATAATTGACATTGATTCAATTTCGTTTGCGCGCTTTCTGCGTTTATCACAAATGATCACCTCAGCATTGAAGTATTTTGCGAAAGTACGAGCTCTGTAAGAACCACCCATATCTGGGGATGCAATTACTAAGTTTTCAAGATTCAGTGATTTAATGTAGGGTACGAAGATAATTGCACCATCTAAATGATCGACCGGAATATCAAAAAAACCTTGAATCTGTGCAGCATGTAGATCCATGGTCATGATACGGTGTGCGCCAGCAGCTGTAATCAGATTAGCAATCATTTTTGCACCAATAGCAACACGCGGTTTGTCCTTGCGATCTTGACGTGCATAGCCAAAATACGGGACAACAACGGTAATGTAATGAGCAGATGCGCGTTTTGCCGCATCAATCATTAACAATAACTCTAATAAGTTATCGGTTGGTTGATTGGTCGATTGAATCAGGAAAACATCGCTACCACGTACTGATTCGTTGTAGAATGGTTGAATTTCGCCGTCCGAGAACTTTGACAATGTCATGTCTCCTAGTGGTTTTCCGTATGATTTTGAAATCTTCTCTGCTAATTCTAGGGTTCCTGAACCAGCAAATAATTTTACGGTATTAAATTGCAAAGGCATGGTGAGATGTTTTTGTTATGGAATTTTATATAGAAATTTCGTTGACTAATCATTCTTAATCCCTTCCTCAAGGCGTATAAATTTTAAGTTAGGGCAAAGTTAGATAAATGTTTCAGATTTTAAAATTAGATACATTGATAGGTAGGTATTTAATATTCACATTTATAAGGGATGTTGATCTGATATTACTTGGTGATTTGTAAAATCTTGTTAATTAAGATTTTATGGTAATTTCATTGTTTAAAACTTTCCTTTTTTTTCCCCCTAAAGTGATTCATCTTAAGATATTGGGACGACTAATTCAAAAAAAAGAAAAGACTGAATAACTCAGTCTTTTCTTTTTTTTGAAGTTGCCCAACCTGGATTCGAACCAAGACAAACAGCACCAAAAACTGTCGTACTACCATTATACTATTGGGCAATCTTTTATGATTGTCGTCAAGGTTATTCCCTTTTGACGATGCAAATATACACCGGTTTTTCTTATCTACAAATAAATATTTAGGAAATTTATTAAATATACTGATTTTCAATTGAATATTTTTTTTCGTTTAAATTGTGTTTAGTACCATTAAGTGAATTGAGCGATGTTTTTCTTATTTAATGGAAACAATTTGTTTATTTATAAATCGGAATCCTTATTTTCGAAGCAGATTTTTAGAAAACTTTCTATTATTAAGTATGAACTATAACAAAATCAATAATCTGTTAGGTTGGGTGTGTGGAATTATCGCCACCTTGACTTACATATTGACCTTAGAGAAAACGACCAGCTGGTGGGATACTGGTGAATTTATCGCTTCAGCTTATAAGATGCAAATTGTGCATCAGCCAGGAGCTCCCTTATTTTTAATGATCCAAAATTTGTTTTCAAATTTTGCATTCGGTGATAATTCTCGAATAGCCTATTGGATGAATGTTGGCTCCGCGGTTTGTAGTGGATTAACCATTACATTTTTGTTCTGGACAATAACTGCTTTAGCCCGCAAAACATATGCAAAGGTTTCAAACGGTATTGAAATCCCAAAAACAGCAATGATAAACATCTTTGGCGCTGGACTTGTTGGGGCTTTGGCTTATACATTTTCGGATACTTTTTGGTTTTCAGCGGTTGAATCTGAGGTATACGCTATGTCTTCATTATGTACAGCTGTTGTATTTTGGGCAATCTTAAAATGGGAGATAAGGGCTGATGAACCGGGTGCTGATCGATGGCTAATACTGATTGCATATGTAATGGGACTTTCTATAGGTGTGCATTTATTGAACTTATTGGTAATCCCCGCTATTGCATTGGTTATTTATTTTAAAAGGAGTCCTAAAGTTACCTCAAAAGGAGTTATTAAAACTTTATTAATTGGGGTTGCGATTTTAGGGGTAGTTCTTTGGGGAGTGATTCAATATATCGTTAAATTCGCTGCATATTTTGATTTATTCTTCGTGAATACACTTGGAATGGGCTTCGGTACGGGTGTAGCTGTATTTGGTGTATTATTAATTGGCTCATTAGTTTATGGTATTTGGTATTCTGGAAAAAAATTAAAACCGATTCTAAACATCGCCCTTTTAAGCCTGTGTTTTATTATTTTTGGATACAGTTCCTTTACTATGATTTCAATTCGTTCTAAAGCTAATCCAACCTTAAATAATAGTGATCCGGATAATGCTTTTTCATTTTTAAGTTATTTGAATAGAGAACAATACGGAGACGAACCACTTTTTAAAGGACGGTATTTTGATGCAAAACCAACCGATATCTTTGAAACAGGAAATATTTACCGTAAAGACGCTGATAAATATGTTGTAGCAAAGAAAAAATTCGATTATCAATGGAGCCGTTCAACATTGTTTCCTCGGATTTATTCGGACAAACATGAAACTTTTTACCGCGATTTCTTAAATCTAGGACCAGCCGATCAACCGACAATGGTTGATAATATTAAATTTTTCTTCGGCTATCAAATTGGCCACATGTACAGTAGGTATTTTATGTGGAACTTTGTGGGTAGACAAAACGATCAGCAAGGGCATGGTTCCTTTACTGAAGGCAATTGGATTTCGGGAATTAAACCAATTGATAATATCCGTTTGGGAGGACAAAACAATCTTCCTAGCTCAGAGCTTGAGAATCCAGCAAGGAATACCTATTTCTTTTTACCATTGATTCTAGGAATATTGGGGGCTTTATGGCAATTCAAAAAGCAACAAAGAGAAGCATCCGTCGTTGCACTTCTGTTCTTTTTCACAGGCTTGGCCATTGTTTTATATCTCAACCAAACTCCAATGCAGCCTAGAGAACGAGATTATGCATTTGCAGGATCTTTTTATGCCTTTTGTATTTGGGTTGGACTTGGGGTAATTTGGATAAGCGATTTATTAACTAAAAAAATAAATGCTAAATCAGCAGCAATTGGTGCCACTACACTTTCTATTCTTTCCGGACCAGTATTGCTTGCGAGTCAAAACTGGGATGACCATGATCGATCTGAAAAATTCTTAGCAAAAGACATGGCTAGGAATTATTTAGAATCTTGTGCACCAAATGCTATACTTTTTAGTTATGGAGATAATGATACTTATCCTTTATGGTACATACAAGAGGTTGAAGGGTTCCGTACGGATGTACGTGTTGTAAACTTAAGTTTATTAAGTGCAGATTGGTATATGAAACAAATGATGCATAAAGTTAATGATGCAGATGCCCTGCCTATAAATATTGATCCTGAAAAAATTAAGGATGGTGTTCGAGATGTGATTTATTATAATGATTACAAAGTACCTGGTTTTGTAGATATACAGGATCTTATGGAGATCATGTTATCAGATGATCCTCAAAATAAGGTTCAATTACAAAGCGGAGATTGGGCGAATGTTTTACCAACCAAAAATATGCAATATGTAGTGGATAAGCAGGCCGTTCTAGCAAACAAGGTTGTTCCTAAAGAATGGGAAGATGCAATTGTAGATACAATGCAATGGACATATAGCAGTAACATTGTGAGCCGTGCCGATCTTTCTATATTGGCTATTTTGGCGAATAACAATTGGAAACGACCTGTATATTTCACGACAACAACGCCCGAAGAAAACTTTATTGGACTGGATAAGTATTTAGTTGGTGAGGGATTTACAATGCGCTTAATGCCTGTGGCAATACCTTCTGAAGGAGAAACTTCTGCACCAATTACGGATGTTGAGGGCACTTTTAATAACATAATAACTAAATTCAGCTGGGGGAATATAGCTCATTCTGAATATTTGGATCCGGACTCTTATAGATATATCAGCATGTACGCTGGGACAATTTTTGGAGAAACTGCGCAAAATTTATTAACAATGGGAAAAACTGCAGAGGCCAAGATTTTAGTGAATAATGCCTATGAAAACTTACCTAAAAAAGCCTATCTAATGTCAGAAGTATTTAGCTATACAGGCTTAATTGATGCCATGTATAAAGTGGGCGAAACCGAAAAAGCAAACGAAATTACGAAACGTAATTTAAAATTTTTAAGGGAGAATATGGCCTATTATATGGCTATAGCCGAATCAAAACCCAATCTGGAAATTAGGAATATGAGATTTGGATTAGCAGCAATTCAAAATTATCAACAAATACTAACTTCTTCTAATCAGAAGGAGTTGCTCGATGAGGTAAATAAAATTTATGGAACCTACCAAGGTTTATTCCAAGGGAGTAATTAATTGAAAAAAAGCAGCTTATTTAAAAAGCTGCTTTTTTTATGTTCGTTGTATGCTTTGAAAAGAAACATGCATTACGATTTTTAAAAAAAATGCCTTAAGTTTGCCTAAATAACTCCATAAATGAAACAATCGAAATTATTAGATGGACCAAAGTTTCAGATTACGCTCAAGCGATTGTCTCAACAATTAATTGAAAATCACGGTGATTTTAGTCAGGCAGTAATCATTGGAATTCAACCAAGGGGAACCTTTTTAGCAAATAGGTTAGTTAAAGAAATTAAAGAACTAATTGGAGTAGAGGTACCTAACGGCATGTTAGATATTACTTTTTATCGGGATGATTTTCGGATGAAGGGTTCTAGTCCTTTGTTGGCCAATAGTACTGAGATAGATTTTATTGTTGAAGGAAAAGATGTCATCTTGGTTGATGATGTATTGTGGACTGGAAGAACAATTCGGTCTGCCATGGATGCCGTACAAGCATTTGGTCGAGCAAATCGAATTGAGTTATTGGTTTTAGTAGATAGAAGATTTTCAAGGCAGATTCCAATTCAACCAGATTACATCGGTATCCAGGTAGATTCTATTGATTCACAGAAAGTTATTGTTAGCTGGAAGGAAGCAGATGATAATGATAGCATCGTATTAATTACCGAAAAAAAATAGGAATAGTTTTATTGTTTAACAAATGTCAGCATCAGAGAAACTTAGTACTCGCCACTTATTAGGTATAAAGGATTTAAATAATAACGATATTCAGCTTATCCTTGATACTGCGGCTAACTTTAAAGAGGTTTTGAACCGACCAATAAAGAAGGTCCCTTCGTTAAGAGATATTACCATAGCGAATGTTTTCTTTGAGAATTCTACACGCACACGCTTGTCTTTTGAATTGGCAGAAAAAAGACTTTCAGCGGACACCATTAATTTTGCTGCTTCATCATCTTCTGTGAGTAAGGGAGAAACTTTAATTGACACTGTGAATAATATTCTAGCTATGAAAGTGGACATGATTGTCATGCGACATCCATATGCTGGGGCAGGAGTTTTTTTAAGCCGACATGTGAATACACAGATTATTAACGCAGGAGATGGAGCACATGAGCACCCAACGCAGGCTTTACTGGATTCTTTTTCCATACGTGAAAGATTAGGAGATGTGGCGGGTAAGAAGGTGGCCATCATCGGTGATATTCTTCACTCACGTGTAGCACTTTCAAATATCTTATGTCTTCAAAAACAAGGAGCCCAGGTAATGGTTTGTGGCCCCACAACTTTGATTCCTAAATACATTAGTTCATTGGGGGTTCTTGTGGAACATGACTTAAAAAAGGCATTAAACTGGTGTGATGTTGCCAACATGTTGAGGATACAACTAGAACGTCAAGAGATATCTTATTTTCCTTCGCTCAGAGAGTACTCTATGCTATATGGATTAAATAAAAAGATTTTGGATTCCTTAGATAAAGAAATTGTCATTATGCATCCAGGTCCTATTAACCGAGGGGTTGAAATAACTTCGGATGTAGCGGATAGCAAACATGCTATAATTTTGGACCAAGTGGAAAATGGGGTTGCCGTTAGAATGGCAGTTCTTTACTTATTAGCTGGTCAACGAGGTTAATTACAAAGGATCAGTTTACTGCAATGGGGTTCGACATGATTTTGTCGAACTTTTTTATTGCTATTTTTTATTCATATAATAAATTATTAGTCTGATTTTCGTTCCCTTCTGGCCAGAACTAATAATGTTTGTTCAGCGGAATTATTCGCGAAAATGGTTGTCAAAAGAATTATGTTAAAATAAGTTAAAGTACTATGGTTATTAACAGTTGTTGACAACTTTTGAGGAAAACATTGAACTAATGGCTTAATTTCGTAAGTTGAAGAGGATTGTGTTATAAGACTAGACTCTTATGACAAATTCAGTATTTTGAAAGTGATTTATTTTAAAGGAGTATTCGATCGTATGTATAAAAAAATTTACCAAGTAGGTATAGCCTTAAGCTTATTAAGTACACCGGTATTGGCACAACATTCAGCTTGGCAAGAGGTAAATAAAGCTTATAAAAATGGCCTAGAATTGTTTGAAAGGGGAAAGTTCAGTTCTGCTTCAACGCAATTTGATAAGGTTGAAGAGTTAAGAGCAAAGTCTACATTACAATTAGATGAGACACAAGAACTAAGTTTGTTGAAAGAAAATGTTCGGTTTTATCAGGCAGTTTGTGCTTTAGAACTTGGTGAAGTTGATGCCGAAAGTAGGTTTTTAGAATATATTCGAGATTATCCTGCAAGTGCAAATTCAAAAGCGGCTTATTTCCAAATCGGTAAGTCCTATTATGCAAAAAAAGATTATCCTAAAGCAATCGAATGGTTTGAAAAAATAGACAGTAAGAATCTTGCTGGTGCAGAAAACACAGAATATAGGTTTAAACTTGCTTATTCTAAGTTTATGGCTAAAGATTATGCATCTTCTAAGCCCGTGTTCACTGACCTTAAAGATCAAAAGGGACCCTTCCAAGAAGCATCTATTTATTATTACGCCTATTTAAGTTATTTGGATCAAGAATATAAAACGGCTTTGAATGAATTCGAACGTTTGGAAGGTTCAAAAACGTATGAGAATAGCTATCCCTATTATATAACGGCGCTGTATTTTCTTGATAAACGTTATGATGATGTGCTTACATATGCACTTCCTAAACTTGAATCCACCCAACAAGAAAGTGAGACAGAAATGCTTCGAATTATTGCTGCGACCTACTTTATCAAGGGTGATTTAGCTAAATCTAAAGATTATTATGACCGGTTTCAATCGCAGGATCAACAAAAAACGCAAAATAATCAGGATAGTTACCAAATAGGTTATATCAATTATAAGTTAGGTGAATATCAAAAGGCTATTTCTGAATTAGAAAAATTGGAAGAACCTGATGCCTATTTTCAAAGTGCCATGATTACTCTGGGAGATGCCTTTTTGAAAACGGGTAATAAACAAAGTGCAAGGAATGCATTTTTTAGAGCATCTAAATTGGACTTCGATCCTCAATTAAAAGAAGAAGGGTTATTTAATTACGCGAAATTATCTTACGATTTAGAATTCCACCAAGTGGCATTAGAATCTGTACAAGAATATATCAAAACGTACCCTCGTTCTAAACGCAACGAAGAAGCTAAAACGCTATTGGCTGAGGTTTTATTGAGCACTAAAAACTACAGGGCCGCAGTCGATGTGTTAGAGGATTTGAAAAATAGAGGTAAAGAAGCAAATGCAGCTTATCAAAAAGTTACCTTTTATCGTGGTTTAGAATATTACAATGAACGTGCATTTGAAAATGGAATATCTATGTTTATGCGTTCTGAGGCAAATCGTTATGATGAGCAAATATATGCCTTAGCGACTTATTGGAAAGCAGAGGCAATGTATGAAGTTCGGAAATACAAGGAAGCCGTTGCGGCATTTAATAAATTTTTACAATTGCCAGCCGCACGGAATACCGATGTTTATCATTATGCAAATTACGCTTTGGCTTATGCTGCTTTTAGATCAGATAAGTACAGTACTTCTGCGAATTATTTTGAGAGATTTCTTTCAGGAGGATCTAAGGAAGGAATTGATCAGAATACGCGTAATGATGCTTATGCTCGCGCAGCAGACTCATATTTAGCAATCAAAAATTATGCTAAAGCAGCCTCGTATTATGATCGTTTAATTTCTATCGGAGCACA
This sequence comes from Sphingobacterium sp. GQ94, assembly GCF_059758715.1. Taxonomy (NCBI): domain Bacteria; kingdom Pseudomonadati; phylum Bacteroidota; class Sphingobacteriia; order Sphingobacteriales; family Sphingobacteriaceae; genus Sphingobacterium; species Sphingobacterium sp. GQ94. The sequence continues at coordinate 213,728 of NZ_JCAXEC010000005.1, forward strand.
AAGTCAGGATTATGCGCTTTTCCAAAAAGGGATATTATTAGGGCTTCAAGGAAATAATCAAGGTAAAATTTCAACATTGCATTCCGTGATGGAGAAATACCCTAAATCAAATTATGCGGATGATGTCGCTTTTGAGGTGCCTTATACTTATTTCTTAATGGGACAACATGAAGAGGCCATCCTTGGTCTGCAGCAGATGGTCGATAAGTATCCTAGAAGTTCTTATGTTCCTCGAGCATTGGTAACAATTGGTTTAGTTCAATATAATAAGGACGATAGCGACGCTGCTCTGGCGACATTCCAAAGAGTTGTGGATCAATATCCTACAACTGATGAGGCAAAACAGGCTCTAGCTTCTACTGAAAACATATTCCTTGATCGTGGAGATGCCACGGGGTATATTCGTTATGCAACTAGTACGAATATTGGGGATTTGAGTACCGCTGAACAGGATGCTCATACTTTTTCTGTAGCACGTACTTTGTTTGATCGTGGTAATTGGCAAGGTTCTGTTGAGGCGGTGAACGCTTATTTCGATAAATTCCCTAAACCAATTCAGGAAAAACATGCCCGTTTTATACGTGCGGAGAGCAACGCAAATTTAGGGAACGATGAACAAGCTTTACATGATTTCAATATCATTATGAACGATTGGACATCTGCTTATACAGAACGTACTCTCATATCCGTTTCAAAGTTGCACTTACGTAATCAAGCTTATAACGAAGCAGTTCAAGTTCTAAAAAAATTAGAATTAACATCGGAATATAAAGTTAATTATGGTTGGGCAGTCAATAATTTGTTAGTCTCATATTTCAATATTGGGGATTATGCTGAAACCTTGAATTATGCCAATATTGTGAAGAAATATGAGAAATCCTCGGAAGAAGATATTGCTAAAGCACATTTATATGCAGCCAAAGCTTATCTACAAACAAGTAAAGGTTCTGAGGCAATGAAAGAATTGAACTTGGCGGCGTTGAAATCGAAAATTGAAACGGGTGCTGAGGCTAGATATTTAGTTGCAGAACAACAATTTAAAAATAAAAATTATGATGGGGCAATAAAATCCGCCTTTGACATATCCGATTCATTCTCTTCTTATGATTATTGGGTTGCTAAAGGATTTATACTCGTTGCAAATTCATATAATGCAAAAGATGATAAATTCCAAGCCAAATCAACATTAGAAAGTGTTATTGAAAATTATGAAAATAATGACGATGGCATTTTGAAAGAGGCTAAAGAACTATTGGAAAAATTAAAATAAGAATAGGAAAAATGAAGTTGAATACTATAATAAAACAATCTACCATATTAACCTTGTTATTGGGACTGGGCACAGGTGTTAATGCTCAACGAATTGATACTGTAGATCGTCCAGTAACATTGGATTCCTTTGATATAGTTCGAGATTATAGACCTATTCTTGCTGACGCGGTAAAAATTCGTCGAAGCCCTGATATGTCTAATAAAAGAGAATATATGCCAAAATTAAACTATGGTAATGTTCCTGATAAGAAATTGGATATCAATACAGGATTGAGTGAATTACAAGTGATGGAAACGCCGTTCTCTAGAATTGTAGATCATAGGAGCAATTATGTAAAATTGGGTGTAGGAAATTTCAATACCATACTAGGGGAAGGGTATTTTGCAGTTGAAGAATACGAAAATATTCGTTTTGGTGGTTTTGTTAAACATTTAAGTCAAAAAGGTAACTTAGAAGATCAAAAATTTTCAAGACAAGAAGTTGGAATATTTGGACGTAGGATATTACCATTATTTACGGTCAACGGTCTGATTGGATATAACGGGTATGGAACTAATTTCTATGGGAATCCAATGGCATTAGATAATTCACCATTGAATCCAACCAGGGAAGGACAACGGTTTAATGATATTTACTTTTCAGGGGAGTTAACGAGTAATTATGACCCTCAGGACGATAAAGCTTTCAGTTATTCCGTTAAAGCTGATGCCTACACTTATAAAGATAAATTTGATGCAAAGGAAAGTTCAATTTCATTAGCAGGTTACCTGAATAAAAGAATGAGTGCTTTTAATATTGGAGCGAATGTTGATTTGGATTACAATGCTTTAGCTGGGGTAAACACACTAGATGGGAAGCTTAATAATTCTATTGCTCGTGTTAATCCATATATTCGCTTTAAAGGGAATAACTACAACATTACTTTAGGAGCTAATATAGTTTCTGAATTTGGTGATAGCTCAAGATTCAATATATTTCCTGAGGCAGAAATTGATTTTTCGATCGTGCCAGAATATTTTTATATTTTTGGAGGAGTGACAGGTGGTGTTGAAAAGGGATCTTTTAGAGATTTTACACGTTTAAATCCGTATTTAGGACCAAATGCTACCATTCAAAATACTGTTGAACGAATGAATATTTATGGTGGTATTAAAGGAAATGCAGGCGCTACTTTTGGTTATAAAGTAAAAGGATTTTATAAGAAATTAGAAGGAATGCCACTGTTTGTCAATAATCAGTTAACCCCTTTTAATTTTGATCTTATTTATGATGGCTCTGGAGATGATGCTGTAAAACATATTGGTTTGGAAGGTGAAATTAATGTGCGTTTATCTGCCCTAGTTAATTTGGGTGGACGATTAAATATTGATCAGTATACCATGGTTAATCAAGATGAAGCATGGCATATGCCGAAAATGAGATTGACGGCAAATGCAAGGTTTAATATTTCTGAAAAATTATACATTGATGCAGAAGCATTATTTCATGGAAACACTTTTGCTCGAGACTACCAATATGAAAACCCAACGACTATTATTAATGATTATACGAAAGAAACAATTCCATCTTTTTTTGATTTAAGTGCGGGTGCTGAATATAAAGCAACCAAGCAATTGGGTATTTTTGTAAAAGCAAATAATATGTTTAATACAGAGTATCAACGCTATTTATATTATCCTAAATTAGGATTTAATATTTTAGGTGGTATAAATTTCTCGTTTTAAACTTACAAACTTTAACTTTGCAATTGTAAAGGAATAAATGGATTTAGGAAAATATATTCATCAACTATTAAAGAATAGGAAAGAAGTATACGTAGCGGGTCTAGGTGTTTTCAAACGTATTCATACTTCTTCAGTATATGATGATGATAAGGGTATCTATCTTCCTCCTTTAACCTATCTGGAATTTGACAATAAAGCCGTTGAAGGTTTTGATTTTCTAGATTATGTTCAACAGACCGATCAACTAGATAGGGCAGAAGCTGAAGCTTTAGTTGGACAAGAAGTAGCCTTTTTGTTTGACTCCATAAGGGAGACGGGTTCTGTTAGTTTGAATCATCTCGGGCAGTTCATTAAGCACGGAAATTCTTTGGTCTTTAAAGCTGAGGATATTAGTGGATTTAATATGGGTCCAGTTCAGCGTATGACAAGTCTTGAACAAGAATCCAGGAAGGATATTAATGAAGAAAATGACGCCGCCATTCAAACAAGCAGTGGAGAAACTCTAAAAAATCAAGATACTGAACAAGATTTAGATGTTGATTCCGTTGCTATTGAACAAATTGAAACAGAATATCCTGATCGATCTTCAGGCAAAAATTCTTGGTATATTTGGGCTGCTTTAGTGGCGATTGTAATAATTGCAAGTTTGTTTTATTATAATCGGTCGAGAAATATCGAATTGACATCGGAGCTTGACACTACTTCTAAACCTGTTGTCATTCAAGAAGAGGTTATTGATTCATTGAAACCTGATAGTTTGGAAAAACAAATTGAATTGGTTGGAAATTCTGATACAATAGGTAAAAAAGTATATAGTCCATTAATCCCATTGAATCATACCTATCAAATTGTCATTGGAACACATGCTACATTGGCTCAAGCCTATGAGCAAGCGGAATCTTTTAATAAAGCAGGCTTGCAATCCGTTAGAGTAATACCCAGTAATCTTGCTAATAACAAGAAGAAGGTGATTTGGGACTCATATACAACTAAAGCAGAGGCAGACTCTGCTTTAAAATATGTAAGGAAACATTATGTTTCAGATGCTTGGCATCAAAAAGTGAATAAGTAATTCAATTAAAACAGCATAAAATATTAAAATTTATTATGTCATTAGTACAGAACCCAACAGTAGTTGATACATTGAACCAAATTCAAGAACAAGCGATAGCTTTAGCTCCTCAGGAAGATCTTAATCTTATACAATTACTGATGAAGGGTGGTTGGATAATGGTTCCTATTTTACTTTTATTCTTTTTAGGATTAGTCATTTTTGTTGAGCGCTATATTACTATACGCAAAGCAGGTAAGGCAGAGGGTGGATTATTATCCCAAGTCAAAAGCAACGTCCTTTCAGGTAAATTGGATTCCGCTTTAGCGGTATGTCGGTCTAGCAATTCAGCGCTATCCAGAATGTTGCAAAAGGGCTTAACACGCGTTGGGCGACCAATTAAGGATATTGAGGGTGCTATTGAGAATCAAGGGAAACTTGAGGTGTCTCGCCTTGAAAAAAACATTAATATACTTGGAATTATTGCTGGTATTGCCCCAATGCTTGGCTTTGTAGGAACTATTTTTGGTGTAATTCAAATCTTTAGAGAGGTTGAAATTGCTGGAGGTATTGACATTGGCAGTGTGTCAGGTGGGCTTTATGTAAAAATGATTACTTCTGCTTCGGGATTAACCATAGGTATTTTAGCTTATATTGGATATCATATTTTGAATATGATGGTAGAGCGTTTAATCTTACGTATTGAAACAGATGCAATTGAATTTATAGACTTATTGGATGAGCCAAGTTTATAGAGTTGAATCTATAAATTGGAATAGAAATTTAAAATGAATTTACGCAATAGAAGAAACAGACCCGCTGCAGAAGTACATACAGCTGCGTTGAATGATATCATGTTCTTTTTGATGTTATTTTTCCTGTTGGCATCTGCAGTATCTAACCCGCAGGTTGTAAAACTGCTTTTGCCAAAATCAAGCGCTGGGGAACAGTCGGTGGCAAAAAAGACAATGACGATTTCAATCACAAGTGATCTTGTTTATCATGTGGATAAACAGCCTGTTGCGCTTGAGGGCCTTGAGCCATTTATCCAATCTAATATGGCAACAGGAGAAGAACTTACTATCATGTTATATGCGGATAGTACAGTGCCGATTCAAAATGTGATTTCAGTAATGGATGTGGCCAATAGATTGAAAGTTAAGCTTGTCCTGGCAACTGAGCCTAAAAAGGATTAAAATTTAAGATCGGTTAAACCTTTAATAAACGAACCGTCTAAATAGAAGAATATACAATATGTATTATCATCAATATCAAGAAGAGAACAATCTACCCAAAGCTTTAGGTATTTCATCTATCGTTATGGCAGTATTGGTAGCCATTGGCTTTTTTATTGTTTTTGGACAGAATATTCCTGAATACGGAATGGGTGGAATTATCGTGAATTATGGTACTTCGCCTGAAGGAATGGGTGAGGATTATATGAGCGTGGATGAACCTTCAATGGATGAAAACGCAAATAATGTCAGACCAGATAAAATAGATCCAAACTCAACTCCAGTACCTACCCCTTCTCAACAAGTCGCTGATAAAGTTGTAGCAACGCAGGACCTTGAAGATGCCCCTGTTGTGCCTAAAAACGAAAAACCTGTGAAAGCGAACGCCGATCAATCTACTGCAGAGAAAAAGGACGCGACCCCTGCTGTTAATCCGAACGCACTTTATAAAGGGAAAAAGAATAATGCCAAAGGAACAGGAGATGGTACGGGTTCTACGGCAGGAAATCAAGGATCCAATTTAGGAGATCCACTAGCAAGTAATTATGGTGAAGGTGGTTCTGGAACGGGAAATACAATGTTATCTTTAGATAACCGGCGTTTCACAGTACCCCCAAAAATAGATGATAATGGTCAACAAACTGGTATTGTTAAAATTGAATTTACAGTTGACAAACTGGGAAATATTGTTCGTGCTAGACAAGCTAAAGGAACAACAATTGCTGACTATAGATTGATTGAGAAATGCATTAGAGCAGTAGAAAAAGCTCGATTGAACGCACTTACAAACGCTCCTAACACCCAAACAGGATTGATTACCTTTAGGTTTAGTGTGAGATAATTTTTAAACGTATGAAAACTTATGCAGAGGTAATCGAGTATTTATTTGCTCGATTACCAATGTTTACTCGCGATGGCGCACGGGCCATTCAATTTGACCAAAATAAGGCCCTAATCCTTTGTGAATCGTTGGGAAATCCCCAAAACAAATTCAAATCAATTCATATTGCGGGAACAAACGGTAAAGGCTCATCATCACATATGTTAGCTTCTGTTTTGGCTGCATCTGGTCTTAAAACTGCACTTTATACTTCCCCTCATTTGGTTGATTTTCGAGAGCGTATTCGAATAGATGGACAAATGATTCCCGAACAGCATGTTATCCATTTTGTTAATGACAACTTAGATCTGATTGAATCGTTGCAACCCTCTTTTTTTGAAGTAACGGTCGCAATGGCATTTGATTATTTTGCCCAAGAAAAAGTTGATATTGCTGTTATTGAAGTAGGACTGGGGGGACGTTTAGATAGTACAAACATTATCAGTCCGGAACTTTCCTTAATCAGTAATATTGGATTTGATCATATGGATATTTTAGGTGATACTCTGGAAAAAATAGCAGTAGAGAAGGCGGGCATAATAAAAGAAGGCATTCCAATTGTGATTTCTGAAAAACAAGAGGGGCTAGTTTCTGTTTTTCAAAATAAGGCTCAGCAAATGAATGCTGAATTAATATTTGCGGCTGATAAGTATGAAGTACTAAAAGCAGAAAGAAAATCTGATGGTCTTTATATGCAAATTACTAAGCATGTTAATCACTCTGAATTTACCTTGAAAGTTGATTTAGTGGGTTCGTATCAGCAAAAGAATGTATTGGGTGTATTAACATGTATTGATAAGTTAAAGGAAATAGGTTATACTATAACTCAAGAAGATATCCACTATGGCTTATCTCACGTCCAAAGCGCAACTGGATTACGGGGAAGGTGGCAAACCCTGCAGCTTGATCCATGGGTTATATGCGATACAGGACACAACGAAGATGGGATTAAATCAATCGTGCAAAATTTAGACACCTTGGAGTATGAGAAACTTCATATAATAATAGGAGCGATGCGAGATAAGGATTTATCTCATATATTACCTTTGTTGCCGAAAGATGCAAAATACTATTTTGTAGCACCTAAGATGCCCAGAGCAATGCCAGCAGATGACCTTAAGAAATTAGCTGAACAATTCGATCTGCATGGCATAGCATATCAAAGCGTCTCTTTCGCATTCAAATCTTCCCTAATCGAATACGATAAGGGTGATCTAATCTTTGTAGGGGGAAGCACATTTGTCGTTGCAGAGTTGTTGACTAATCATTTTTAGTTAACTCTCCTCGTATACTCTGTTGAACCCAATAGGCTACTTCAGATTGACTCTTTAATTCTCCTTGTAGATACATTAGTTTGGTTACCGCTGTCTCAAATGTCATGTCATAACCATTTAGTACTCCAATCTCTTTAAGAGATTGGGATGTTTCATATCGTCCAAGTTCAACCGATCCGACCTTACATTGGGAGATATCTAATATATTTTTACCCTTTTCAATAGCGTTTTTTAAAAGTGTTAAGAACCATTGATCAGTCATAGTATTCCCACTGCCAAATGTTTCCATCACTATACTTCTCACATTGGAATTTAGTACTGCTCCTATAGTTTCACTACTGATCCCAGGGAATAGCTTTAACACACCCACGCGATTGTCCAATTGATGGTGACAAATAAATTCACTATCCGTATTGTCTAACAACACATCTTCATTATATCGTATATGAATACCTGCCTCTGCAAGAACGGGATAGTTCGGCGAACGAAATGCTTCAAACTTATCAGAATTGTACTTGAACGATCGATTACCTCTAAATAATTTGTTGTCAAATAATATACAAACTTCTTGAACGATCGAACGAGAGTTTCTCTTGGCTGAGGCGATTTCAAGTGCGGTCATGAGATTCTCGCGAGCATCTGTTCGAATTTCTCCAATTGGTAATTGCGACCCTGAAAGAATGACTGGTTTTTTTAACCCTTCTAATAGGAAACTTAAAATTGAGGCTGAAAAAGCCATAGTATCCGATCCATGTAGGATAACAAATCCGTCATATAAATCGTAATTCTGTTTGATAATGTCTGCCATTTTCAACCAAATTGTCGGATTCATATTAGATGAATCAATTATGGGTTTAAACGAATGAACCGTTAGCTTATAATTTAGCCTACTCAGATCTGGTAAGTTTTTTTCAATTAATTCAAAATCGAACGGTATAAATGTGCCGGTTTCAGGATTTTTGACCATGCCTATGGTACCGCCTGTGTAAATAATAAAAATATTATACATTGGTTAGATCTTAAATATTTTTTCTGAATTTTTAGTGGTTATTTCCGCGATTTTCTCAAGGGGAACTTCATGTAAATCTGCTACCTTTTGTGCAATATAAATAAGATAGCTACTTTGATTTTCCTTTCCTCTGAATGGACTTGGGGCCAAAAAAGGAGAATCCGTTTCCAACACAATATGTTCAAGTGAAATTTCCTTTACGACATGGTCGAGTCCAGCTTTCTTAAATGTAACCACTCCGCCAATACCCAGTTTGAAGCCAAGTTTTATAGCTCTATTGGCTTGCTCCAGATTTCCAGTAAAACAATGAAAGATGCCAAATAATTTTTCGTCTTTCATTTCTTCTAATATCTCGAAAGTTTCTTCAAATGCCTCCCTGCAATGTATTACGATAGGAAGATTTAGATCTTTTGCCCATTGAATTTGAATTCTAAAAGCATCTTGTTGCGAAGAAAGGTTTGATTTTTCCCAATATAAATCGATTCCGATTTCTCCAATTGCATATATTTTTGAACCTTCAATGTGAGCTCTAATTTGCTGTAAATCTTCTTTGTAATTTTGGCTGACACTACACGGATGTAGGCCTAACATAGGAAAGCAGTTCTGTGGGTACTGCTGAGCAGTTTGCATAACTTGTACAATAGAGGATATATCTACATTAGGTAGAAATAGTCTTGTAATCCCTTGATCAAAACAAAGGTTCATTTGTTCACGTAAGTTTGGAGTTCCTACGTGATAATAAATATGAGTATGAGTATCTGTCAACGGGTAACTTTTCAACGTGAAATTCTCTTCCATGGCGTTAAAGTTAACATATTGTTAGGTAATCTATATCTAGGCAATAAAAAAACGCAACTTTTTTAATAAAAGCTGCGTTTTTTTATGATTATTTAAAATAACTCTTGATTTATTTAGCGGGAGGAACGTTTGGTTCCACTCCTGGGGTAACCTGTGGAGTTTCTCCTTTAGGTCCAGCTATAATATCTAATACTTCTACCTCAAATACTAATGGTGCGTATGGAGGAATAGAATTGTTCTGTTGACGTTCGCCATACCCTAAAGCGGAAGGGATGATAAAAGTAGCTTTACTACCTTTTTTTAGTAATTGAAGACCTTCAGTCCACCCCGTGATTACAGGTGTATGTCCAACACGAACACGTAATGGTTCATATGGTCTCATTGGATTAAAAATATCATTTTTCTTAGCAGATTCAGGATTGTTCGTGTCAAAAACCTTATCGTTGGTTAATGCTCCTGTATAGTTTAAAACAACCGTATCACCTACCACTGGATTAGCCCCAGTACCTTCTGTATTGATTACATACTGTAATCCTGAAGCTGTTTTTTTAGGTTGTAATTTATTTTTCTCAACATAAGAAGCAATTTTTCCTTCTTCTGATTTTTTCAAACCTTCCATTTGTGCAAGGTAATATTGATTTACTTGATCAAATAAAACGGAGTCAGTTAAATTACCCTTTTTGAAAAGCTTTTTAACCTTAATTGTAAATTGGATATACTTATCAGCAAATTCAGGTTTTGGTTGACCAGTCTTAGCAGCCATGGTATCAAGATCTAATTTGAACGTAGCACTATCCCCTTCACCCAACATTTTTAAAATAGTATTGTTGTCTCCAGGGTATCCACCTTGCATCATTGAATCTGGCATGATAGGTGCGATTTGTGGTAATCCTAAGTCGTAAGTACTCAATAATATTGAGTCACGGTCCGTTTTAACAACAATATCCATTGCTAGAACATCGCCTCCAACCGCTTTTTCTCCACCGTTGTCTTTAAAGAACTTATATTCAAGACCACCTTCTCCTTTTTTGAAATTTTGGCATGAGGCAAACAATAGGCCCGTTAATGCTGTTAATACTAAAATCGATTTTTTCATTTTTCTATTTATAATGTTTTGATTTTTTATGTTAAATAATTTTTGTAAACTGGTAAAATTGATTTGAATTTCTCCACTACTTTTTCTAATTCTTCGGTAGAATTTCCTCCTGAAGCATTTAAGTGTCCTCCACCATTAAAATAAGTTTTACATATTATATTGCATGGAATGTCACCAATAGAACGTAAAGATAATTTAATTATTTCAGTTCTATCAACAAATAGGCCCGCTAATCGTATGCCTTTAATCGATAACGCGTAATTCACTAGACCTTCGGTATCACCTGTGCTTACATTAAACAATTTCAGGTCTTCTTTTGTCAAGGAAAAGAAAGCGGTATTATATTCTGGAATTACCTCAAGACGATTTAATAAACTATAGCCCAAAAATTTCAATCTGTTTTCGGTAGAGCTATTGTATATATTTTCATGAATTTCCCAATTTCTAGCACCTGCATCAATCAAGTTTGCAATAATATGGTGTACTGCTGAGGTGGTGGATCTAAATCGAAAAGATCCTGTATCTGTCATGATGCCTGTATACAAACAAGTTGCTATGGTTGCATCAATTTCAACTTTGCCCTCAAATAGATCAGCAATAAACGTGTAAACTAATTGCGCAGTAGCGGCAGTATTTGAATCCCAATAAACGACATCTGCGAACTCTTCCGGATCTAAATGGTGATCAATCATCCATTTTTGAGCACTCGCTTTTCGAATAATAGGTTCTAAAATGTTTGTTCTAGATAACGAACTATAATCTAAACAAAATATAATCTCTGCCTCATCAATTAACCTTTTTGCATAATCCGGTTCATTTGGATAGTACACAAGCGTTTCAAAACCAGGCATCCAATCTAAAAAAGAAGGGAAGTCTGAGGATAAGACGACATGAACATTATGTCCTTTTTTTTGAAGCCAATGGTATAGACCTAATGATGAACCTAACGCATCACCATCTGGTTTGTGATGAGTTGTAATGACAATCTTTTTAGGTTTAGTTAGTTTTACTAAGTATTCTTCTCCTTGTAACATACATTTTTTGTGACTGCAAACCTAATGAAAAAAAGTTGGCAAATAAAACTTTTTCGATTGAGAATATTAAACTTTTTAGTATTTTTTAAATGCTTGAAAAGTATTGAGTACTAACTTCTTAATGTGGATAACTGTAGATTTTAAAATCACGTTTTGAAGTGATCAGATAATTGCCTGAATTGTAATTGATTTTACCATAATAAAATAAGGGCAATGACTCAACAGGGAAACCATCTACAAGCGAGCCATTCTCCTTAAACAAGTATATCAAATTTGTCCCTTTTGTTGCTATTCCCATTTGATTTTTATCAGCTCCTATTTTAAAAAAACTAGGATCATTACTGATATTATGCGTAAAGGTGTAGTCATAGATCATGTTTAAGGAATCACCTAGTTGATACACTTGCAAATTTGAGTCGTCAGTTATGATAAGTTCAGGGAGACTAGTCCCATGAATATTAGAGTAATTCGAGGTGAATTTATCGTTCCAATTACCTTCAAATACTACTTTACTGCTTCCATTTTCTTTGATTTGGTATACATTCCCACCATCATCTGTGCAATAGATTACAGATTCATTTTCTAGTTTGATAATACCTAAAGGTCCAACCAGTTTCCCTTCCCTGAGCACATCAATTTCACTTGTTTTGTTGCCTTGAAAGTCAAAAAAGTATATTTTTCCTGAATCCGTTGAGACGATTATTTGACTATCAACGATTTGGATAGGCCCTAGAATTTCACCATCGACTAGAATATCATCCCATCCCATTTGTGGCCCTCCCTCCATACCGTAAGCTAAAATTTTGTTTTTACTTGGGACAAAGATTATCTCATGAGTTTTCCATAAACCAATACTTGGTGCTGCCGTAGGTTCATTGGATATGGAGGTTGAAAACCCTTTTAATGTTTTTCCACTGGTATCAAACCGATACAATCTCCTCCTGTCGGTTACTAAAATTAATGATCGATCATGTAATTGTTGAATATTTCCTACAATTCTACCGGAAAGTAATGCACTCCATAATTTAGCTCCATTCGGATGTATGGCATGTAAGGTATGATCTTGTTCTTGAACTAATACTAGTTGCGAAGTGTCACTTTGTTCAAAGACATATGGACCATTGATTAGTCGACTATTCATCGAATAAGTCCACTGTGGGGTGACTCCTAATCTGTTTTTGCTTTTATAAATAGCATATAATCTGCTTATAAAATTACCACTATTGCCAGAGAGTTGTAAAGACCAAGAATAAAAATCTTGGTAACCGTAATCTTCTTTATTCCTAAAATTTTCTCTATACTTTCTTTGAATAGAGTTATTTATAAAATTATTTGCGTTTTTGGTGTTAATAAAGAAGGTGACATTTGCTTCATTGCCCTGAATTTGTTCGTAATTTTTAAAACCTACTGTCCCAATCAAAAGTTGTCTAGATTTCCAATTGTTTAGATAGGTTTGAATTGTGGACTGATGGTTTGCCAGAATTATCAAGTCATCTACTTTGACAAAATAAGGTCGTGAAAATGCTTCCATCCCCTCACCAAAATAAAGTGATGGAATATTGTTGTATCTGAAACGGTATATACTATCTGTGGAAGTTTCAGCAATTGCATGAATGATCTTACTAAATAGTGTACTATCTGAGATCTCAATAAATCCTAAGTAATTAGAATTATTCTGTTCAATTACAGCAAAATTTCCTCCAAAGGTAGATTTAATTTCTTCAAATAAACCTTTGCGATCGGTGTTAATTTGTTCTTTAAGTTTCTGAAACTGGTTGTTTTCAATTTTTGTTGATTGCCATTTCTCAAGATCTTGATACCATTGGTTTTTGTCACTAAAGGAATATTCAATGAACATCATAGTATTTGAAGGAAAGTAATTGTATAATCGCTGGTTCGTTTTGTTTTGATTTGCAAATAGACTGATGAACTGCTCGTTATTTTCGGATAACTCACTCTCACCTGAGAGTATTAATGCATCCTGCTTAAAATTAATATTCCAAGCTGTCTGTCCCTTTAAATTAACGAATTGTTTCAGAAAATCTCCGGCCTTATTTCTTTTAAATTCTGAAACGATGCTTGAGAGATTTTGATGAGGAAGATAAACTGTGAATGGTGTATTTTTTTTGTTGTGTTTGTTGAAAAATTCAATTTGATCATGTTGAAGTTTTTTTGTGTTTTTGTCTGCTATTTTCAATAATATTTCCTTTGAATAACTCGCGAAGAAAATATTTGATTTATACATGACATGAAAAACTGAATCTTCAAGTGTATCATCGGTAGAATCTGATTTCAGTTGAGTAAAACTAAATATTTTTACAGAGGCGGTGTCTTGAGTTTTCAGATGATATTTTTGCTTTAAATTGGAAAGTAATTCTGTAAGTTTATTACTTTCAATCTTTTCATTACTTGGTATACTTATTAATGTGTTTATTCCATTTTTTTTAGGGTGAAAGGATATGAAAATTTCTGATCCAGCTAAGTAAGGTGAAATGTTCTTATTGCGTAGAATATTTTGCTTTAAGGAACTAAAACTTGATTGTTTGCCTTTTCCAATTATTGCTTCGAATATCTCGAAATCTTTAAAAATATTGTCTGTCGTTGCATCGTTAATGAAGGAGGTAACGAGGTAAGTATCCTGCGGCAAATGACTGATGGGTCTAACAGATTCTTGTTGTTCTTTGTTTAGATCACCAAAATAGAATACCGATGCTATCACAACAGCAATAAATAAAAAAATGGCAACAATTATGGTATTTCTCATTCTTGAAAAAGGATCATTTTATTTGAAAATTAGACTCAATATAGACAAAATTGTAAAAATTGAGGTGTTTTTTAGGAAGTTATTTTATACATTTATAAACGAAAATTCGCGAGCGATTATTTTAGCTATTTTTATGAATAAACAAATTATCCTAACTGCTTCATTTTTGGGGTTGTTAGCTGTAATCCTTGGAGCCTTCGGTGCTCACGGTTTAGAAGGTAAAATTTCTGTTTCGCAGTTAGAAACTTGGAAAACCGCAAATCAGTATCATTTTTATCATACACTTGGTTTATTATTTCTGTCGACCTTCTCGAGAGCAAAAAGTCAATCTATTAAGGTTTCTTATATTACATTTACTTTAGGAATTCTGTTGTTTTCAGGTTCTTTATATTTACTAAGCATAAGAAATTTATTAGATATTGATAATATATCAATCATTGGCCCAATTACTCCAATTGGTGGGTTTTGTTTTGTCATCGGTTGGATTTCATTATTTATAGCTGCGATAAAGCATAGAGCATAATGTAAAAAGATGGCTAGAATGATCTACAGATACCGTTTATTTCGTGGATTCATTATTGTATGATAACTTTAAATAATAGGATTTAGACTTTCTATTATGGACTTAATGATCAAATTGACTAGTTATTAGCTATCTCAATTCAAAATGTTATTTTTATTATATGTCTCAACCAGAATTACGGCCATCAAGTCGTTCAACTTATTTTGTGGAAGTTGTTTTACCATTAGCTATTGCAAAATTATATACATATAGAGTTCCATTTGAATTAAGCGATAAAATTGCAATAGGCATTAGAGTCATCGTTCAATTTGGAAAAAACAAGATTTATTCTGCGATTGTTAAATCAATTGTCACTCAATCTCCTCAAAAGTACGAAGCAAAATATATTTTAGATGTAGTAGACACCGATCCGATTGTAAATCAATCACAATTGGATCTTTGGGACTGGATTTCAGAATACTACATTTGTTATTTAGGTGAAGTTATGCAAGCCGCATTACCCGCTGCTCTAAAAATGGCTTCTGAGACCAAAATTGTTTCTTCGGAAGATCCAAATTTAGATCGATCAACGCTCTCAGACAAAGGATATATGGTTGTTGAGGCTTTAGATTTAGTGGGCGTCTTAACGGTAAATGATGTTATTAAGATTTTAGGACAAAAATCCGTTTTCCCCTTATTGAAGAGCTTATATGATAATGGATTCATTCTAATTTCTGAAGAAATTAAGCAGAGGTATAAACCAAAAACAAAGGCGTTTTTAAAAATATCACCAGAATACGATAGACCAGATGAGAAAAAAATCTTACTCGACTCTTTGAATCGTGCTCCCAAACAGCAAGATGCTTTTATAGCATTGATGCAATTATTAAAGGTAAAAACCGATGTAAGTAAACTCGACGTTATAGAAGCATCGGGCTGTGGTTCAAGTGCTATTAAATCGTTGATAGAGAAAAATGTTTTTGAAGTACAAGAAAAGGTGATTAGTAGATTAGATGGAGCTGATGTTTTGATAACCGCTGATTTTACCTTAAGTAAAGCTCAAAAAATAGCATATGATCAGATAAACACTATCTATGAACAAAAGGAGGTTGTTTTGTTGCATGGCATTACTTCTTCAGGTAAAACCCAAATTTACATCCGGCTAATAGAAGAAATAATTGACAGGGGCAAATCTGCATTATATTTATTACCCGAAATAGCGCTCACGGCTCAAATTACCGAAAGATTAAAATTGCATTTTGGAGATAAGCTCGGAGTGTATCATTCTAAATTTAACGATAATGAAAGGGCCGAAGTATGGCAAAAGGTTGCAAAAGGTGAATACAAAATAGTTGTAGGCGCTAGATCATCGGTGTTTTTACCATTCGATGAATTGGGCTTAATCATCGTTGATGAAGAACATGAAACCTCATTTAAACAATATGATCCAGCTCCTCGATATCATGCGCGTGATACTGCCATATACCTTGGACATAAATATAAGGCTAAAATATTATTGGGTTCTGCAACCCCATCAGTTGAAAGCTATTTTAATGCGAAAGCCGGGAAATATGGCTTGGTTGAATTGTTTGAAAGATATGGCGAGGCTCAACTCCCTGATATTCAAATTGTCGATATTGCTCAAGCGGCAAGAAAGGAGGATATGTTTTCTTATTTCAGCGGAACTCTTTTGAAAATAATTCAGGAAGCTGTAGATAAAAAAGAACAAGTCATTTTATTCCAAAATAGGAGGGGACATACTCCATTTTTGCAATGTGGGACTTGCGGGGTTGTCGCTAAATGTATTAACTGTGATGTAAGCTTAACCTACCACAAAACCAGTAATTTGCTTCATTGTCATTATTGTGGTTTCTCAGAAGAAATGATTTCAACCTGTCAAGCCTGTGGAATGCCTAATATGCAGAGTAAAGGATTTGGAACAGAAAGGGTAGAAGAAGAGTTGGAAATTCAATTACCAGAGCTGCGTATCGGAAGACTTGATCTTGATTCTACCAAAGGTAAATACGGATTTGATCGTGTGATTTCAGCCTTTGATAACCATGAATTTGATGTTCTAATCGGGACTCAAATGGTTGCAAAAGGACTGGACTTTGGAAATGTGAGTGTGATTGGAATACTCAATGCAGATGGGATGATAAATTACCCCGATTTTAGAGCATACGAAAGAGCATTTTCTTTGTTTTCTCAGGTTTCAGGAAGGGCAGGACGCCGTCAGACTCAAGGAAAGGTTATTATACAAACCTATACGCCGAATCACAGGATTTTGTCACAGGTGAGAAATTATGATTATAACGATATGTTCTTGACCGAGGTTACAGAGCGTAAGAACTACTTATATCCACCATTTTACAGATTGATACGTTTGGATGTAAAACATAGCGATCATGAGTTAGTTAACGATGCAGCTAAACGGTTAGCAGGTTTGTTGCGACAAAACCTTGGAAATAGAGTTTTGGGGCCTGAACCCCCTTTAATCTCAAGAGTTAGGAATAATTTTATACAAACCATTACTCTAAAAATTGAAAGGAAGGATATTTCAATTGTTAAGGTTAAAGATTTAATTAAACAATCAATATTACATTTTGACTTGGATAAAAAGAACAAAGGGGTTCGTATTCAAATAGATGTTGATCCCTATTAATTCGACATACATTGCACAAAAATATATGTTGAAAGTGGTTATTTTTTAATCTTGGAAACTCTAAACGGTTTTTTGGCGGCCTTTCTTGCTGCTTCTTTTGCAATTTTCGCTTGTAATTCAGTGATGTTTTCGGGTTTATATGTGATTTTTCTTGGATCAAGATCGAATAATTTTGCATACCAGGTTAATGCCGCGGTAAAGCGACCGTAATTTAAGTTCAGATGATAGCCATCTCTGGTAAAGTCATCGCCAATAGAACTAGTCCTTGCATTCTGAATTGCTGTACCACTGGGCACTATAAACACGAAATCACCCGATTTATCAATTCTCTGAGTAACGTTGATGATACTGTCATACATCACCAGTTGATCATTGTTGTAATTTTGAAAGCCTTTGTGTTTTGAGTCTTGTTGATAAGCCCAGGTCTGGTGGTAGATTAGTTTAGTGTCCGGATTCATATGGGCATATACATAGGTCCAAAGGTCTGGTAATGATTCCATAACTACTTCATATTTTCCAGAAAATGTACTAGCCTGTTGCAGACTCACAAAGTCCCAGTTCTCATCCTTAAGGGCCTCATCAATACTAATTTGTTCGGTTGTTTTTTTTACCCCTTCTAAATTAATTTTTCTATAACTATAGGCACTAAGATTATTATGAGCATTCTTTAGGTGTAATTCAAGTGGAGCCCCTCCAATATACAGATTTCCAATTACGATTTTCTTTCCAGCGCTTGAAGCAATTTCATGGAGATAGGTTTCCAAGGCATCCTGTGAAAAACTATTGCCAATAGCTAGAACTTTAATAATATCATCATCTTTTGGAGAGGTTTCTTGTGCGAATAGAAACTGGGTCTTTAAAAAAACAAATAATAAAAATATAGTTAGTTTTCTCATGATTGAATATTTTAGTGCCTTACTAACGTGGGTGTTGATTTTAAAAAGTTGAATTGATGTAATAAGATTAATTTTATTTGATATAAATGTACAAAAATTATGTCATCAGTGTAAGTTTATATACAGAAAACAGGAGTTCACTGATAATTAATGTTTTGTATTTTTCCCCTAATTTATTCGTAAATTAAGGGTATTTTTGATAAATATGGCTTATAAGTTTGTTGATAATTATCGAGAACAAGGTGCGCGAAAGCAATTGGTAA
This sequence comes from Sphingobacterium sp. GQ94, assembly GCF_059758715.1. Taxonomy (NCBI): domain Bacteria; kingdom Pseudomonadati; phylum Bacteroidota; class Sphingobacteriia; order Sphingobacteriales; family Sphingobacteriaceae; genus Sphingobacterium; species Sphingobacterium sp. GQ94. Next base: position 232,189 of record NZ_JCAXEC010000005.1, read on the forward strand.
AACTCCTTGAAAAGCGAGGAATAGAGGATAAGAACGTGTTAAAAGCAATTGGAAAAGTTCCTCGGCACTATTTCTTTGATGAGACTTTTTGGAATCAAGCTTATCGGGATATTGCCTTTCCAATTGGAGACGGACAAACCATTTCTCAACCTTATACTGTCGCCTATCAAAGCCAATTATTGCATATCAAAAAAGGTGATAAAGTATTGGAAATTGGAACAGGATCGGGTTATCAAACCTGTATTTTAATGGAACTCGGCGCTAAAGTCTTTACGATTGAACGCCAAGAAAGCCTATTCAACCGGACGGTCCAAGTATTACCTTACATGGGATATAAACCACATTTTTTCTTAGGAGATGGATCAAAGGGAATACCTGAGAATGCGCCATATGATAAAATCATTGTCACGGCGGGAGCACCTTTTGTTCCTCAAAAGATGCTTAAACAACTTCGACTTGGAGGCCTCCTTGTAATTCCAGTTGGAGATGAAAAATTCCAAAAGATGGTTACCATCCTCCGCGTTGGAGAAAGTGATTTTGAAAGGATTGAATTAGATACGTTCCGATTTGTGCCCTTAGTCGGGGACCAGGCTTGGTAGCCTGATTTTATATTCATGATCAGTTACGATTGACTTCTCAATACTAAAACCTATTTTTGCGGTATGAGTTTAGCGTTTTATCAATCCAATGTAGAAAAATCTAGAAAGAAGATTGAACAATTAGAGAAGCAAATTAATCGAAATGCGCTATATAGACTATTAAGTATAGTTTTTGGTGGTATTGCTATCTTTCAATTGTTTAATACCAATAATATATTTTTGGTTTTAGCAGCAATTTTTTTGGTAATTTTTGTGTTTTCATTTTTAATATATGCCCAAAGTAAAGTTGATCGTAAATTAAACGAACAGAAAATTTTCTTGAAAGTAAATGAAAATGAGATCAATATTTTAAATAATCAACCTAGTATGTATGATCAGGGTCATGAATTTGAAGACCCAAATCACCCATACAGTGCTGATTTAGACGTCTTTGGGGCAAACTCTCTGTTCGCATTTGTTAACCGCTGTTCAACTAAGGATGGCATTTCCAAGTTGGCAAATTGGTTCTCAATTGCCACAAATAAACAAGAAATATGTGATAGACAACTGGCTATTGAGGAACTCTCTTTAGATCCAGAACATTTACAATCTTTTCAAAGCAAAATGTTTTTTAATTTGGGTTCTTTAACAAACCTAAGCTCTTTTCTTGAGGGATATTTTCGTAACAAATCCTTTGAATTTGGAAACAAATTTATGCGCTTTTATGTACCAATAGTACCTTGGATATTTCTTCTAGGGATTTTATTTTCCATATTGGTCTTCAACATTAGTAGTTACTTAATTATTTTAGGGATAATTCATTTGCTCTGGACAATGAGTAAGGGAGGTACAGTAAGTCTGTTTTCCAATCGAATCGATAAAGTTGGGATTTCATTAATTGGATTTGCGCAAGCGATTAAATTAATTGAAGATAAAACCTATCAAAATTCATTATGCAAGAATATTCAGCAAGAAATTCTTGTTGATAATCAACAAAAGAAATTATCAAGTATTATTAATGACTTAGGAAAGTTGATTGATAAACTGGATGCTAGAAATAATATGCTGGTAGGTGCTATCTTAAACATGATATTCCTTTGGGATTTTAAACAGGTTATAGCTATTTCTAAATGGAAAAATTGCTATGAAGACAACATTTTAAATGGATTTGAATCTATTTCTATTTATGAAAGTTTAGTTTCTTTATCCATTTTAAGTTATAATTTTCCAAATTGGACCAAACCATTGATTAAAGATGATCTTCAAAAGGAAGAGGTAATAGCTCATGATATCAAACATCCTCTTATTGCAAATGCAAAGTCAATTGGAAATGATTATAGTTCATTAGATCATTCTATTGCATTAATAACAGGGTCAAACATGGCAGGGAAAAGTACATTTTTGCGAACAATAGGTATTAATGCTGTGCTTGCTTATGCTGGAGCGGTAGTTTGTGCTCAGAAATTTGAACTTCCCATTTACGATTTAGTTACATATATGAGAATTAAAGATTCTTTGAGCGAGAGTACCTCAACCTTTAAAGCTGAATTAGATCGTATGAAATTCATTCTAGACCGTGTTGAGCAAATAAATTCTAGTTTTTTCTTGGTTGACGAAATGCTGCGTGGCACCAATTCAGTCGATAAATATTTAGGTTCCAAAGCTATAATTAAAAAATTGATTAATTTGCAAGGAAAGGGGATGGTTGCAACACACGATCTTCAACTCTCAGAATTGGCAGAACAGTATCCTAATCTTCTGAAAAATTATCATTTTGATATTCAAGTTCAGGACACAGAGATGCTTTTTGATTATAAGCTTAAAAAAGGAGCATGTACGATTTTCAATGCGTCCTTATTGCTTAAAGGAATAGGTGTGATAGTGGAAAGTGAAAAAGTTAATTAACTTTGCACTTTAATAAAAAAAATGACTATTCAAGAACGTATTGAACAAAGTGAAACACGCATTACTATGACTGTGTTTCCTTTTCATACCAATCATCATGATACTTTATTCGGCGGTAAAGCCATGGCGATGATGGATGAAGTAACATTTATGTGTGGCACACGATTTTGTCGCAAGCAATTAGTTACGGTGTCTACAGATAAAATTAATTTTCATAAAGCAATTCCCTCAGGAAGTATTGTTGAGGCAATAGCTAGAGTTGAAAGTGTAGGAAGAACAAGTTTGAAAGTTTTTGTAGAAATCTTTTTAGAAAGTATGTATAATGACGGGAGGGAGGTCGCAATACAGGGAAGATTTACCTTTGTTGCATTAGATGATAATAAACAACCAATTCCTGTTTTAACTGGATTAGATGTCGTTTAAACAGATTAAACTGTTTAAACGTTTTATTAAAAAATTATCTCTTCATCGCGCGATCTAATTCTCTTTTGCTTTCACGGTCTTTGATTGTTTCTCGCTTATCAAAATCTTTTTTTCCTTGAGCTAGGGCAATTTCTATTTTGGCAAATCCTCTTTCATTAATGAATATCCGAAGAGGAACTATCGTATACCCTTTTTCTTCGCCTTTTTCTTTAAGTTTCTTAAGTTCTTTTTTAGTTAAAAGTAGTTTTCGATCGCGCTTTGCCTCATGATTATAAAATGACCCAAAAGAATATTCCGCAATGTGCATATTGCGTATGTAAAGGCCGTCTTCAAAAAAAGTGCAAAAACTATCATTAATATTTGCTTTCCCTTCTCGAATTGATTTAATCTCGGTTCCAAGTAGCCCTAATCCAGCTATGTATTTGTCCAATAAGTGGTACTCAAAGGAAGCACGTTTATTTTTTATGTTAACCGAAGATGAAATTGCCATTATTAATTATTATTTTGAAGCACAAATGTAAGGTTTTATTAATCCTTGCAAAACTTGATTGTATTTTTTACTAAACATTATGTTAATATTAATTTATATTTATGATATTTATATGTCAATCCAAGCGTAAATTGAGGTTTAAGTTTTGTATGTTTGCGTCGATTTTTTGTGAATAAGTGTAATTATAACGTGGATTAGGGAACTAATTGAAGTGATTTTTACCTTTGTAATATTTTTGACGTTTTTGATATAATGTTCAAAAAGTAAATTTTTTTGAGAAAATAGATACCTGACGAATGAGCAAGGGAAAATTAAACGAAAGAACTGCGCAGTTTTTAAATGGCGAGTTAAATGATATCAAGTCTAAAAACTTATATGCTTTCTTCAGACCAATTCAATCCAAACAGGATACTGAAGTAAAAATTGATGGTAAAAGGGTCTTAATGTTTGGTTCTAATTCTTACTTAGGATTAACGACAGACATACGCATCATTCAAGCTGCTCAAGATGCACTAGCCAAATACGGCACAGGCTGTGCAGGATCACGTTTTTTAAATGGGACATTAGATATTCATGTTGAGCTTGAAGAAAAATTAGCAGATTTCGTTGGTAAAGAATCTGCAATTCTTTTCAGTACAGGATTCCAATCAAATTTGGGTCCGCTTTCATGTTTGACTGGACGTCATGATTATATTCTATTAGATGAACGCGATCATGCCTCTATCATCGACGGCAGCCGTCTTTCTTTTTCTAAGGTTATAAAATATGCGCATAACAATATAGATGATCTTCGTGATAAAATGTCCCGGTTACCTGAGGAAAGTTTCAAGTTAATTGCAACAGATGGAATTTTTAGCATGGAAGGGGATATTGTTAAATTACCTGAACTAGTCAAAGTAGCTAATGAATTTGATGCAGCAATATTATGTGATGATGCTCATAGTTTAGGAGTTATTGGTAAAAATGGAGCAGGTACCGCAAGCCATTTTGGTTTAACTGACGAGGTGGATATGATCATGGGTACATTTAGTAAATCTTTCGCTTCCTTGGGAGGATTTGTTGCTGCCGATAAGAATACGATTGAATTTTTAAAACATAGAGCACGTTCTTTGATGTTTAGTGCAAGTATGACGCCAGCATCTGTGGCCTCAACACTTAAAGCTTTAGAAATCATTCAGACGGAACCTGAACACATAGAAAAATTATGGGCGAATACAGATTATGCTAAGAAACTATTGTTAGAGAACGGTTTTGACTTAGGTCCGACAGAAAGTCCAATATTACCTGTTTTTATCCGAAACAATGAAAAGACATACATCGTGACCAAAAAACTTCAGGACGATGGCATTTTTGTTAACCCTGTTGTTGCTCCAGCTGTTCCCGCTGAGGAATCTTTAATTCGGTTTTCTCTGATGGCTACACATACTTTCGATCAAATTGATGAGGCTGTAGAAAAGATGACAAAAGTTTTCAAATCATTGGAAGTTGAGAGTTTTATTAGTTAATTAATCAGGTCATGATTACGATTGTTCCTATAGATACCAAAAAAGAAAGGGCTAAATTTATTGATTTTCCTCATGATTTATATGCGGATGATCCAAATTACGTCCCTGAATTATTCTTAGGACAGGAAGATTTACTTAATCCCAATAAGCATCCCTTCTTTAAGCATTCATCAGCCCAGTTGTTTCTTGCTTATAGGGACAAAAAGATAGTTGGAAGAATTGCCGCAATTTGGAACACCAATTCCAATTCTTTTAATCAGGTGAACGAGGGTCAGTTTGGGTTTTTTGATTGTATAAACGACCAAGAAGTCGCTGATAAATTGTTTCAATCTGTAGAAGATTGGATCAAAGGAAAAGGAGGTGATAAAATTGTTGGCCCCATCAATCTAACAACAAATGACACCTGTGGATTACTTATAGAGGGTTTTAATCGACCTCCTATGGCCATGATGCCTTATAATTATTCCTATTATATGGAATTGATAAGTCAACATGGTTTTGAAAAAAAAGTTGATCTACGTGCTTATCTTGTAAATAAAAACGGCGCCAGCCAACGTTCAGTTCTGCTGCTCGACAAATTGGAAGCTAGACTAGAAAGATCAAATATCCGACTTCGTGAAATCAATTTAAAAGATTTTAAGAAGGAAACAGAAAAAATAAAAACAATTTACAATAAAGCATGGGACAAAAATGTCGGATTTGTTCCTATGACTGATGAAGAATTTAATTTCATAGCAAATGATCTAAAAATGATTGTTGATCCGAGATACTGTATCATTGCAGAGAAAGGAGATGAGGTTGTTGGTTTTGCATTAGGTATTCCCAATATTAATGAAATTTTAATAAAAATTAAGCGTGGCAGATTATTTCCTACAGGTATTTTTAAACTATTATTTGGTAGAAGGAAAACTAAATCTGTACGAGTATTAATGTTGGGTGTTTTAGAGAATTATCGTAAATTGGGTATTGAGGCATGTTTATACGGCAGAATTATTAAAAATGCATTACCTTCTGGGATTCAAGAGGCAGAATGTTCTTGGATGCTTGATCATAACTACATGATGAATCATGCTATTGAACAGATCAATGCTGAATTATATAAACGATATCGCATTTATGAAAAAGCGATATGAAAAAGAAAATTTTCATTACTGGAGCGAGTGGGTTTGTAGGTTCTCACCTTGTGGAGGCTGCTCAAAATTTGGGATTAGAAGTTCATGCTGCGGTTAGAAATACAAGTAATATTGCAGCTGTAAAACCTCATGTTGATCAGTTCCTGTTCCCAAATTTAGGAAATGTTAATGAATTAAAATCTTTATTTGAAAAGGAACAATATCATTACATTATTCATGCTGCTGCCTTGACAAAGGCCAAAGACAGTGAGATGATGAGGACTGTAAACGTCGGATATACCGAATCAATTATAGAGGCAGGCCTGTCTTCAAATATCCCTTTAGAAAGAATAACATTTGTGAGTAGTTTAGCTGCTATTGGTTCAATCAAATATAATAGCGAAAAACTCATTGATGAGACCTTTCCTTATCAGCCATTAACGATGTATGGTAGGAGTAAAATGGAGGCGGAATTAATGATCCGTGATAAATTTGGCAATCAGCCAATTTCCATATTTCGACCAACGGCTGTATATGGACCCCGCGAGAAGGATATTTTTATACTTTTTGATACAATGAATAAGGGACTGGACCCTTATATAGGTAGAAATCCTCAGAAACTAAGTTTCGTTTATGTCAAAGACCTAGTAAATGTTTTGCTTAAGGGCTGTTTAACTTCTCAAGATGGTTTGCAATTTTATAATATAAGTGATGGCCAAGTTTATCACAGGTATGAAATGGCAGAAATTTTTAAGAATGTTATGAATAAAAAGCTATTAAGGATGCATATTCCCCTGCAGCTTGTAAAAACATTTGCACAGATCTCACAGAGGCTTTATAAAAGATCCCAAAAGACTCCCGTGATTTACCCAGAAAGATTAAATGAATTAATCGCTGAAAATTGGGGTTGTGATATTTCACATGCAATAAAATCACTTGATTACAAACCACAATTCTTGCTTGAAGAGGGGTTGAAAGAAAGCTTGTTGTGGTATAAAAACAATCGATGGCTATAAAATAATAAAAATGAGTAATCAAAAGATTAATAAAAAATTATTTCAGGATCGTAAACGCACGAATATTTTAAGTAATCCTGAACAAAGGTTGATTACTTATTTGGTGCCTAGAATTCCAAATTGGCTTTCTTCTGATGGTCTTACTGCAATTGGTTTGTTTGGTTCTTTGATGATTTTGGGGAGTTTTTTACTCGCAGAGTACTTCAATATTCAATTTTTATTATTAGGTGTGCTTGGTTTTTTTATCCAATGGTTTGGCGATTCTCTAGATGGAAGGATTGCTTTCTATCGTAATAAATCGAGAAAATGGTATGGGTTTGCCTTAGATATCGTTATGGACTGGTTTAGTACTGTGTTTATTGGATTGGGCTATGTCTTCTACGCTGTGGGCGATTTTAAGTATCTTGGGTTTATCCTAGTAGCATTGTATGGTTGGGCGATGATTATTTCGCAATTGAGGTATAAAATTACAGATAAGTACACTATTGATGCTGGATTGCTTGGGCCTACAGAAATCCGAGTTATAATTAGTTTGGTATTTCTTTTGGAGGTTATACTTCCAGGGTCAATTGATTATTCGGTTCTACTAATCTGTATCGCTTTGTTTTTTATTAATTTTTCTGATACTAAGAATCTTTTGAAATTGGGAGATCTTAGAGACGCGAAAGAAAAAGCTGATAAATTAAACGGTTTAAATTAATAGAATTGCCAATGGCTTTTAAGTATAGAAATTTTTTTAAAGCACAACTGTCCGCTTTTCTTGGAGGTCTGTCCGATTTTGGAATTTATACTTTTTGCTATACCATATTGAATTTATCTGCACCTTTTTCAAATGTAATTAGTGGGAGTTTAGGAGCGGTTGTTAATTTTACTATTAATAGATACTGGTCCTTCAGTAGTTCGGATTCTTCAATTGGTAGTCAACTTTGGAAGTTTATCGTAGTTGTCATGGGCAGTATTACCTTGAAATCCTTGGGTATCTATTTTTTAATTGATTGTTGGCATTTGAATTTTTTAATTTCAAAATTATTCGTTGAAATTGTAGTGTCGTTAGGTTTTAATTTTACGCTTCAAAATTTTTGGGTTTTTAAAAAATAGTTCGATCAATCTTTTCCTTTTTCGAACATTTTTTCTTTTTTGGTGTTATAGAATTTCTTGATGAGTAGTTAAAGATTTGTTTTTGAATTTATTCATAGACACTCTTTATGATTTTCAACTCGGAGTTCTTGAAATAGATCTTAGGTCATTTTGCGTTCTGTTGTTGTATTTTTT
>NZ_JCAXEC010000050.1:0-219 GCF_059758715.1 Sphingobacterium sp. GQ94
ACAAAGTATCCATCTGAGCAGAAAGTATGTTCTTTCCAAAAATGTTTAGATGAGAAAGACTGGAGATGCTGAATACCAAATATGGTAAGTAGATTCGTGCTTTAACTTACGAACAATAGAAGTAATAGATAGACGTGGAACATAACGAATTAGAAAGTGTATGTGGTCTAAATCTGATTCAAACACTTCAATTTCAAAATCTAAATTAGCGGTAATCTA
>NZ_JCAXEC010000051.1:0-218 GCF_059758715.1 Sphingobacterium sp. GQ94
TTTTGTCCTTTTGCTAATTCCTTTTCATATTTCTTTGTGTATTTGTGGTTTTTAAATTTAACGCCCTCAGAAGTAATAGCAAAGTCTTTTAAACCTAAATCTATTCCACAAACAGCACCAGTTTTTTCTTTTGGTTGATATTGTTCTTCTGAGAGTATGGATACAAAATATTTCCCTGTTGGCGTTTTACTTACAGTACATTTTCCAAGCGTACCCTT
>NZ_JCAXEC010000052.1:0-214 GCF_059758715.1 Sphingobacterium sp. GQ94
CAGATTACCGCTAATTTAGATTTTGAAATTGAAGTGTTCGAATCAGATTTAGACCACATACACTTTCTAATTCGTTATGTTCCACGTCTGTCTATTACTTCTATTGTTCGTAAGTTAAAGCACGAATCTACTTACCATATTTGGTATTCAGCTCATAAGTCTTTCTTATCTAAACATTTTTGGAAAGAACATACTTTCTGCTCAGATGGATACT
>NZ_JCAXEC010000053.1:0-201 GCF_059758715.1 Sphingobacterium sp. GQ94
AACAAATAATTAGCTAAATATGTTAGTAATAATTAATTCATTTACTATTAATATTTTCCACCTATCCATGTTAGCAGCAATCAAAAGACGACTGATAATAATCTTTTGTAAACCCACTACATTTATTTTGTAAATATTCCGTCGAGTTTGAGAAACATTCACAAAAAATATCGCTAGGTCTAAAAAAGTAAGTGCATCAGC
>NZ_JCAXEC010000006.1:0-190536 GCF_059758715.1 Sphingobacterium sp. GQ94
GCAAACGACAACTGCCTGGAACATTGACGAATAAATTTTAACACTCCAAAAAAAAATACAACAAAAACAACGGATCTCATCAAGCGCTGAAGTCAGCATCCTTATATATAACATATTTAAGAGAGCCCTCTTCCTTAGCATTGGAAAATTTTAACTTGCCTTCTTGGATAGAAAATTCAGACACCCAGAACAGGATTTCATAGATTCATTCAATACTTTCTTACTTAATTAATTTCTTATATTTAATCCGTTTAGGACCAACATCGCCTAAACGCTTCTTTTTGTTCTCTTCATATTCCGAATAATTCCCTTCAAAAAAATACACCTGAGAATCGCCCTCAAATGCTAAAATATGTGTACATATTCGGTTTAAGAACCATCGATCATGGGAAATAATGACAGCACATCCACCAAAATTCTCAAGTCCTTCTTCTAATGCTCTTAATGTATTTACGTCAATATCATTAGTTGGTTCATCCAATAACAACACATTAGACCCTTTCTTCAAGTTGATTGCTAAATGAACGCGATTCCTTTCACCTCCTGAGAGTACAGAAATTTTTTTCTGTTGATCTGCACCATTAAAATTGAATTTAGAAACATACGCTCTTGAATTTATCTGTTTATTCCCCAATAGAATATTTTCATTGCCCTCAGTTATATTCTCCCAAACAGATTTTGAAGGATCAAGGTCATCATGCATTTGATCCACATAACCCAATACAACGGTTTCTCCTACCTTAAAAGTTCCAGAATCGGGCCGTTCTTGACCAGTAATTAGACGGAACAATGTAGTTTTTCCTGCTCCATTCGGACCGATAATACCAACAATGCCGGCAGGAGGTAATGAAAAGCTCAAGTTTTCAAATAAAATACGATCACCATATGCTTTTGAAACATTATCTGCATTTATAACAACATTTCCCAAACGAGGTCCAGGAGGAATAAAAAGTTCCAATTTGTCTTCCCGCTCCTTAGTTTCCTCAGAGGCTAATTTCTCATAATTATGTAAACGTGCTTTAGATTTTGCATGTCTAGCTTTAGGTGCCATTTGGACCCATTCCAGCTCTCGTTCTAATGTCTTTTGCCTTTTAGTTTCCTGCTTTTCTTCTTGCGCTAACCGTTTAGCCTTCTGATCCAACCATGAAGAATAATTTCCTTTCCATGGGATGCCTTCTCCTCGATCAAGCTCAAGAATCCAACCAGCCACATTATCAAGAAAATATCTATCGTGGGTAACTGCAATTACAGTTCCTTTATATTGTTGTAGATGTTGTTCTAACCAATCTATAGACTCTGCATCCAAATGATTGGTGGGTTCATCAAGTAATAAAACATCAGGTTCTTGTAACAACAAGCGACACATTGCCACTCTTCTACGCTCACCTCCTGACAAATTGGCAATCAACTCATTTGGCTCAGGACAACGTAATGCATCCATAGCTCGTTCTAGTTTAGAATCTAACTCCCAGGCGTTTGTTGCATCGATAATATCTTGAAGCTCCCCTTGTCTGTTGAGAAGTTTATCCATTTCATCTGCATTTTCATAGACTTCGGGAAGACCAAATTTTTCATTAATTTCTTCGTATTCTTTCAATATTGCGATTGTCTCTGCTACGCCTTCTTCTACAACCTCTTTAACAGTTTTTGTCGTATCTAATATGGGTTCTTGGGCCAAATACCCAACGGAGTACCCTGGAGAAAACACAACCTCACCTTGATAAGATTTATCTAGACCGGCGATAATTTTTAACAAAGATGATTTTCCGGAACCGTTTAAACCAATAACTCCAATTTTTGCTCCGTAGAAAAAAGAGAGGTATATATTTTTGAGGACTTGTTTTGATGGGGGATAAATTTTATTTACCCCAGCCATAGAAAAGATAATTTTCTCGTCTGACATAAGTGTGATTTAGCTTTTTCCACAAATATAATGTAAATACTGACAAATTGATAGTTTTAGGTCTATGGCTTAATTGTTGATAAAAAATATCTATAACAAATGGCTGTGATTTGTATTTTTCTTACATTTATAAAATACAACACCCATATTAATTGAGAAAGGAATTTAATGGAAGCAAAATTTTCACCACGAGTTAAAGATGTCATCTCCTACAGTCGAGAAGAAGCCTTGCGTCTGCGTCATGATTATATAGGAACAGAGCATCTGTTACTTGGACTTATAAGAGAAGGAGATGGTGTAGCAATAAAGATATTAAAAAATATCGGTGTTGACTTGAGTGCTGTACGCTTATCAATTGAGAATACTGTGAAAGGTTTTGCCGTTTCACGTTCTCCAATTAGCAATATGCCACTCACTAAACAAGCAGAGAAGGTATTAAAAATCACTTATTTAGAAGCAAAAATCTTTAAGAGTGATATTATAGGGACAGAACATCTATTGTTAGCAATACTTCGTGATGAGGATACTATCGCATCACAGATTTTACAACAATATAATGTTACATACAATTTATTCAAAGCTGAGGTTGAACAGGACACTTCAGGAATCACAGATGAAGCATCAAATTCTCCATCCGGGGGCGAAGATGAGTATGGCGATGAAGAATCGCAATTCACTACACCGAAAAAAGTATCAGATATAAAGTCAAAAACACCAGTATTAGACAATTTTGGTCGTGATTTAACAAAAGCTGCTGAAGAAGGCAAACTAGATCCAATTGTCGGTCGCGAAAAAGAAATAGAAAGGGTCTCCCAAATTCTTTCGCGTAGAAAGAAAAATAATCCTATTCTTATTGGTGAACCTGGCGTTGGTAAGTCCGCAATTGCGGAAGGATTGGCTTTACGAATCATTCAAAGAAAAGTTTCGCGCGTTCTATTTAATAAGCGTGTGGTAACTTTGGATCTGGCCTCTTTGGTAGCCGGCACAAAATATCGTGGTCAATTTGAGGAAAGAATGAAGGCTGTTATGAACGAACTTGAAAAATCCCCTGATGTGATTTTATTTATCGACGAAATTCATACCATAGTAGGTGCCGGTGGAGCCTCAGGATCATTGGATGCCTCCAATATGTTTAAACCCGCTTTAGCTAGGGGAGAAATCCAATGTATTGGCGCGACTACTTTAGACGAATATCGACAGTATATTGAAAAAGATGGCGCGTTAGATCGTAGGTTTCAAAAAGTAACCGTTGAACCAACGGGCTATGATGACACTATTGAAATATTAAATCAGATTAAGGACAAGTATGAAGAACATCACAATGTCACCTATACGCCGGAGGCTATAGAGGCATGTGTTTCTTTAACAACCCGGTATATTACGGATAGATTCTTACCCGACAAAGCAATTGACGCTTTAGATGAATCTGGATCACGAGTTCATTTAAATAACATCCATGTACCTAAAAGCATATTGGATATAGAGGAAAAGATCGAAGAGGTAAAAATTGAGAAGAATAAAGTCGTACGCAGTCAGAAATATGAAGAGGCAGCTAAACTTCGCGATACTGAGAAAAAGTTGATTGAAGATTTGGAAAAGGAAAAGACAGCTTGGGAAGCAGAAACCAAAACCAAACGTTATACTGTATCTGAAGATAATGTAGCTGAGGTTGTTTCAATGATGACCGGGATTCCTGTTCAACGTGTAAGCCAATCAGACAGTCAGAAGCTCTTAAATATGGGAGAGCTGATGAAAGGTCGCATTATCGGACAAGACGATGCAGTACATAAATTAGTTAAAGCAATTCAACGTACCCGTGCTGGATTAAAAGATCCCAAAAAACCGATTGGTTCATTTATTTTCCTTGGTCCAACAGGAGTCGGAAAAACTGAACTTGCGAAAGAATTAGCTCGTTTCATGTTTGATTCAGAAGATGCTTTGATTCAAATAGATATGAGTGAATACATGGAGAAATTCGCTGTATCACGCTTGGTAGGAGCGCCTCCAGGATATGTGGGCTATGAAGAAGGTGGCCAATTAACTGAAAAAGTTCGTAGAAAACCATACTCTGTGGTCTTATTAGACGAGATCGAAAAAGCGCATCCAGATGTATTTAATTTATTACTTCAGGTTTTAGATGAAGGTCAACTAACTGATTCATTAGGAAGAAAAGTCGATTTTAGAAATACGATCATCATCATGACCTCAAACATTGGTGCTCGTCAATTAAAAGAATTCGGGCAAGGTGTTGGTTTCACTACTGCTGCCAAGGAAAATCAAATGGATTCACATTCAAGAGGTGTAATTGAAACTGCTTTAAAACGCGCGTTTGCACCAGAATTTTTAAACCGAGTTGATGACGTCATTGTATTCAATACATTGAGTAAAGAACATATCTTCAAAATCATTGATATTGAATTGAGATCATTATTTACAAGAATTGAAGGGTTAGGTTACCCGATCAATTTGACGGAGAGTGCAAAAAATTACATTGCCGAAAAGGGATACGACAGTAACTTCGGAGCAAGACCTTTAAAAAGGGCGATCCAAAAACATTTGGAAGACCCAATCGCGGAGGAGATTTTAAAAGGAAAAATGAAAACCGGAAACACAATCCTCGTTGATTTTGATGAACAAAAGAAGGAAATAGTAGTCAACTCTAAAAAAGAAGATTCAAAAGACGATGACTCTCCATTAGCATCTGATATGAAAGGAAGCAAAAAGAAAGATTAACACACATGCCTTATCCTGAAATGGAAATACAGGGTCTTACCTAAGGCATATTTAAAACATAAAAGGCAGCTGAAAAAAATCGGCTGCTTTTTTTTATGGCAATATATTTGCGTGGATTAAACTTTCATAAGACTTTATTGTCTTAACCTAACAAGTATGTATAATTTAATTTACACTATAACTATACCACCTATGAAAAATCTTTTATTAGCTCTAGCAATTGGAACGGCTTCTATCGTTAGTTTCAGTTCTTGTACCAAAGAGTATATCACAAACTATACCCCTGGTACCACCTATGTTTATCCTATTGCATCAAATGATTGGTCAAAAAGCGGAACAGTATATTCTAAAACTATAAATATTGGGGAATTAGATGCAGAGACGTTTGAGGACGGTTTTATAGATGTTGCAATATCTTTCGATGATAATCCCGATTTTTATGAGAATATCCCAGCATTAATAGGAGATTACAACTATTCTGCTAACTACGGAATCGGTGAAGTAACCATCTTTGCAGAGTATGTTGGGCCAAGCAGCTCCATAGCACCTCCTGTAGATATGATTACAAAAATAATGCTTTCGTATGCAGAAATAGGCAATTAATAGTTCCTGCCTTTAAAAAGAGATTTATTTTGATCCTATAAGATATATTTTTCGCGGGCAAAATTAATCTCTTTTTAACATTTTCTTTGCATGCTCGATTGCGGTATTTTCTGGATTGGATCCACTCAACATCTCTGCTATTTCAATAATCCTATCAGATTTATTAAGTATTGAAATATTTGATTTTGTTTTTATACCCCTATCTTCTTTATAAACTTTAAAATGGCTCTTTCCTTGAGCTGCAATTTGAGGTAAATGCGTTATGCTAATCACCTGCATGTCGTTCGATAATTCGTCCATTAGCTCTCCTACTCTTAAAGCCACTTCACCCGATATTCCTGTATCAATTTCATCGAAGATAATGGTTGGTAAAGCAGAAGATTTTGCGACCAAAGATTTAATGGCAAGCATCACCCTGGAAAGTTCTCCTCCAGACGCTACTTTACTAATCGTTTGCAAAACCTGTCCCTTATTTGCTGCAAATAAGAAAGAAATATCATCGGTACCATTTGATTTAAAGTGATGCTGTTTTCTAATTTCGATTTTTAATTGTGCCCAGGGCATACCAACCTTTGAGAGTACTTTTTGAACTTCACTTTCAACAGTTTTAGAAGCTTTTTGTCTGTTTTCAGAAAGTTTATCAGCTAGTTTTTCTAGCTCGACCCTTAAAGAATCAATAATTCGATTAAGCTTATCAATTTGAATTTCTTGATCGTCTGATGCGAGCAATTTATTCTCTACTTCAGATTTAAAACTCAATAAAGCATCAATTGAATCAAGTCTATGCTTTTGCTGCAAATTATACAACATAGATAGTCTATCATTTACGATAGATAATCTTTGCGGATCCATAACAATTTGGTTAGAGGCTTGTTCTATTTCAGTACCTAAGTCCTTTAATTCTATAAATGAGCTTTGCAATCTCTCTAGCAATGGTTCCATACTTGGTAAATACCTCACTCCATTTTGAACAGAAATAATAACTGATTTTAAACCTTCTAATACATTTATTTCGTTATCTTGAAGCTCAGTATATGCTAGATGAAAATATTTTTTAATCTCTTCAGCATTTTCAAGTTGAGCTTGCTCAATTTCTAGAGTTTGTTGTTCACCTAAAATCAAATTAGCCTCATCCAATTCATTAAATATGAATTGAAGGTAATCTTGTTCTGCTTGAGATTTAGTAAGTTCTTCTTGCAAGGCATTTCTTTGCGAAATTGATAAATTATATTGCTTAAATTTCTTCTTATAATCCTCGAGCAAATTAAAATGTTGAGCAAGACTGTCCAAAACCAGTAGCTGAAAGGCTTCCGTATTGATTTGAAGTGTAGCATGTTGGGAATGTATATCTATTAATCTCTCACCTAAATATTTTAGTGTTTGCAAGTTGACAGGAGTATCATTTATAAAAGAGCGAGATTTTCCATCCGCGTGAATTTCCCTTCGAATGATCGTTGTTTCCTCATAGTCTAAATCCAATTGTTCAAAGGCATCCTTAAGGTGGTAATTTTTGATATAAAAATGTCCTTCGATAATGCATTTAGTTTTTACATCGAATAAATGTTTACTTTCAGCTCTATTTCCTAAAATCAATCCTAGGGCTCCCATTATAATGGATTTACCAGCACCAGTCTCCCCTGTAATAATATTGAGCTTTGGATCAAAGCTAATATCTAATGCATCAATTAATGCATAATTTTTAATTAGTAATTTACTTAACATGAAAAGTTTTATAGTATGTCAAATATACTTAATTCTAATGCTAGACGGAAACAATGCATTTTATTTAAATTTTAATATGTTTGTAAAAAACCATGGTAGATTACAGTAAACAATTAAGTAAATATATTCCAATCTCCGCTGCACCTATTGTTTCGCAATGGATCAATGACACGAACTGTAGATTCAAAATTACAAAAACCAGGATTTCAAAACTAGGTGATTACAGATCTCCTTTTCGAAATCAGCCTCATCAAATCACCGTTAACAATGACTTGAACCAATATTCTTTTCTAATAACGACTGTCCATGAATTTGCTCATCTAAAAACTTGGCAGAAGTATAAAAACAAAGTGAAACCACATGGTATCGAATGGAAAGCTATTTTTCAAGAACTAATGGAAATTTTTATAAAATTAAACCTTTTTCCTACCGATGTTAACCTTGCCCTAATACAATATATGAGTAACCCAGCGGCATCAAGCTGTACAGATATAAATTTGTTTAAAACACTCAAAAAATATGACACGGTTAAACACGGACAAGTTACCGTCGATTCGCTAAGCATAAACCAGTATTTCAGAATGAAGAATGGAAGAGTGTTTCAAAAACAAGAAAAACTAAGGAAAAGATATAAATGTTTGGAAGTTTCCACTAAAAAGATTTACCTATTTCATCCAATAGCGGAAGTAATCCCGTTTGAAATTACATCGCAAGTTACATAGAATTAGAAAATAAGTAAAAATAATTATTAGATCCATGAAAAAGCTTTTTTTATTTAGCTCCGTATTACTCCTTAGCTTAGTAGCCTGTAATTCAACATCTGTTGAATCCAATTATGATCCAACTAGTCTAGATACAGTTGCGATATCAGAAATCTCAGCGGATAGTTATAAAAATTATGTTAGCAAGATTTCATCGGATGAATTTATGGGAAGAAAACCTTTTACTGAAGGAGACACCCTTACAGTAAACTACATCAGCGAAGAATTTAAAAATCTAGGTCTAGAACCTGGAAATGGTAATTCTTATTTTCAAGAAGTACCTCTCGTTGAAATCAACAGTAAACCAGCGGAACCCAGGATGACCTTTGTCTCAAATCAAACATCACTGACAATAAATCATCTAGAAGATTATGTCATTGCAAGTCCTCAAATGTTTTCCAATATTGATATAACAGATACAGATTTAGTATTCGCAGGTTTCGGAATTGTAGCTCCAGAATTCAATTGGAATGATTACCAAGATTTAGATGTAAAAGGAAAAACAGTTGTGGTGATGATCTCCGACCCAGGGAGGTACGACAAAACATTGTTTAAGGCAGATACAATGACTTATTATGGTCGTTGGACATACAAATTTGAGGAAGCGTCTCGACAAGGTGCCACTGGAATCCTGTTAATTCACGAATCACAAGCAGCTAGTTATGGTTGGAATGTTGTTAGAAACAGTTGGTCTGGTCCCAGACTTTCTTTAATTCCAGATAATAAAGGGGAAGATTTAGTAAAGTTTCAAGGTTGGATATCGAATCAGACAGCAATGAATTTATTCAAACTAGGAGGTCTAGATCCAAAAGTGATGGAAGAGGCAAAAAAAATTGGATTTAAAGGCATCCCTATGAAGGTTAAGACCAAAGTTAAACTAAAAAACAGTATTCGAGAATCTAAATCTAACAATGTAATTGCCACTCTGAAGGGAAGTAAAAGACCAGATGAAACAATCGTTTACACAGCACATTGGGATCATCTAGGTATTGGTGAGGCCGTGGAGGGTGACTCAATTTTTAATGGCGCAATTGACAATGCAACTGGTGTAGCGGCATTGTTTGAATTAGCAAAAGCATTTAAAGGCACAAAAATTAAACCTGAGCGTAGCATTGTGTTCTTGGCCGTTACAGCTGAAGAACAAGGATTATTAGGTTCACAATATTATGCGGAACACCCAATTTATCCCTTAAAAACCACCGTTGCTAATTTAAATATGGATTCATTTAATCCAGTTGGCGCAATGAACGGTTTTAGGGTCGTAGGGACTGGGCAAACTGAACTGGAAGACTATGCGATTCGATCAGCTCAAAAATTCAACAGAGAGATAAAACCTGAAGGAAGTCCAAGTGCAGGTGGATTTTATCGTTCTGATCATTTTAATTTCGTAAAAGTTGGAATTCCGGGATTGTATATGGGAAGTGCGGGGGACTATCTTGAACCAGACACATCCGTAATTACAAACAGAACAGCAGCATTAGCTGAAAGGTACCATTCAGTTACAGATGAATTAGATGAAAATTGGAATTTCGATGGCATCCTTGCGGATATTAGATTGTTTTTTGATATAGGTTATACCTTGAGTATGGAAAAATCTTTCCCTAATTTTAAGACAAAATCAGAGTTTAAAGAATTAGGCGACAAACGACTTTCAAAATAGTATATTTGTATTGAATAAAAAATAAGAAACCATGCTTACAGGAATGAAACATTTACACTCTACACTGGCTATAGTATTATTAATAGCCTTAGTTATCGCTATCATAATTACGTTAGCAAATTATGCGGGAAACAAAGCCTACAACAGAAAAATAGCACTCATAGGATTAATCAGTGCGCATTTACAATTGGTGATCGGCTTTATCATTTATTTTATATCCCCATTAGGACTAAGTAGTTTCTCGGGAGAGAATATGAAAATTAGTGGATCAAGACTTTATTTTCTTGAACATCCTCTGATGATGATTATTGCGATTGTATTGATTACAATAGGCTATTCAAAAGCGAAAAAAATTACCGATTCTAAAAAAGCAAATCAAACCGTATTGATTTTCTATATCCTTGGACTAGTTTTCATTCTATCAAGAATTCCATGGTCAACTTGGTCTCTATTACAATAATATAATAATAAAGAAAAGGAGTCGTATCAATTTACTAATTAGATACGACTCCTTTTTATTTCCTCGCTGATTTATTATAAAGGTTTATAAATTCTAATTCAACAAAAAAAGTCTAATCAAAACAGAGTAGACTTTATATAATATTTTTGTATTTTCTAAAAGACTATTTTTTACTAAAGCCTAGAATTTTAAAAACGACCTTAAACGCTAAGAATGACGCAACCAAAAGTGCAATATTCGCAATCCATGAAAAAAGCGAAGTTTGTTGATTTAAGGCAGACACTACATCTGGAAGGAAGCGTATAAATACACCTACCAAGCCAATAGCGATTGCAATAACTAAAGAAATGTAATATTCTGTGCGGTTAGCATTATTATCCGTATGTTTTGCTGGTCTTTCTACTGTTGTATTTTCCATATTTGATAATCTCTTAAAAAGCTGTACAAATGTACAAAAGTCTCTGTGCTTAATAAAATAATAATTAAAATTAATTACTTTGACAAGGCCTGTCCTAGGTCAGCAATCAAATCCTCACCGTCTTCAATACCTACTGAAAGGCGTAAAAGATTATCTACTACCCCTACTTTTTCTCTGATCTCTTTCGGAATAGATCCATGAGTCATGGTTGCAGGGTGATTAATTAAAGATTCAACACCACCTAGTGATTCAGCCAAAGTAAATACTTTAAATCCAGATGCTATTCGAAAAGTTTCGTTCAAATCAGCGTTTTTAAGGACGATAGACACCATCCCACCAAAATCTTTCATTTGTTTTTTAGCAACCTGGTGACCTGGATGATCCTCAAATCCTGGCCAATATATTTTCTCAACTTTGGGATGATTCTTTAAGTAGTTCGCAACTAAACGACCATTTTCGCAATGCGCTTTCATCCTTAAATGCAAGGTCTTTATTCCTCTGAGCGCCAAGAATGAATCTTGAGGTCCGGGAGTTCCTCCACAAGCATTGTAATAAAACCAAAGTTTTTTATACAGCTCATCATTGTTTAAGACCAAAGCACCCATCACAAGATCAGAATGACCCGATATATATTTGGTAACTGAATGCATAACTATGTCAGCACCTAAATCAATCGGATTTTGCAAATATGGGGAGGCAAATGTATTATCCACAGCATAAAGAATTTTAAATTCTTTAGCAATCTTACCTATTTCCTCAATATCTGCTAATTTAAGTGTCGGATTAGTTGGCGTTTCTATCCAAATCAACTTAGTTTTATCAGTAATTGCTGCACGAACAGAATTTGCATCGGAGGTATCAACAAATCTAAAAGTAATACCAAGAGGTTCATACACCTTGGTGAAGATACGATATGATCCACCATAAAGATCATCACCAGTCACAACCTCATCACCCGGTTGTAAAAGCCTCAGCACACAATCAGTAGCAGCCATTCCGCTTGCGAAAGCTAGGCCATATTTACCGTTTTCTAGAGAGGCAATACAATCTTCCAATGCCTGCCGAGTTGGATTGGTACCTCTGGAATATTCATAACCTTTGTGATCTCCAGGAGCCTTTTGTTGGTACGTTGAAGTTTGGTATATCGGAGTCATTACAGCGCCAGTTGTAGGATCAGATTGTTGTCCTGCATGAATCGCTTTTGTTGCAAACTTATAATCCATGTTGTTTTTTAATTTATTCAATGCTAAGTTATTAAAATTCTATCGGAGAACGGTATTTAAAAGTGTAATTCAACAGTTCTGTGATTTTATGAGAAATGACGATTTTTTGAAAATCATTTTGCGGTTCATACCCTAAAGGATAATTAAAAAAATACTTTTGAGCACTAGCCTCTATGGCTTCCTTTTTCGAGGGATGCTCTGGACAAACTATATTATAATAGCCGGGGGGGCCTAACAGATCAATAAATTTTTTCAATATAGCTATAACATCATCAAGATGTACAAAATTAGAAATTTGATTTCCAACGCTAACAGTTTTTTCTTGAAAATATTTAGCAAAGATTCTATTTTTACCAAACAAACCTCCAAGTCGGAAGACGGAAGTAAAAGGTAACGAGGACATCTTAATTTCAGCAATTCGCAATCTCCTTGACATCAGTTCCTCCTCAGCAAACGTTTCATCGAAAACCCCATCTTTGTCTGGGTATACCCCTACTGAACTTAAAAATATATGCTGTTTATAAGAGATTGAGCTTAGTAAATTAAAAAGACGGTCAAATCGCCATTCAATCTCATTTTCACTGTTTCTTTTGCTTGCTGGAATAGAATTTAGGATTACGTCAAAGTGTACCTCAATAGGTAAATCAAGTGGTAAATCAGTATCGAAATCGTGTAAATTCGCAAAAATACCATCGCCTATTAACCGGTGGTATTTTTGCAAACTTGTGGTGGTCACCCACACCTGCCAACCTTTTTTTTTAAGATCATGAGCTAACTCTTCTGCTAGCCAACCACAGCCTAAAATCAGCAAGTTTTTCATTTTACTTTTTAGTATGCTTTAGCAAATAACACCCTTTTGTTAGAGGGTTTTCCAGTAAAGATACAAATGCCGTCCTCTAACTCTACATCTAAAGGAATACAGCGAATTGTTGCTTTAGTTTCTTCCTTCACTCGCTTTTCAGTTTCTACCGTTCCATCCCAATGACAACTAACAAACCCTCCCTTATCTTGAAGAATTTGTTTAAATTCATCATACGTATTCACCTGAGTAATATGGCTATCCCTAAAGGTCAGTGCCTTTTGATAGATATTATCCTGAATTTCATCTAATAATGCAACTATTTTATTTGCCAATCCCTCTTGTAGGGTCGTTTCCTTAGTTTGAGTATCACGACGTGCTAATTCAACAGTTCCATTTGCTAAATCACGAGCCCCAACAGCAACACGAACCGGAACACCTTTTAATTCCCATTCAGCAAATTTAAATCCTGGCCGTTGGGTATCGCGATTATCATATTTCACCGAAATATTCAAGCGATTAAGTTCAAGAGTTAATTGATCAACAAAACCGTCAATTTTAACCTGCTCTTCTTCGGTTTTAAAGATTGGAACAATTACAACCTGAATAGGAGCTAATTTTGGCGGCAATATTAAGCCTTGATCGTCTGAATGTGCCATAACCAAAGCCCCCATTAGTCGTGTAGAAACCCCCCAAGAGGTTGCCCAGACATGTTCCAGCTTACCCTCTTTGCTTGTAAATTTGACATCAAATGCTTTTGCAAAATTTTGCCCTAGGAAATGTGATGTTCCAGCTTGTAAAGCTTTCCCATCCTGCATTAAAGCTTCGATGCAAAATGTGTCTAGTGCACCAGCAAAACGTTCATTTTCTGTTTTTCTTCCCCGTATTACGGGTACCGCCAAAATTTTCTCCGCAAACTCAGCATAGACATCCAGCATTCTTTCGGCCTCTTGGATGGCCTCCTTTTCTGTGGCATGAGCTGTATGCCCTTCTTGCCAAAGAAATTCAGCTGTTCTTAAAAACAATCTAGTCCGCATTTCCCATCGCACCACATTAGCCCATTGATTGACTAAAATTGGCAGATCCCGATAAGATTGTATCCAGCCACGATAGGTGTTCCAAATAATTGTTTCCGAGGTAGGTCTGACAATAAGCTCTTCTTCTAATTTAGCATCTTCATCTACGACAATATTTCCATTTCCGTCATTTTTTAAACGATAATGAGTAACGACCGCACATTCAGTAGCAAAACCCTCAACATGTGATGCTTCTTTGGAAAAAAAGGACTTAGGAATAAACAAGGGGAAATAGGCATTTGAATGACCTGTTTCTTTAAATCTCTTATCGAGAATTGCTTGCATTCTTTCCCAAATTGCATAGCCGTATGGTTTTATCACCATACATCCTCGGACAGCAGAATTTTCTGCTAAATCTGCTTTAATGACCAGATCGTTATACCATTGCGAATAATCTTCGCTACGACTTGTTATTCCTTTACTCATTTGACAATTAACAATTGTTATTACTTAATAAATGTGGTGTACATCCACTTAAAATGGTGATTTCAATCAGATCGAAAAATAATTCGTATTTTTGAATGATCAATTAAACCCCGACATAAAAATCGGGTCTAAGATAATAATTAATGACTGTATTATCGAATTTTAACTGTTTTAGAATCATGAAAAGCAACAAGATATTATTAGGAAGCTTAGCATTTACCGTAGCGGTAATGTTTAGCTCCTGTGCCACTAGCAGTCGGACCGTATATCGCGATGATGTGTATAACAACAAAGACACGCGTGGCATTTATCAGAGTCCTGACTATTACTACACTGAAGGAACTGAAGAAGAAGAATATGTAGGAGACTCTGAATATTATGCAGATGAATATAGCGATGAAAATTTCCAAGAAGGGGAATACGAAGAATTAGAATATGCGAATCGAATTAATCGATTTTATTATAATTCTCCGGGAATGAGTTATTATGATCCGTTTTTTGACCCTTGGTTTGGTTATTCAGGTTTCGGGTTAGGTTGGGGAATGTCCTACGGACTTGGATGGGGTTCACCGTTCTATAGTTTTGGTTGGGGTTCACCGTATTATAGCATGGGTTGGGGATCGCCTTACTATGGATGGGGATCACATTATTATGGTTACAATTATTGGGGACCTAGCTCCTACTATAGTTACTGGGGCCATCCATATTATGGATCTGGACAATATGGCTCGGGAGGTAATTACCGCGTTGCATCAAACAGAAGTAGAGAGTATAGAACTCCTTCATCTGGAAGATCATCAATTACAAGAAGTGGCAATGGAAGGCTGTTGACTGGAAGATCAGCTGCTGCGAGTGATAGGAGCAGAACGACGAGATCAACAACCAATCGAGCTATAAATTCTAGGTCAAATGATGGGAGAAATCAATCAACTACCGAAAGGACTCCAACTAGTAGATCCACAAGAGATAGATCGCAAGGAACTATTAGAAGGACGGAACCTTCCTCAAGATCTACAACTGGCAGATCAGAGGGGAATGTTGAGAGGAGACCGACTAGACAGGCCACACCTACAAGACAGGCAGCTCCTACAAGGCAAGCTGAACCTAGATCGACAACTCCTAGAAGCGGAAGTTTTGACAGAAGCGGCTCCAGCAGTGGTAGCAGCATGAGTAGAGGAAGTTCTGGTTCAAGTAGAAGTAGTGGTGGTGGTGGCTCTTCCTCAAGAAGTGGTAGTAGACGTTAATCAAATATAAAACATAAATACGGTAGCCAATATAGAATTATATTGGCTATCCTTTTTCAAAGAATTTAAAAAATGAGAAAAACTGTTCTTTCCGTAACATTCCTTGCTCTATCAGCTATTGTTTTTAATTTACATGCACAATCAACGTTAGAAAATACGTTTTTAATTTCTCGAGATCTGACAAACGGCTCCGCCAGATTCAAGGCGATGGGAGGTGTAAATACGTCCCTTGGTGGAGACATTAGCTCAATATCCGGCAATCCAGCTGGATTGGGATTCTATGAACAATCCGATTTCTCGATTACAATTAATTACCTTAACAATTTGAATAAATCCAAGTATTTTGATCAAACCACAAATTTAAATAAAGGCCAACTCGGATTGGAGAACATAGGCATTGTCTTAGAGTATCCTACTTACAATAACACAGGTTATGGATGGCAAAATTTTAATATAGGAATCAGCGTCGATAAAAAGAATAATTATTTTGATCGCTTAAATTATGCAGGAATAAATGCAAATAATTCTTTAGTTCACAACCTAACAGATGTTATGTTTGAAGATGATCAGTTTGCTTCAGATTTCAAGTCATCCTATTTAGTCGAAAATTTTAAAGGCTCATCAAATGATTATTTTCCAACGGTATTAGAGGCGGATCCCAAATCACAACAGTTAGACTTAGTTAATAAGGGATTTAAATATCAAACAAACCTATCCTTTGGAGGAAACTATAGCAATAAGTTTTATTTGGGAGCAACTTTTGGTTTTGTTTCATATAATTACGAATCCAATAACAGGTTTAGTGAAATTGGCTGGACAAAAACAGCTTCAGAAATCCGACCTGATAATGATCATTCTGATTTTTTGGAGATAGGTTCTAAGGCAAACGGATACACTGATATTAACTATGAATTGAATGATTATATCGATCAAACAGTTAAAGGAAGTGGAATTAATTTTGGGATTGGAGTGATATACAAACCTAATTGGGATTGGAATATTGGTCTGAATATCACATCACCTACATGGACATCTGTACAAGAAGAGAGCTGGTTGCAAACAACGGCAGATTATTACAAAGACGATCAATCAACTACACCTTTGCATGCCGCATATAGTTCACAGATGGGAGGGGGAACTTTTGACTATGCAGTCATTTCTCCATGGAAGGCAGCTTTTGGAATAACTAAATTTTTTCCAAGAGGATTACTTTCAGCAGACCTTGAATATATAAACTATGCTTCTATAAAATATAGAGAAACAAGTTCGGAGCCAGATCTACAGTTTCAAACTCTCATAGAAAATCAAATTGCTGATACTTACCAAACAGCATTAAACCTACGTATAGGGACCGAATTTTTGTTTACAGACAGATTAACTGGGCGAGCTGGATTCAATTATTTGGGTTCAGCATTTAAAGGTGATGATGATGCCGATTATGTTGGAAGCCTTGGTTTAGGATACATCTTATCTAAATCCATTTATATTGATTTAGCATACATGCAATTCAATACATTAAACTATCAACAAACAGCTTATCCTTTAAGCCCCGAGCGATGGGATAGTCCTGAGCCATACGCCGATATTACAAACAAAAGATCAAACGTTGTCCTAACCATCGGGAGCAAATTCTAAAGATTAATAGAAAAATGTCATATACAGTTGGGAAATCAACATTCTATGACATTTTTTTAATATTTTTTCAACCCTTTCTTTCAGACAATTTTCTCACAAAGAGATTATAGTTTTCATGTTTTTCGACATACACGTCCTCTTCCGCATCAATAAAACCATCTAAGGCGACGGCATCATACCAGACTTGATCAATTTCGATTTTTCCACTGGGGCGTAAAACTGTTTTTGCTTTACCCACCTTATTAATCAAATTTGTTTTCATTACCGAAGAGGTATATCCTACTTCAGATCGTTGTTCATCTTCCAGAACTAAGCGTTTAAAGGAAGAAGATTTTAAAATATTCTTTCCAAAAATCACCATGAGTACAATCGTCAAGATCATAGCCCCAATTACTATTATAAATGAATTCATCAATAATCCAGGTTGTGTTAATTTAAAATCAAAATAGTCATTGTCAACCATTGAAAATGCAAGACCACAAAGTATGAGAATAATTCCACAAATCCCAGCGACACCAAAGCCCGGTATCACAAAAATTTCGAGAATGACAAGTATGACGCCTAATGCAAAAATGGCAATTTCCCAGTTATCAGCTAAACCCTGTAAATATAAGGGTGCAAAAAACAAGGATGAACTTATTAGTGCAACCAATAAGGCAAAACCAATCCCGGGAGTTTGAAGTTCGAAGTAAATCCCACCTATAATACCCATTATTAATAGCCCACTCACCAAAGGGTTAACCAAGAAACCAATTAAGTGGTCAACCCAGGTCAACTTATGATTAACTACCTGTGGATTTGTAATATTTAGTACTGAATATATATCCACTTCACTCTTGACTTCTTTTACGGCCAGTCCTATCTTCACAGCCTCTGAGGTTGTCAAAGTTAATAATTTTCCATCTTCTTTTAATTCCGGAATAGAAACCGAGGGATCCACAAAAGCCTCAGCCATTTTTGGATCACGCCCCCTAGCCTCAGCAGTTGCCCGCATTAATCCCCTCATATATGATTGATATTTTTCAGGCAGAATCTCCCCTTGATTATTAACCACTGTTGCAGCACCAATACTAGCACCCTTGTGCATAAAAATATAATCAGCCGCTAAAGAAATTAAAGCCCCAGCCGATGCAGCATTATTATTTACATAGACTACAGATTTAAATTGATTATCCAGCAGTAAACTGGAACGCATGGAGTCTGCAAAATTCAACGTTCCACCATACGTATTCAGGTCAATTAAAAAATATTCAGCTTTTAACTCCTTCGCTTGTTGAATTGCATTTTTCATGATGCGCCAGGAATTTGGTCCAATATCCTCTTTAATTTGAACCGTATAAACAGTTTGAGCATATCCCGAAAATATAGTCAATAAATAAATCGAGATAATTCCTAAAATGAATTTTGTAATTTTGCTCATATCAATAAAATTAATTTTTACCTTTCACCCACATTGTAGCAAATGTCGAATGACTAAATATACAATAAATAAAGTCTTCCATAAAACATTCCCATCGAATATATGGAAAATAGAGGTTGACTCAGAGGCTTCCCAAATTGCTGTTGAGACACGAGATATGGACACAACCATGGCCGAGTTTCACGTTTTTGACTTTGACGGGTATAATCTAATGTCTCCATGCAAGGCTAATGGGAAAGAATGGACCTTAGATTCAATACAAAAAGGACATCTAATTTTAAAAAAAATCGGGGAACATACCCCTATTCAAGAAGGCATCCAAATACTCAGAATTAAGGATAATAAAATAATATTTAACTCCTATGAATATATTTTATTAGATGTTTATCAAGACATCGTCCATGCTCGGCACAGAAGTATTACCTCAGGAGAGACAATTACGATTAACCTTTTGAGTGGAGAATACACAAGAGCCGTCGACAAACGTTTCAAATTCGCCTTAAATAAAATTCAATACCCAATTCCATATTCAGAAATTCCAGAATTCTTAAAATCAGAAGTAGTTATTGAACCGTTGTGGTTAAGTAAATGTGGATCAAATTACCTTTGGTGTTATCATCAATATATGGAAGGTAAATTTAACTTAAATTTCACCTTAAGCAATTTAAACCAAATCCTTGAGAGCAAAGTCATACTACAGGGAATGGACAAAATGATCCCACAACCTTATTTTCAAATTGAACAACAAATGTTCTTTATGTCTTTTAATAAGCGAGAAATTATCTCATATTTAGTATAATTGCAACTAATGATGAATCAACGATTAATAAGTAAGTCAATTACAAAGGCAATATTCATGTTTTCAACCTGTTTTTTGCTAGCAGGAATGAATTTAGTACATGCACAAACAAAGATTGAAAGTCAAAAAACGACCACCATTAATGGAGAGATATATTTGATACACTCAGTTACTGCAAAAGATACTTATTATCAATTAAGTCGAGCTTATGGAGTACCTGTAAAGGATATCATCGCGGCAAATAATAAAAAAAACTTACGCGTAGGTGACACCGTAAATATTCCTCAAAAAAATCAAAAGAAAAATAACGAGGAACAACAAGTTCAGGATGATAAAGAAAAAGATCAAGAAATTAAGACTCTTGATGCGCCGCATGAAATGGTAAATATTCAGGCGAAAATTCTAACAGAATATAAGGTAGGACAAAAAGAAACTCTCTATTCCATCGCCCGCCGATTTGCGACATCTATTCAAGACATCAAATTGTTAAATCAATTAGATTCAGATTCTCTACAAGAAGGTCAATCCTTAAAAATACCAGATGGACCGGTAACCCTAATTGAACCAAAAGTAGCAACAGAACCTAATTATCTGCCCATCCCGGAAATAGAGAGGCAAGAAATTGAGTTTGAAACCAATAGATACGGAATCCGTGAGAAAAAAGAAAAAGGAATTGGATTATGGATGGAAAACCTAGAAACTGATGGTAAAAGCAATTTGGCCTTGCATCGTACCGCACCAGTGGGAACAATACTTAAAATTACAAACCCATTGACAAAAAGTGTTACCTTTGCAAAGGTTGTAGGAAAATTTACCAATACAGCAGAAAGTCACGACGCTATTGTTATCCTTTCCAAGTCTGCGGCAACCTACATCGGTGCATTCGACAAAAGGTTTTTAATTGAAATCACATATGGTGCGCCTGTTAATTAAGATTAAAAAGTCGCAATAGTAATACAATGAAAAAACCTTATGTAATAGGAATTGCTGGAAGTAGCGGTTCAGGTAAAACTTTTTTCCTAAAGAGTTTCTTAGACCATTTTAGCCCAGATGAGGTGACTTTGATCTCGCAGGATGATTACTATATTCCTGCAAACACAAAAACAAGAGAAGAAAATCGGTTATATAATTTTGACCTTCCTACCTCAATTGACAGAAGTAATTTTTACAGTCATTTCAAGGACTTGTTTGATGGAAAAACTGTTTTCCAAAAGGAATACACATTTAACAACCCAGACCTAACTCCTAAAATACTAGAAATAAAAGCGGCACCTATATTAGTGGTTGAGGGATTGTTTATTTTTCATTACACCGAAATTAACGCATTATTGGATTACCGTATTTTTTTAGACGCAGATGAACCGATAGCTTTAAAAAGACGATTAAGAAGAGATTTAATCGAACGCGGATACGACCATGATGACGTCATGTATAAATGGCTCAATCATGTTGTTCCATCTTATAATGAATATCTATTACCTCATAAAAATGAATGCGATTTGGTAATTAAGAATAATATAGACGATCCTTTAATTATTCAAGAATTCACACGCGATATTGCTATAGAATTACGCAAAATAATAGGATAATAAGTTATTTATAATTAATCTAAATTACTTATCTTTGTATCATGTATGATTCAATGATCAAATTGCATGTGCTAGAAAACACACCTTTCCAAGACTCGAAGGGATATTTCCCCTTTCATGATCATGCAGAAACAGGTTTAAAAAAATGCTGTAAAAAATATAAGAAAGGGAAACGTTGTAAAAAGTGTCCTAACAGGATATAAGAATAAGATCATCCAGCCCCCCTTCCTTTGGAAAATATCTTTTAAACAAGACGTAAATAACATTTCATAAGTCAAGAAGAAAGAGAATGGACTATTTAAATATAGATAATTTTTTTAGACTTACATAAAATGTAGAATCTTCTAAATAAAGCCGTATTTTTACCGCATGAAAGTATCTCAAAATGCTTTAAAATGGGCACTGCGCCTATATCCACCATTTTTTTTCCAAAGAATATGGATGAAAAAAATCCACAATAACTTCCTTGGTGCTGATTTGACCATATTCCGAAGCTTCTTAAATATAAATACCAATAAAACAATTTTTGGAGGAACAATCTTTTCCGCTATTGATCCATGTTATCCCATTCTGCTCGATCAATATTTCAAACATAAAGGAATAGAGAGAACTGTAGCGTGGTTGAAAAATGCACATATTGATTACATAAAACCTGGCCGTTTTGATTTATTGATTTCTATACGATTAAACGAATCTGTTTTGGATGCCGCTTTCCAAACAATCAAAGAGGAGGGAAAAGTTCTTAAGACCTTCGAAACTCAAGTATTTGATAAACATGGAACACTTTGTGCAATTGCACATAATGAAATCTACATAAGAGACTTAAATTTTGACTTCAAAAGTTCATATAAAGACAACTAACAGTAAAATATCTAATAAAAAAAAGCATGAAAAATATATTATTATTTACCAGCGCACTTTCGTTATCATTTGTATCATGTCAAAACTCAAATGAGAATAAAGACCAAGAGCTTTCCGAGAAAACAATTGCTATACACGATGAAATAATGCCACAAATTTCATCTTTTGATAAAACAACGCTTGTAATCGATTCGATTTTAACAAATCTTCAAAATATTAAGGCTCAAAATAAAGAACTTGACACTACTCATGTCAGGTTAGAACTAAATCAACTAAAAGATAGCTTGGATGCAGCTACAGACCAAATGATGAGTTGGATGAAAGATTATGACCCCGCAAATCAAGAAACTCAATATCAGGAAATTGAATTTGAAAAAATATCAAAAATGAAATCTCAATTTGATAGAGCACATTCAATGATTGACAAAAATTTAGCTCCATTTAAACAATAAACTATGATTATAAATACTAAAATAAGGGTAATCATCTTTGCTTTAATAAGCAGCTACTGTTTATCCTCTTGTAATTCAACTCAACGTAAGCTGCCTATATATGGTGAAAGAATACCTGAGGAAAAGATAGTGGATGGCCAAACCATAGTAGACACCATTTATCATACCATACCTGATTTCTCGTTTATAAATCAAGACAGTACATTGTTAACTCAAGATTTTTTTGAAAATAAAATTTATGTGGCAAATTTTTTTTTCACGCACTGTCCTAGCATTTGCCCTACCATGCAAAGAAATCTCTTGAAAGCTTATCAAAAATATAAAGGAAATGACAAAATAGCTTTCCTATCCCACAGCATCGATTTTAAATATGATCAACCCCATGTTTTAAAAGACTATGCTACTAAATTAGGAGTAGACAATAATCAGTGGCAATTTGTCACTGGATCAAAAAAAGACATCTATGGTATCACTAGTTCTTATTTAGTTCTTGCCAAAGAGGATAACACAGCTCCCGGTGGATATGATCATCAAAGTTATTTAGTTATCATAGACCCACAAAAAAGAATAAGAGGAGCCTATGATGGGACCGATGATGAGCAGGTACAGAAACTTTTAAATGATCTTGATATTATCTTAAAGGAATATAAATAATGATCTTGCGTATATCTGTTGGGGTATTCATTGTAGTTTCGATGCTCAATTTCTTATTTTCATGCAAGAATGAATTGAGTGTGGAAACTATGCAATATGCAACCATTGGGAAAAAGCTATACCTTACACATTGCCAGAATTGTCATGGAAACAAAGGTGAGGGTTTGGGAAAATTGTATCCGGGATTGACCGACACCTCCTTTCTCATTAAAAACAGAAATAAACTGGCCTGTTTTGTCAGAAATGGGATGAACGGTAAAATCGTTATAAATGGTGTTGAATACAACCAACAAATGCCATCATTTCCAAACCTCTCCTCATTGGATGTAGCATATGTGTTAACGTATGTCACAACCTATTTTGGAAATAGTAAAATCCACTTTAAGCAAGCAGAAATCGAAGAATTCCTTAAGAATTGTCCGTAAAAAATCAAAAGTTATGCAAACTCACAGCTTACAATGATTTCATTTTTCACCTTTTTTATGGGCGTGGGAAAGTGGACACTTAACAATATATTTAATAGTCCTAAGTGATTATTAAAACCATACCATAATCTACTTGTACGATGTTCACATAGACAAGTCTTACTTAAGAAATCAAAAAAAATCGTCTCTGATTCATAAAAACCCAAAAACGTAACATCAACATATGTTCTTAATAAAGGTACTATCAAAAAATTAGTATGCTGTTTTCGACTTTTCTCGTCCCCGAATAGATTAAAAATTGATACTTTATAAGTAAACGAATACAAAGATTTTTGGTAAAATCCTATTTAACAGTTCAATAGTACACATTGGGCTGGAATATCTGTTAAAAGATAAAGGTTTTCAAACGGGGAGAATGAAAACCTTTAATAACCAATTATAAACCTAAATTATGATACACAAAGATAGTGTAATTTCTACACATGTCAAGTCTTTTTTGAAAAATTAACAATTTCTTAACACAGGAAGCCCTAGAGACCGATTGATTATAACGTATAAGTGACAAAAAAAAGCATAAAATATATATATATTTGGATCCGAATGAACATTCAATTAACAGATAAAAAGATTCAAATCTTTGAAAGCACGCTTAATCTAATCCATGAATTTGGGTTTCATGGATCACCTATGAGCAAAATTGCAAAACATGCGAATGTCGCTGTAGGTTCCATCTATCATTATTTTCCCTCAAAAGAAGATTTAATCATAGAATTATACTGGCATTGTAAAGAAATTCTAAATTCTGATGTTTTTCTGGAACAAGATGATAATTTGCCTTATGAATTGAGATTTAAAAGCATTTGGAAAAATTTAGTGCGGTTTTACATAAACCATGCTGAAATATTCAGCTTTTTGGAACAGTTTTATGGCTCCCCTTTTTATCAAGGGGTTAGACAAAGTATATTCAAAAACAAATCTACTAGAAATAAAACAATCAATTTTCTAGAAGAAGGAATCCATATAAAGCAATTGAAAGTGTCGAATACTCTTATTCTTATTTCAATTTTTATGGGCCCTATTATTCCGTTGGTAAGAGGTTGTCTACATAATGATTCTCCAATGGACGAACAGGAAGTAGATGAATTAGTTAGCATTATTTGGAACAGCGTAAAATTTTAACATATGAAACTTAACATTAAGGACTTATTACTTTATTTCTCCTTTACAGCGATCTCAATTGGATCGGCTTTTTCCCAAAACTCAAATACTTTAGGCAGTAATGCTACGCTGGATGAACTCATCAGTTATGCACTGAATAATAAAATAGAAATTAAACAAGCAAAAATCGACCAAGAGATTGGTGAAAAAGAAATTGCGTCTGCGTTGTCTGGATGGTTTCCTCAAATTAATGCAACAGGTAACCTAACTTACTTTACTCAACTGCCTACGACAAACTTCAATGGTCAAGACATAGCGATGGGGCAAAAAAACTCATCTGCGCTAAGTTTTCAGGTAGATCAGGCCCTAATCAATCCCGGACTATTTCAAGCATCCAAAGCTTCAAAATATATTCGAGATCAAAACTCTCTCTCTCTTGAGAGTACAAAAATTAATACTGTTGTTCAGGTTAGCAAGGCATACTATGATATTTTAACCAGTGAAGAACAAATTAATATTATAAATGAGAATATCGCTCGACTGAATAGGCAATATACAGAAGCGAATGCTCGCTATGAAACAGGTTTGGTTGATAAAACAGATTATAAACGAGCACAGATCTCACTCAATAACGCGAAAGCTGAATTAAAATCTGCTGTTGAATTCAAAAAATACAAATATGATTACCTTAAAACACTTTTAGGCATGAACCCCTCAGAAGGTGTTACCTTATCTTTTGAGAGTCAAAATATGGAATCAAATATTTTATTAGACACCACCGAATTAGTTCAAATTGCAAATAGAGTAGAATATAAACAATTAGAAACTTTGATGGATATTCAACAACTAAACACTCAATATCAGAAATGGATGTTCTTACCAAAATTGGGCGCATTTGCTAATTATGGACTAAATTATAGAAATAATAATTTCGGAGATTTATATTCAAATAATTTTCCTCAATCGAGTATAGGTTTAAGTTTATCTATCCCAATTTTTCAAGGAACAAAAAGAATTCAGGAAGTCAAAAAATCTGAACTTCAGGAATCTAGATTAGCATTGGATTTAGAAAATCTAGAGAATCAGATAAGTGTAGAGTACTCTGCGGCAATGGCCAATTACCGGGCGAATATGAATGATTGGAAAAATGCGAAAGAAAATATGGTTCTATCGGAGGAAGTTTACAATACAATCAAGCTTCAATACGACGCTGGTGTGAAGACCTATTTAGAATTAATGACCTCAGAAACAGATTTAAAAACCAGCCAACTCAATTATTTAAATTCACTTTATGCTGTACTTGCGAGTAAATTAGATATTCAACAAGCATTAGGAACAGTTAATATTCTCGATTAAGAAAAAACAAGCTAAACATTAATATACTTAAGATTTTACATCCAATGAATACGAATCAAATATTTTCATCACTTCTTCTAGGTTCTGGTTTAATTCTAACATCTTGCGGTGATAAGCAGCAAGGATCAAACACAGGAGCTCCAACTCAAATGCAAGAGGTAGCCAAGGCAGTTTCCATGGATACTGTTAAGAAAGAAATCGTCACTAGCGTTCGTTCCTACCCCGCTAATGTTGTCCCCTTACAAGAAACTGAACTTAGAGCAGAGGTGTCTGGCTACATTACAAAAATATATGTTTCAGATGGTTCCAACGTAACAAAAGGTCAGAAACTATATGAGATTGATCGCGTTCGCTATGCCGCAGCTCTAGATCAAGCAACTGCGAACTTAGAAATCGCTAAAGCAAATCTTTCACGTGTGGAAAAGGATTTACAACGTTATCAAACCTTAGCAGAAAAAGACGCAATTGCAAAACAAACTTTAGATTATGCAATAACTGATGTTAATAATCAAAAAGCGCAAGTACAAGGAGCTGAAGCTGCATTAACTACAGCTAAAACGAATCTACAACGTTCGTCTATCATTGCTCCATTTTCTGGTACAATTGGCATTTCTATGGTTCGTACCGGCGCATTGGTATCAGCTGGTTCAACGTTGTTGAACACCATTAGTTCAACTAATCCTATTGCGGTTGAGTTTCAAGTCAGTGAAAAGGAAATTAAAGAGGTTAGTGATTTGCAATCTGGTAAGTCAAAAGCGGAGATTGGACTAACAATGCCTGATGCTAATTATTATCCTACATCAGGACGAATTACCACGATAGACAGAGCCGTAGATCCACAAACTGGTACGCTAAAAATTAGAGCAGCTTTTGATAACCCAACCAATGCTTTACGAGCCGGAATGAATTTAACACTAAACATACAAAGCAATACATCTAAGCAGGAACTGGTAATTCCTTATCGTGCTATATTTGAACAACTTGGCTCATTTCAAGTCTTTACTGTTAACGATAGCAATACCGTTGATTTAAAACAAGTCACTTTAGGTCAAAAATTAGAAGACAAGGTTGTTATTGTAAGCGGGTTGAAGCAAGGGGAAATCATTGCTGTGGATGGAATTAGTTCCTTAAAACAAGGATCTAAAGTGATTGATAAAAACAAACAAAAGTAAGTGCTATTCCTATAAAATTATTCAAGCATGATTTCAGAAGTATTTATAAAAAGACCAGTAACGGCAATTGTCATCTCTATATTGATTGTAATAATAGGGGCAATATCCATTACTACCCTGCCTATTAGCCAATATCCCAATATTGCTCCGCCCACAGTTTCGGTTATGGCAAACTACACTGGTGCAGATGCACAAACAGTAGAAAAGACTGTAACAACACCTATAGAAAGTCAGATAAATGGTACCCCAGGGATGATCTACATGAACTCCAACAGTTCCTCTGATGGTGGATCTCGTATCACCGTTACTTTTGAAGTGGGTACAGATATAGACATAGCAACATTGGATGTTCAAAACCGGGTAAGTATTGCCGAACCAGTTTTACCAGAGGCCGTACGTAGATTAGGGGTAACCACTAGGAAAGTTAATACGGACATACTTATGATGGTATCATTAACTTCTCCTGATGGGTCAAGAAATGCAAACTTTTTAGCCAATTACGTAAACCTCTATTTAAAAGATGCATTGTTGAGGGTAAAAGGCGTAGGTGATGTGCAAGCATTTGGTCAACCATTCGCGATGCGGGTTTGGTTGGATGCAAACAAATTAACCAACCTTAGTTTAACCCCTTCGGATGTTAGCAGTGCTATTGCAGAACAAAATTCCAGAATGGCTGGTGGTAGCGTTGGTGCTAGACCACAAGAAAACGCTCAGGTTTTTGAGTATCCAATTGTGTTAGACTCAGATTTAGAGGAAGTAGAAGACTTTGAAAATATTGTTGTAAAGACCAATATTGATGGTTCAATTGTTTTATTGAGTGATGTTGCTAGAGTAGAATTGGGTCAATTTAATTACGGTATAACCACTAAAGTAAATGGAACTGTTACCTCAGGAATGATGATTTCACAGACTCCAGGGGGAAATGCTGTTGAAACTGCTGAAGGAATTTACGAGACATTAAAAGAACTCAAAAAATCGTTTCCCAAAGGTGTCGATTACGTTGTTCCTTATGAGACCGTATCCGTTGTAAATGCTTCGATCAGTTCCGTAATTACGACGCTCTTAGAGGCACTAGTTTTAGTAACAATAGTTGTATTTTTCTTCCTCCAAAGTTGGAGAGCAACTCTGATTCCTGTTCTAGCTATTCCTGTTTCCATTATAGGAACTTTTATATTTTTTACGCTATTTGGATTCTCTGTCAATAACTTAACGATGTTAGCCTTTGTTTTGGCTATTGGAATAGTTGTGGATGATGCGATCGTTGTGGTGGAAGCTGTCCAGCATTATATTGATCATTATAATATGGATGCTAAAGAAGCAACCAAACGGGCAATGAAAGACATTACGGCACCTGTTATTGCTATTGCATTGATATTAGCAGCTGTATTTGTACCTGTTGGTTTTATTCCAGGTATGGTGGGTCAACTGTATCAGCAATTTGCGATTACCATTGCTGTCTCAGTAATGTTATCTGCATTCATCGCTCTATCGCTCACTCCAGCACTTTGTTCTATAATGCTGAAGCCTTCAGCTACAACCAAGGATTCAAAAGGCTTAAACAAGTTTTTCTATTTATTTAATAAATGGTTTGACAAGGTAACCTATAGATATTCCAAGGGAGTTAAAAAAGCAATAAAAGCAGCGCCATTAATATTGATCTTATTGGTTTGTATCTTTATTGGAACAGGATTGATGTTTACCAATAAAAAAAGTGGATTTATTCCGAATGAGGATGCCGGAATATTTTTCATGGGGGTAAACCTTCCCGAGGGAGCATCAAGTGCCAGAACAGAGGCAGTTTTAGAAGAACTTTCTGAAGATCTGCGAAAGACATTTCCTGAAATTCAATATGTGACGGCAATTAATGGAATGAATTTATTAAATAGATCTGCAAAACCTAATGGAGCTAGTTTATTTGTTTCTTTATTACCGTGGGATAAAAGAGAAAAGGCTGTCTCCCAAATCACTGGCGAGATCATGGCCAAATATCAGGGATACTCGAAAGCAACTGTTATTGCAGCCACTCCTCCACCAATACCTGGCTTAGGTTCATCTGGAGGTTTTACGATGGAAATTCAGGATCGATTAACCGTTGATATTAAGGAATTTGAAGGTATGATTCACAATTTTCTAGCAGCGGCCAACCAAAGGCCTGAAATTGGAATGGCCTACACGCTATTTAATAGTAATTCACCAAACTATAAATTAAAGGTTGATCGAGAGATGGCCAAACGTATGGGTGTACCTATTTCAAGTATCTACAGTACAATATCCTCCTATCTGGGTAGCAGTTACGTGAATGATTTTACCAAATATGGAAGAAATTTCAGAGTTGTTACACAAGCCGACACGAGTTACAGGATGCAGATTGAAGATTTAAACAAATTGTATGTGAACAACCTTAAAGGTCAACCAGTCCCGATTAGCAATCTGGTAGAATCTGAGTTAATCACTAATCCCGCAATTATCAATCATTTTAATATATTTAGATCAATCCAACTTAGTGGCGAGGCAGCACCAGGTTTTTCATCAGGGGATGCCATTCGAGCTTTGGAAGAGGTAGCCGCACAAACCTTATCTGATGGCTACTCTTATGAATTTTCAGGTATTTCATTGCAGGAAAAACAATCTGGAAGTAAAACTATTCAAATTTTCGCCTTATGTATTTTATTTGTATTCTTACTCTTAGCCTCATTGTATGAGAGTTGGTCTGTACCTTTCTCCATCCTTTTATCGGTACCCCTTGGTATATTTGGGTCCATTTTAGCTCTCACCTTGATTCCTAGCCTTGATAACAACATTTTTGCTCAAATTGGTTTGGTAACTATTATTGGTTTGGCCGCAAAAAATGCCATTTTAATCGTAGAATTCGCAAAAGAACGGGTGGATATAGGAATGAATCTGGTGGACGCTACTATTGATGCTGTCAAGCTGAGGTTACGCCCCATTATCATGACATCGTTAGCTTTCATATTAGGGATCATTCCTTTAATGTTATCTACAGGAGCAGGTGCAGTTTCCCGTCAGACAATAGGCTGGACCGTTTTTGGGGGCATGACTGCTGCCACAATACTTGCCATATTTATAGTTCCAGTGTTATTCGTGGTTATTACACGTTTTGCCTATGGGAAGAAGAAATTAGCAGAATTAGAATCAAATTTTGATAAGGAGAAAATGAAAGACTTAAGTGCCCATTAATCATTAATAAATTTTTATACTTAAAAAAAATGATGCTTTAAGCATCATTTTTTTTATATCATCGCCAAGAAAAAGAATTAATAGAGATCAAGTAAACAGAATTGCATTGTTAAATCTAAAATTCATATCTTTATTTAATATTTATCCAATATTGTTTGGCCCTATGGAACGTTTCATAAATACGATCAGAAATCAATACCTAATTGCCGGAGTTGCATTCCTAATTTGGATGTGTTTCTTTGATCGGTACGATATTACCACCCAATATAATTTCCAAACAGAAAAAACAAAATTGGAAACAGAAAAGGCGTTTTATACAAACGAAATTGGGAATATTGAAAGGTTAATTAAAGATGTTCAATTCAACCCTAGTGAAATTCAACGGATAGCTCGAGAGAAATATAAAATGAAGAAAGATCAAGAAGATATCTATATCATCACAGAAGTCGAGTCGGATAAAAAAAAATAAATCCAACTCGTGAACTTAAGTCTTTAAGAAGTCTTAACTAAAGAGATTTCCTGATACGTATCTGAAATAGCAAATATTCGATAACCATGATTTCTTAATAGGTGAAAAAATTGTTCTCCTTTATGTTTCCCATCACTGAAAAAACGTTCATGCGTTTCCACTAAAATTTGTCTTATAGGAATGCCTGATTCAAGTATCCCTTGCATGACAGCATATTCCGAGCCTTCTATGTCCATCTTAAGTACGTCAATATGTTGATGTTCTAACTCTATAACAATATCTTTAAAACTTTTAAGCAGCACCTCCACCGAATTGCTTTGATCCACAAGTGAATGATC
Source organism: Sphingobacterium sp. GQ94 (assembly GCF_059758715.1). Classification (NCBI taxonomy): domain Bacteria; kingdom Pseudomonadati; phylum Bacteroidota; class Sphingobacteriia; order Sphingobacteriales; family Sphingobacteriaceae; genus Sphingobacterium; species Sphingobacterium sp. GQ94. The sequence goes on from NZ_JCAXEC010000006.1 coordinate 30,555, forward strand.
ATATATGCTTCCTGAAACATGATCATTATTTTTGGGAAGATGAAAGATAACCTTTTCAGTTTTTTCTCCAATTCCGAACGGGTAAAAATGAAAAAGGTTTGGTACTGAATTGTTATGTATAAAGTTTATGGATTTAGGAGTTGGATCGAAACCAAAAACCTGGCAATTGTGTTTATTAATAATGTCTGTATCAAACGAAATATCTTCACCAATACCAAAGGAATAAACGACGGCATTTTGAGGAATTAGAGTGGGATCCACATAGAATCCTCCATATCCATTTCCATACCATTTTTTAACTCTTTTATCTTCTATTTTTATAAAAGATATTTTACCCAGACGGGCTTTCAGCCAATACTCAAATCTTTTAAGTTTATTATTTCTTTCCATTTATTTTTTGGTTGTCGATAAATATAACTAAAAAATCAGAGAAGCCTAACCTTCAGAGATAGCATTTATGATATCATATTGAGTGATTATATTGAACTTACCATAATCATCTTCGACCAATACAGCTTGTGTTTCTTTATTTATTAAGCCTGAAATTTTATCGATTGACGTATTCAAGTCAACAAAGGGGAATGGTTTAGTCGCGATGTCCTCAACAGGGGAAGATTTCAACATTGGATTTTCCAATAGAGCAGAAAGGATATCGGATTCAGTTACCTTTCCTATTACCATGCCCTGTTGAGTAAGAGGTATTTGAGAAATATTTAAGGACTTCATAATATTGAAAGTTTCCAAAACACTCTGGGTTACGTCAGCTGTAACAATCTCCTGATGACCTCTTTTTTTCAAGATAGATTTTGCAGTTAATTTTTCATCTTTCAGGAACCCGCGTTCTCTTAGCCAATCTTCGTTATACATTTTACCCATATAACGTGATCCATGATCATGGAAGATAATCACTACAACATCCTCCGAATTAAGGTCGTTTCCTAATTGCAACAAACCAGCTACCGCCGCTCCTGCTGAATTACCAGCAAATATTCCCTCCATTCGAGCTAAATCCCTTGTCATTAAGGCCGCATCTTTATCTGTCACTTTTTCAAAAAGATCAATCTGACCAAAATCAACATTTTGCGGAAGAAAGTCTTCCCCTATCCCCTCAGTGATATAGGGATAAATTTCATTTTTGTCGAAAACTCCGGTTTCTTTATATTTTTTAAAAACGGATCCATAGGTATCAATTCCCCAAACTTTTATGTTTGGATTTTTTTCTCTTAAAAAACGAGCCGTTCCTGAAATTGTTCCTCCAGTACCTACCCCAACAACAAGGTGGGTAATTTTTCCTTCCGTTTGTTCCCAAATTTCTGGACCAGTTTGCTCGTAATGTGCTTTTGAATTCGAAAGGTTGTCATACTGATTTGCCTTCCAAGCATTAGGCACCTCTTTTTCTAATCGGCTCGAAACCGAATAATACGACCTTGGATCATTAGGTTCTACATTGGTCGGACATACAATAACTTCTGCTCCGAAAGCTCTCAATGCATCAATTTTCTCTTTGGATTGTTTATCTGTAGTGGTAAATATACATTTATAACCTTTTACAACTGCAGCCATTGCAAGACCCATTCCCGTATTCCCCGAAGTTCCTTCAATGATCGTCCCACCTGGTTTCAAAAGACCTGAATCTTCGGCATCTTGAATCATCTTTAAAGCCATTCTATCTTTAATAGAATTTCCAGGATTAGTTGTTTCAATTTTAGCGAGTATGGTTCCTTTAAGGTGCTTGGTTACAGTATTTAATTTAACCAAAGGAGTGTTCCCAATAGTTTCTAAGATGTTATTATACCACATAAGTTAAAATAAAGCGATGTCTATGACTAAACAAAAGTAGACAATTTTTAGAACTTCAAATGTTTTACAGTAAGCCCATTATTGATCAATTGCTTTAGCGCATCAATTCCAATTCTTAAATGAGTTTCCACGTACGATTTGGTTACTGTTACATCGGAAGAATCCGTTTTAACTCCCTCTGGAATCATCGGTTGATCGGAGACCAATAACAATGCACCAGTTGGAATTTTGTTTGCAAAACCAACTGAAAAGATGGTCGCAGTTTCCATATCTACCGCCATGGCTCGAATTTCTTTCAGATATTTCTTAAATTGCTTATCATGTTCCCAAACCCTCCTATTAGTCGTGTACACCGTTCCTGTCCAATAATCCCTAGAATAATCACGAATGGTAGTAGAAATAGCTTTTTGAAGAGCAAATGATGGTAAGGACGGCACCTCTGGAGGAAAATAATCGTTTGAGGTTCCCTCTCCTCGTATTGCAGCAATCGGAAGGATTAGTTCTCCGACTCCAATCTTTTTCTTTAACCCTCCCGTTTTTCCTAAAAACATGACTGCTTTTGGTGAAATGGCAGAAAGAAGATCCATAATAGTAGCGGCCACCGGACTTCCCATTCCAAAATTTATAATTGTAATCCCTTCGGCAGTACAGGTTTGCATAGGCTTATCTTGCCCCATAATTTCAGCATCACCATGCATTTGAGAAAATAACTTTACATAATTACTAAAATTGGTTAATAAGATATATTCCCCAAAATTTTCAAGCGCCCTACCAGTATATCGTGGCAACCAGTTATTCACGATTTCCTCTTTGGTTTTCAAACCAGGTTTAACCGGAGAATCAATCTCTTTATTCTTTTTCTTTCCCATAATATCAAATAAATTAATGAATTAATTGGATTTAAAAAACCCCCGCTTGATTAGCGAGGGTTTCAGTGATTAAGCGACTTGTAATTTTTTAAAATCAGTTTTTGCAAATTTATTTTTCGCATAATCCAGGGTTATCTGCAGCGTCCTGTCTTCGGTATGCTCCTTCGCCGACGGCGTTTCAAACATGGCATCTAACATAATGGCCTCACATATACTCCGCAAACCACGAGCTCCTAGCTTGAACTCCCATGCTTTTTCAACGATAAATTCAAATACCTCCGGATCGAAACTTAATTTAACGTCTTCATATTCGAACAATTTAGTATACTGTTTAACTAAAGAATTTCTAGGTTCTGTCAGGATATTCAATAGCGTTTTTTTATCCAATGGATTTAAATGCGTTAGAACAGGAAGTCGACCTATTAATTCAGGTATTAAACCGAAGTTTTTTAAATCCTGAGGAGTAATGTATTTATAGAGGTTTTCTAAGTCAATCTCATCATCATCATCGTTCATTTTATAACCAACAGTTTGTGTCCTTAATCGATTTGCAATTCTTTTTTGAATACCATCAAATGCGCCACCACAAATGAATAATATATTGCTTGTGTCTACTGTAATCATTTTTTGATCCGGATGTTTACGTCCGCCCTGAGGTGGAACATTCACATTGGTTCCCTCTAAAATTTTGAGTAAGGCTTGTTGTACACCTTCACCAGAAACATCTCTTGTTATGGATGGATTGTCACTCTTACGTGCAATCTTATCAATTTCATCAATATATATTATTCCTCTTTCAGCAGCTGTTACATCATAATCAGCGGCCTGTAGTAACCGCGTTAAAATACTTTCAACATCTTCTCCTACATAACCAGCTTCTGTTAATACAGTTGCATCTACAATACAAAAAGGCACATTCAATATCTTTGAAACTGTTTTGGCCAATAATGTTTTACCAGTACCGGTTTCACCAACAATAATAAGATTAGATTTCTCAATCTCAGTTTCATCTGTTTCAACACGTTGATTCAACCTTTTGTAGTGATTATAAACAGCTACAGAGATCACTTTTTTTGCATCGTCTTGCCCAATGACATATTGATCTAGGTGTTCTTTAATTTCCTTTGGCCGGATTAATTTAAGTGCACTTTGAATAGATTTATTCTTACGCTGCTTAAGTTCTTCAGACAAAATTTCCCCTGCTTGCTGCACACATCTGTCGCAGATATGCGCTCCATCACCCGCAATAAGCATTTGTGCTTCATTTTTACTGATACCACAAAATGAGCAATGGATAACTCTATTGTTCGTTTTACTCATCTTTTTTTAAATTATTTCTTTCTTGGGCTGTAACACCTCATCTATCATACCAAAATCTTTTGCCTCAGCGGCTTTCATCCAGTAATCACGATCTGAGGACTTCTCAACCCAGTCAAAAGTTTGACCAGAATGCTCAGAAATAATTGTATATAATTCCTTTTTTAACTTAAGCATCTCACGCAAATTGATCTCCATATCTGAGGCCACTCCTTGGGCACCACCAGAAGGTTGATGAATCATCACCCTGGAATGTCTCAATGCAGCACGCTTACCTTTGGCTCCAGCAACTAGCAAAACAGCACCCATTGAGGCTGCCATTCCTGTACAAATTGTAGCAACATCTGGAGTAATGTATTGCATCGTATCGTATATTCCCAAACCAGCATACACGCTGCCACCTGGGGAATTGATGTAGATCTGAATATCGCGCTTAGCATCTGTTGATTGTAAAAACAACAATTGCGCCTGAACTATGTTTGCTACCTGATCGTTGATGCCATCACCCAAGAAGATAATACGGTCCATCATCAATCTAGAGAAAACGTCCATTTGAGCTACATTCAGTTGACGCTCTTCAATAATATAAGGCGTCAAATTACTTGGAATTTGTTGATTTCTAGAAATATAACCGTCAACATGTTGACTCCCAATTCGGTGATGCTTTATCGCATATTTTCTGAATTCGTCTTTATCTATATTCATTATTTTCTTCTATATGTTAGCTACTAATATAATATTTATTTTAATATCAATAATTTTTGTGATCAAAAGATGGCAAATCCGTTAGAAATTCAAACTTCTTTTGTACAAAATCTATTCTACAATAATAGTGCTGAATTCCATTACTGACTAAAAGTAGCGGAATTCTATAAACACTGTTGTAATTTGCAATTTGAGAAAACGTTTTTTCGGTAATTTTGACAGTTGGCGCTTTAAACTCTGCCAAAAGAATCCGCTCTCCTACAGTATTGTAAATGACCAAATCGCTACGCTTTTGCAAGCTATTAAGTTTTAAACCATCCTCGATTTTCATTAATGACATGGGATATTGATAGTTTTTATTTAAAAAATCCACCCAATGTTGACGAACCCATTCCTCAGGAGTCAACAACAAATGTTTTTTCCGAAGTTCGTCAAAAATAAAATATTGTTCTTGTTTTTTGCTAATTTTAGCTGTAAAGGGGGGTAAGTTTAATGGGATTGGCTTAAACATGTACAAAATTACTAAATTATCATACCTTTTCCAATTAATAAAATTGCCTATTATTTTGTAAATTCGGGCATGAATATCCAAGCCATTTTATCCGATATTAAAAAGAAAAAGTTAAGCCCTGTTTACTTGTTGCATGGTGAGGAGTCTTTTTATATTGATCTGGTTTCAGACACTATAGAAAATAGTGTTTTACAAGAGACACAAAAAGGATTTGACCAAACGGTTATTTATGGGAAAGATGTGGACTTTAGCGCCATTATCAGTATGGCTAAACGCTATCCGATGATGAGCGAGCACCAGGTCATTTTGGTCAAGGAGGCGCAAAACTTGAAATGGAAAGATGACGAACAACTGCAGAAATATCTAGAAAATCCTACGCCAAGTACTGTATTGGTGTTTGCACATAAGTACAGCAAATTTGACAAACGCAAGAAAACTTATAAATTAATGGATTCTGCAGGTATTGTTTTTGAATCAAATAAAATTTTTGACAATAAAGTTGCCAGTTGGATTGAAGAACAGCTCGGAACAATGAACCGTAAAATTCATCCACAAGCTTCCCTGATGTTAGCGGAATACCTTGGAACTAATCTCTCGAAGATTGCCAACGAGTTGGAAAAACTAATACTTAATACCGCTCCAGGTAAAGAAATAACAAATATAGATATTGAAAACAATATTGGTATAAGTAAAGAATTCAATGTTTTTGAATTAAACTCAGCCCTTGCTAAGAGAAATTCATTAAAAGCCTTTCAGATTATTGATTATTTTGCAGCCAACCCAAAAAGTAATCCAATGCCAGTTGTTATTGGCTCATTGGGAACTTATTTTATAAAAATTCTAAAATACCATTATTTACCTGACAAAAGCACATCTATTGCCGCTAAAGAACTCGGCGTTCATCCCTTCCATTTTAAAGAATATGAATTGACAGCAAGAAATTATAACCGAAAAAAAACATTCGAAATAATTCATCTTATTAAAGAATATGATTTAAAGTCCAAAGGTATGGACACTGGATATTTGACAGAAAATGGTGACCTATTAACAGAGTTGATATATAAAATTCTCAACTAAAGAAATGCGCATACTTCTTCTAGCTCTAGTTTTTACTTTAATAAGTAAGATTAACTTTGGACAACAGTCTTATTATACTCAATTTCAAGGAGGTGCAAATCTAGGTCTATGGAACCCTGGATACAAAGGAACTTTTAATGGCTATTCTGTCCATTTCATATTCGGCCGAAACATGAATGAAAAAGCATTTTTAGGAATTGGAGTTGGCAACGAAACACTCAAAGGCGATTACCAATCAGAAGATCAATTTGAGGAAAATCCAAAAAATTACAAATACAACAGAAGTCTATTTCCCATCTTTTTGGATGCCAAGCTACCAATCTTAGATTTTAGAAATATATCTAGGTTGGGTATTTTTGCAAATGTAGGATATGCGCCAAGAATCGGGGCAGTTTACGACCAAGGAAGTCTTTTAAGAATGGGTTTATTTTATTTAAATGATTCCATTAGTCGCAGAAAATTTACCGTATCGGCAAGTTACGGTCTGCAAGAGCTAAAAGGAAATTTCTATAGCGAAAAGTTCTATCATCAACATGTGAACATCTCTATTGGTATACTTTTGAAGTAAATCCTAAAAGCAAAAGCTCGAAGGGAATGGAAAAGGAAATCTGACCTAACCAAATTCACCCTTAAACGAAAAAATCGCCTAAAAAGATTAAGCGATTTTTCAATTTTGGAAAACTTTGAAAATTATTTCTTGGGAGAGTACTTGAAATCCTTACCAATGAATTTGGCATTGCTTCCCAACTCCTCCTCAATACGTAACAATTGATTGTACTTGGCAATCCTATCAGAACGCGAGATTGAACCAGTTTTGATTTGACCACAGTTCAATGCAACTGCTAAATCAGCAATTGTTGTATCCTCAGTTTCACCTGAACGGTGAGACATTACCGAAGTATAACCATTAGTTTGTGCCAATTGAACAGAATTGATCGTCTCAGTAAGTGAACCAATTTGGTTAACTTTAACTAGAATTGAATTCGCTACAGACTCATCTATACCCTGTTGTAGACGTTTTGTATTTGTAACAAATAAATCATCACCAACTAGTTGAACATGATCACCAATTTTCTGAGTCAACAGTTCCCATCCTTTCCAATCGTCTTCGGCCATACCGTCTTCGATTGAAATAATAGGATATTTAGTTGTTAACTCTGCTAAGTAATCAACCTGTTCTTCGATAGTACGAATCGCCCCTGTCTTGCCTTCAAATTTCGAATAATCATATTTTCCCTTCACAAAGAATTCTGTTGAAGCACAATCTAAAGCTAGACAAATTTCAGATCCAGGTTTATAACCAGCTTTTTTAATGGCCTCAAGGACAGTTTCGATAGCATCTTCTGTTCCCTCAAAAGTTGGAGCGAAACCTCCCTCGTCACCCACAGCCGTAGATAAATTACGATCATGAAGGATCTTTTTCAAGTTATGAAAAACTTCAGCTCCCCAACGCAATGCCTCAGAAAAAGATTCAGCACCAACTGGCATTATCATAAATTCTTGAAAAGCAATCGGAGCATCTGAGTGAGCACCACCATTGATGATATTCATCATTGGCAGAGGTAAAGTATTTGCATTGACCCCGCCGATGTAGCGGTATAGCGGTTGACGACTCTCTTGAGCAGCTGCTTTAGCTACTGCCAAAGAAACTCCCAAAATTGCATTGGCTCCCAATTTACCTTTGTTTTCGGTGCCATCTAAATCGATCATCAATTGATCAATTGCATTTTGTTCAAATACATCGACACCTTCTAGCGCTTTCGCAATCTTAGTATTTACGTTTTCAACTGCTTTTAAAACGCCCTTACCCAGGTATTTCTTTTTATCTCCATCACGTAATTCAACCGCTTCGTGGGCACCTGTAGACGCTCCAGAAGGAACAGCTGCACGACCAACAAAACCGTTTTGGGTTGTAACATCAACCTCAATTGTTGGATTTCCTCGCGAGTCCAAGATCTGGCGCGCATGTACGTCAATTATCAAGCTCATTTTCTATATATGGTTTATTTAAATTTATACTTAGTGTATTAAAGACACTAATATACAATAATTATTAGTAAATCAAAAATATGAAAAATCTAACGAGTTAGATCGTTCATTGTGGAATTTTTCAAAGATTCAAAAAACATTTTATTATTCTACTCTGATTGATAGAATCTAGCGTATAGGCACAATAAATTCATACATCTTACTTCATAATTTGAAGCTAAAAAAAGTTATCAATTAATTGATAACTTTTTTATTTTAAGTAGATTATCCTTTTATCATTGCGATAAAATCATCAAATAAGTATCTAGAGTCATGTGGACCAGGTGAGGATTCCGGGTGATATTGAACAGAAAATGCCTTCTTCCCTTTAATTCGAATTCCCTCAATAGAATCATCATTTAAGTTAACATGAGTAATTTCAACCAAATTGGAATTCTTAATATCATCAGCAACAACACCAAAGCCATGATTTTGAGATGTAATCTCACACCGATTTGCAATGATATTTTTAACTGGGTGATTAATTCCACGATGACCGTTATGCATTTTGCTCGTACGAATTCCATTTGCAAGCGCTAAGATCTGGTGACCAAGACAGATACCGAACATCGGTTTATCAGCTATTAAGATATCTTTAACGGTCTGAATCGCATAATCCATTGCCGCTGGATCACCCGGACCATTTGAAATAAAGTAACCATCTGGATTCCATTCTTCCATTTGCTGAAATGTTGTTTTCGCAGGAAAAACCTTCGCGTATACTTGACGACCATCAAAATTACGTAGTATGTTCTGTTTGATTCCCAAATCCAAAACGGCGATTCGAGTTGAAGCTGATTCATCACCAAAATAATAAGATTCTTTGGTAGAAACCTGAGAAGAAAGTTCCAGACCATCCATAGATGGAACATTTGCTAATTCAGCCTTTAAAGATTCAATATCCAAATTTTCAGACGAAATAATGGCATTCATCGCTCCTTTACTACGAATGTGACGCACCAAAGAACGCGTATCAATATCAGAGATACCTACCAAATTTTCCTCCTCAAAATAATTTTGAATAGATTGATCAGCCATCTTTCTACTGTAATTGATGTTGTAGTTTTTACAAACTAAACCTGCAATCTGAATTTTTTTTGATTCCTGATCTTCTTCATCAATACCATAGTTTCCAATGTGAGCATTAGTGGTCACCATGATTTGCGCAAAATAGGAAGGATCTGTAAATATCTCCTGATAGCCAGTAGTTCCTGTGTTGAAACAAATTTCACCTGAAGTGGTACCAATTTTCCCTGCTGCTTTCCCATGAAAAACGGTCCCATCAGCTAGGACTAAAATTGCCGGCAATTTACTGTAGTTGGTCATTCTTATATTGAGTTAAAAAATATGTTCATCTGTTCAACCTTTGCTCAAAACTCTGGACACAAAAAAAGCCCAAACGGGCTAACAAATCAATTACAATATTGACAAGAAGTTGAAGCTTCTTTATGTGCTGATATCAGATAAAAGGTCTCTTTCATTTACTGAAAGACAAAGGTACAAATATTTTTAAATTGCAAACAATGATTTGTTATTTTATTTCTAAGTCATCTTATATATTGCCTACCAAGTACCTAAAACAAAAGAAATGCCTTCTAATTTTGGAGGGCATTTCTTTTGCTATTTAAACCTTAATACACGAAACTACTTGGTAAGTTTAAAAATATCATTCCCAAATACGAAAATCATCAGTGCTACTAAAATGAAAAAACCAACAACTTGGGCTCTTTCTAAGAATTTTTCACTCAAGGGCTTGCCTTGGATCATTTCAATTAAAAGGAAAATGACATGCCCTCCATCTAAGGCTGGGATAGGTAGAATATTCATAAATGCCAGAGCCATAGAAAGCATTCCTACTAAACTCCAGAACCGCATCCAATCAATCTCCGTTCCAAACATGGTCGCAATTCCTACGGGACCTGATAAAGCCTTATCTGCACGAACTTCTCCTTTAAATATCTTGCCGAATCCCTTAATATTATCGGTAATTACAGAGAATGCTTTATTTGAGCCAATTGGAAGAGCCTCCATAAAACCATAACTTTGCCGAACTACAGGTAAATTGCTAAAACCAAGCTTTGAGGAAGTATCTGCCCTAGCCGTTAGGGACAATTCTGAACCAGAGCGCACGAGATTCAATTTAATTTCTTTTCCTTTATTTGCTATTAGGAGGTCCTCAAAATGTTCTAAATGTTTGACTGATACACCATTTACTGAAAGGATACTATCCCCTACAGCTAAGCCCATCTCAAACGCTCGCGTATTATTAGCAACTTGACTTACAGGAAGCATTTTAAACATGGGTTGTACAAACTCATTTTTCTTATGATCAGAGACATCATTCAGAATATCGGGAGGTAACGTAATTTCCAATTCTTTCCCGTCTCGTTCAACTGTTAACACCGCATCTCCCATCAAAACTTCTGAGCTCATCAAATCATGAAAGAATAAATTTGCCTTATTACCATTCACCTCCAATATTTTATCTCCTTCAACAAGACCAATTTTTTTACCGATTACGCCAGGTTTAACACCATATAATTGAGTGTTGTCTAGATCAGTAGAGCCATATTTAAAGGTAATCATCCAGAAAACAAGAATACCAACCAATACATTAACGATGATCCCCCCTAACATAACAATTAAACGTTGCCAAGCGGGTTTAGAACGAAATTCCCAAGGTTGAGGTTCACCTTTCAACTGCTCAGTATCCATAGATTCGTCTATCATACCAGCAATCTTGACATATCCGCCAAGGGGTAACCAACCTATTCCATATTCACAACCTTTAAAATTGAATTTGAACAATTTCACACCCCAGGCATCAAAAAACAAATAAAATTTTTCTACTTTGATTCCAAAAGCTCTTGCCGCTAAAAAGTGGCCAAGTTCATGAAGAATAATTAATAATGACAAGCCCAAAAGCACTTGTCCAACCATGATGACAATTCCCATCGAATATTATTTATTTATTTTATATTTTATTTCTTATACTTTTCTATTAAACTTCGTGCCACTATCCTACTTTGTTCATCATAGTAAAGATAATCCTCTAAAGATAATTTATTCTGTTGAGGAACCTGACACAATGTCGCTTCTATCACCTCGCTCATGGCTAAAAAACCCAACTCATCATTCAGAAATCCCTCGACTACGACTTCATTCGCCGCGTTTAATACACAAGGGCTATTTCCTCCGTTCTCCATAGCTTGAAAAGCCAACTTCAAATTTCCAAAAGTGTCTAGATCAGGTGCTTCAAAAGTCAAATTAGGGTAATCTATAAAGTTAAACCTAGGGAAAGAGTTTTCTAGCCGCTCAGGATAACTTAAAGCATATTGAATGGGAAGCTTCATATCAGGAAGGCCCATTTGAGCCTTTAAAGATCCATCTTGAAATTGAACCAATGAATGCACAATGGATTGTGGATGCACGATAACATCGATTTGCGAAGGTTGTAAATCAAATAACCATTTAGCTTCAATTACCTCCAATCCCTTATTCATAAGAGAAGCTGAATCAATAGTAATCTTCGCTCCCATAGCCCAGTTCGGATGTTTCAATGCCTGCTCTTTGGTAACTTGTGCCAGATCATATTTGGTTTTCCCTCTAAAGGGACCACCTGAAGCTGTAAGGATAATCTTTTCGATTGGATTTGATTTCTCACCGGACAAACATTGGAAAATTGCAGAATGTTCGGAATCTACAGGGAGTAACCTTACATCGTGTTTAACAACAAGCTCTTTAACAAGTTGTCCTGCCACGACCAAAGTTTCTTTATTTGCTAAAGCAATGTCCTTCCCTTTTTCTATAGCCGCAACAGTAGGTTTTAAGCCCGCTGAGCCTACAATAGCAGTTAACACAATATCAATTTCATCAAGTTGCACAGCTTCACATAATGCTTCCTCACCATATCTTACTTCAATGGAGGTAGCTTTTAAGGCCAATCTCACCTTAGAATATGCAGCCATATCACAGACCACAACCATTTTGGGTTGAAATTTCCTCGCTTGCTCAATTAATAAATCGGCATTTTTCCCTATCGTCAACACGGATACACGAAAACGGTTTGGAAAGGCCTCGATGACCTGTAAAGCTTGTGTACCAATACTTCCTGTCGATCCTAAAATCGCTATATTTTTCCTGCTCAATACGTACCTTTCAATGATTATATAATATTGTCAATTAATGATGGATCAGCTCCCCCCTTATAGGCTTTCATCATATCTATATAGACAATTGACATGACAACACTAACCAATGGGACAATAACAAAAGAATTTACCAGACTTAGAATTTTGGACACCAATGTATACCCCATATACTCTGTTCCTAACTGCATTAAGTGTGTAAAGGCTATAATAAATATAATGACTAATAACCTGATTACATTTCCCTTGGTCATTGCTAAACTGAATTTATAGGCTCTGACAGTTCCAAAATCGTTTTCAATAATAAAAAAAGGAAAAAATGTGGTTCTAATTAGAACGAATAACATAATAACACCCGTCAAAAAGGGATGTATTTCGTATCGGACTGTATCCATCGATATCCCTAAAAACAATAAAGGAAACAACAATACATACATGATACAATATATGGTAAGTACAATCAGACTATATATAAATAAGCCAAAAATATAATTCAAAAATTGAGAAAACGAAGGCACATATCCCCAGAACCCTGGACTTTTATTTCCTTTAGCCAGACAAACTGCATTTTTCAATAAGACTAATTGAAGACTAAAATACAAACCCACAAACAAAAGAAGCAATAGAACCTTTAGGAAAACATTGATATCATCAAAATATAATGCCAAAAAAGAAGATAAATTTGAGGTAATAAATAACAACAAGCACAGACCTGCTATGGAAATATAATTCCGCAATAAAATATCAATTGCCCTTAGGACAACATCATTCGCTTTAAAAGTAATGTCTTTAAGAAAATCTAGCATAGTCAATTTGTTACAGCAAAGATGATAATTTTTTGTTGGAATCAAGGATTGAACGATGGATTAATGGCAAAAAAAAGGCTAAGAATCAATAATCTTAGCCCTTTCGTGTTTCATTTATTTCAAATTATCAGGGACGGGCTTTTCCAAAAGAAATTCATAATAAAATCTCGCTCTTTCGTTAAAATCATATGCTCTTTTTGAACGGTTAAATCCATGTCTACTTCCAGGATAAATCATCAGTTCAAAAGGAACAGCACGATCGGTTAAAGCATCGACCAATTGCATGGTGTTTTGCATATGAACATTGTCATCAATGTCTCCATGCATAATTCTTAGCCTACCTTTGTACTTATCTACATACGAAAGTATAGACCCATTTCTATATCCCTCAGGATTATCTCTTGGTGTATCCATCCAGCGCTCCGTATAGTGAGTATCATACAATTCCCAACTCGTTACAGGCGCTCCAGCAATACCAAAATCAAAATAATCAGCCCCCTTGGTCAGCGCCAGACAGGTCATGTATCCTCCATAACTGTGCCCTGTAATCAATAATTTACTTTTCTCAACCCAAGGCTTAGCTTTCAACCATTTGGCAACCGTAATGTAATCAACCAATTCCCAATTTCCTAAGTTTCTATGCATCCATGCAACTCCCTTTTTTCCATAATGACCTGAAGCCCTATGATCACACTCAATTTGGATAATGCCTTGTTGGGACCAGTATTCACCAGAAACACCTTTCCAAGTATTCCGCACTGAACCTGCATCAGGTCCCCCATAAATACTCATAACAACAGGGTAAACTTTAGATTCATCAAAATCTGTTGGATAAGTAATAATTACCGGTAAATCAAATAAACCATCATCTGAAGGAATGGTAATGTATTCTCTTTTTGCCACTTTATAGACGTTAAAATCCTCTGATTTACTATCCGCCAGTTCCTTAATTAATTTCCCTTTATTATTTAATAACGCATATTTAGTTGGGGTATAAATGTTAGAATATTCAGTAATGAAATATTTACCATCTGGAGATACATTGACCGAATGTGTAAAATCACCGAATGTTAAACGTTTGAAATTTTTGCCTGAAAAGTTGACGCTATAAAGATCAACAGTAGCAGAATTTTCTTTTCGTGCCGTAAAATACAATACCTTGTTTTTTTCATCGATATGAGAGATTGAAGTAACTTGCCATTCTCCTGAGGTCAATGGATTGATTAATTCACCATCTAGATTATATAGATAATAATGTGCCCAGCCAGATTTATCAGACTTCAAAATGTAATGTTTGTTGTCAGCTAAATACGTAATTCGTTCATCATGATCTAAATTAATCCAAGTAGGTTGTTCCTCGTTATATGTTTCTTTCTTAACACCATTAGAGGGATTCACCTCATAGAATTTCAAGTTAGTTTGATCTCTATTCATCCATTGAACCATGATAGATCCACTATCGTAACTCCAATAAGGTTGCCCAAAATATTGGTCATCCTTTTGATTAAAGTCTGCCCAAACAACATCAGAACCAGCAGCATCAACAAATCCAACCTTTACCTGTGGATTAGGATCTCCTGCTTTCGGGTAACGCGTTTGCTCTAAAAATCCATGTTGTCCTTTTGTAACATAAATAGGAAACATTGGAACTTGTGTGTCATCAAATCGCATGAAAGCTATTTTTTTGCTATTTGGTGACCACCAAAATGCTTTATAATTTGTTGCTCGGCCTAAGATCTCTTCGTAATATACCCAAGAAGACCAACCATTGTAAATGACGTCGGTACCATCCGTAGTATATCGAATCTCTTTACCGGTGGCAATTTCTAATCCATATAAATCACTTTTACGTGTAAAAGCAACATATTTTCCATCGGGAGATAGTGTTGGATTTTGCTCTTCTAGATCTGGCGATTTGGTTAGTTGTTTTTCCGCGGCATCAGGATACTGAATAAAAACATCTTTCTCTTTAATTAAAACCCGTGTACTGGTGTTTTTTGGATACACGTAATTCTCTGTTTTGCCAGATTTAACGTGAACTTTATACAGCTGATTATTCCTTCTCTCAATAAAGTGTTCTGCATCTGCCCATCCCTCAAAGCGACTAATTTCTTTGGTCAAAGAAGGTTTAGAACCCCAAGCTTGTTCAAAACTTAATTTCTTACTCTGCCCTAAAGAAGAGTTAACGGATAGGAATAATACAGCAACACATGCTACCGTAAATAATTTATTCATAAATACTTTATTTTGAATTTAGAACTATAATTTTCGAAAATACCAAAAACCATTTAATCTAGTAAATTGAAGGCTGTAACATATTTAATAGTCTATGCTAAACAGACCAATATCAATGATTTAAAAAAAATCAAAATGGCACGGCGAAAATTCGATTTTTAAAAAATAGCCACTAAATATTAGTGGCTATCTATTTTATTATTAGATTTTAGATGGTGTTTAAAAAGAAAAATCGTCTTTTTGAACTAACTCTCCATTTCCTTCAAACCCCGTGTCGTCTTGATTTGGTTCATATCTTTTTTCTACTACATCCTGATTATCTTTGATGTACGCTACTACATCTTGTAATCCTTCCGCGAATTTTTCAAAATCCTCTTTGTATAAGAAAATTTTGTGTTTTATAAATTGTCCGTCCTCAAAGCGTTTTTTACTTTCTGTAATTGTTACATAGTAATCGTTGGAGCGAGTAGCCTTTACATCAAAAAAATAAGTACGTTTTCCAGCTCTCACCTTTTTCGAAAATACCTCTTCACGCTCTTTGTTATCAAAATCTCCCATTGGATTAGTATAATTATTTAAGTTTTATCATCAATTTTAGTCATAAATATATAATAATTAATTTCAAACAACCAAATTTTTTAAAAATTATTACAGTTAGCCCTAGTCATACAGGATAAAAATCCATGAAATAATTGACTGTTGAAATTTCAACAATACATTTTTCGCAAAAAGAAGAAAATTCCATGTAAAAAAATCTACGCGAATCTCAAAAGCAAGAGGATTCTGTTTTATGATAATTTTATCTGCATCTATTTTAACGCCCAAAAGTAAAATGTGCTAAAGCTAGGAAGCATTGTGAAACTGAATTGGACCATGCGCAAATCAAAACCAAAAGTTATTTCACCGAATAATTTCAGACTTTCACCGAAAAAAAACACCTAGAGGCCTATTTGCTGTTAATGGTTGCTTATATTCGTAATACTTTTGAGTATAACGAAATCAAAAGAGAAAGACTATGAATAAGCAAACAACGAAAACGGATTACGAAAAACCCCCTAAAAACAACCGATCATCAAATCTCGTCGGATTCATTATTATCTTCTTGGGGGTAGCCATTTTGTTTAAAAACATGAATTTAGGTCATATTGTTCCAAATTGGTTTTTTGGATGGGAATCCATATTGATCATTATCGGATTGGTGATTGGGGTGAATTCAAAATTCGAAAAAAAATCTTCCATTATATTAATTGTAATAGGATCGTTTTTCTTACTCAATAATGAATTCAATCTACATGTTGGAAAATTCTTAATCCCGGTAGCGGCAATAGGCCTTGGCTTTTATTTAATTAATCGCAATAAACAAGGACCCAATCTTCCACCTACCCCGCCAAAAGATGATGAATTTGACTGGGACAAACGAGTGGAATATACCCAGAAAGACACTTTTAATTCCCCAAGTAATCCAAATACAAATGATTCCTATACTCAGACTCATCAGTCTGAGTATAGGCGTATTCCAGGTAATTACTTACCTGATTTCGAGAATTATCTAAAAGTAGATAATTTCTTTAGTGACACAAAAAAGGTAATATTAAGTAAGGATTTTCTAGGTGGAAATATCACTTCTGTGTTTGGCAGTACTTCTTTAAATTTCTTGCAAGCTGATGTCAAAAAACCAGTTGTTATAGATACTTTTCAGTTATTTGGTAGCACCAAAATAATTGTACCAATGCACTGGAGAGTTACCTCGACTGTTTCATCAATTTTTGGAGAAATAGATGATCGTCGTCCGGCCATCGAGATTTCAACAGATGAAAACAAGAAAATTTACATCACAGGCACATCAATTTTTGGAGGATTAACCATTAAGAATAGTTAATTTCACTTATGCAAAAACCAATTTCCGAACAATCGAAAAGTTCTGTGATCCACGCCTCGTCTTGGATTATTTGTGTTTTGTATTTCGTTATTATTTATGGATTGCTGCTCTGGTCGAATATAAATAGAAGTATTGCAGTGTATGACGCTCTTTTGAGTGCCGTTACGATGACCGGCATCACTTACATTATTTACAGTACCCTCCAATTTTATCTTCCAAATAATCGAAACTATTGGAAACTGTTTTCCTTAGCAGCTATTTTTTCCGTAATTAGCATAACCATTACCCGATTCATAATCACGCAATTCTTTCCCGATGAGGAGCTTTTATACCTTGATTTTAGTCTGCCATTTCGGTTTGTAATTAATTTCCTAATCATAACCTGCGTGATGACAATAAATGTTTTTTGGAATATTCAAGAAGAACTACACATCAACAAAAAGAAAAAAGAAGAAAATGAAAAAATGGTCAGAGATGCTGAGCTCTATAACCTGCGCCAACAACTTCAACCTCATTTTCTTTTTAACAGTTTAAACTCCATAATAGCCTTAATTGGCAGTAAACCCACTGAGGCTCGAAACATGGTTTTTCAACTCTCTGATTTTCTAAGAGGCACCATGAGAAAAGATGAAAAACAATTCAGCTCAGTCCAAGAAGAATTAAAGCACTTAACACTTTATCTAGATATTGAAAAGGTTCGTTTCGGACATCGTTTATCTACAGCCTTCGAATATGACGAAGATGTCCTTGAGGCAAAAATACCGGTAATGATACTTCAACCTATGGTCGAAAATGCAATCAAATTCGGACTTTATAATGTAACTGAGGACGTAACGATAAAAACAAGCTTAAAATTAGCGAATAACCTGCTGACCATTAAAATTAGTAATCCTTTTGAGGACGATCAAACTAACTACAAAAAAGGAACTGGTTTCGGGTTGTCAAGTATTCAACGAAGAATGTATCTGTTGTTCGGGAGAACTGATTTATTAATGACAAAAACAAAAGACAATACTTTTATTACTATCCTTAGAATACCACAATTATGATTAAAACGATATTGATAGACGATGAGCCTTTAGCACGGAATATGGTTTTAGAATACTTGAACCAGCATCCTGAATTTCAAGTAGTCGCTGAATGTAACGATGGTTTTGAGGGGGTCAAAGCGATTCAACAACACGAACCAGATCTTGTTTTTTTGGATATCCAAATGCCAAAGCTTACCGGTTTTGAAATGTTAGAATTATTAGACCAGCAACCACATATCATTTTTACAACAGCGTTTGACGAATATGCGCTTAAAGCCTTTGAAAAAAATGCGATAGATTATTTGCTTAAACCAATCCGACCAGACAGATTTGATAAAGCGATAGACAAATTCAAAAACGCGTTCCAAACACAAACAGCCCCCAAGATAAACGCAGATAAATTACAAGAATCTATGGGGGAAGATGCCCTTGAACGCGTAGTAGTAAAGACAGGTTCTCAAATCAAAATCATTCCAGTCCAACATATCAATTTTCTTGAGGCATATGATGATTATGTAAAAATCCATACCAACGATGGTATGTATTTAAAAAACAAAACTATGAGTTCATTTGAAAAACAATTGGATGCTAAACAATTTGTTAGGGTACACCGTTCTTTCATCGTTAAAGTTGATCAACTCCAAAAAATTGAACCCATGGAAAAAGACAGTTACATTGCGACTCTTCTTTGTGGGGGGAAAGTAAATATTAGTAAATCTGGGTACACGCGCTTAAAATTAGTGATAGGTCTATAACATAACGCGTAAATCAGTAAGTTTAATAGCAAGGGAATACCTGAATGCCTGAAAAAAATATTGTTAGGTTATCATTTTTCAGAATTTCCAATTGGTCCTAAAAAAAAGCGTGCGCTACCAAATCGATAAGATTAGGATAGGCACGCCTAGAAAAGTCTTAGGCTAGTTCTTTCTTAACAACTTCAGAAAATGGTGTTGTTGGCCGACCAATTAACTGAGATAATGTTTTACTTTGATCAAACAGATCTCCCTTTGATGCTCCAACATCCATATTTGCAATAAAATGGGCTATTTCTTTTGGTACGTCCAAGGACATCAGAACTTCTGCAAACTCTTGTGCAGAAAGATTCGTATATGGAATCTGCTTTCCGATTTGTTTTGAAACCTCCTGCGCAAGATCGCTCAATGTATAATAATCGTCTCCAGCAAGTTCATAAACTTTACCCAGATGACCCTCTGATGCAAGGACAACCGCTGCGGCCTCAGCAAAATCTTCTCTAGTAGCTGAAGATATTTTACCGTCTGCTGCACTTCCCATAAAGGAGCCAGCTTGTAAGGAACCTGGAATGGAAGAAGTATAATTTTCCGTATACCAGCCATTTCTTAAAATTACATGTGGTATCCCGGAATCTTTTAACATCTGCTCAGTTTGAAGATGTTCTTGGGCTAGTATCATTGAGGATTTATCGGCTCTCAACAAACTTGTATAGGCAAGCCATTTCAATCCCACTTGTTTTGCGGCATTAATAATATTCTTGTGTTGTTCCTCACGCTTACCGACCTCATTTCCTGAAATCAATAAAAGTCTGTCAATTCCTTCTAATCCAGCCGTTAAATCTTCCGGTATAGTGTAATCAAATTTTTTAACTTGGACACCCAAATCTACCGCCTTCTCAGGTGAGCGAACTAAGGCAACGATCTGATCTGAACCAATCCTTTGTTTTAACTTTTCAACAACCAAACGACCCAATTGTCCAGTTGCTCCTGTAATTCCTATTTTCATATTGTAATAAATTTTGTTACATTTTTATTTAAAATTTTAATCGAATTGGTCAACAAAATCTTTTAAGGACTTATGCTTGAGCGATGCAATTACAATTTTATCTGTTTCAACAAACAAATTATCTAGGCGTTGATTTATATTTTTCCCAATCGGACATTGAACATTTGGGTTTAGATTTTTCTTTCCCAAAATTTCGGTATTCCTGACTGCCTCATAAACATCTGCCAACGTAATTTTTCCCGGTGAAATTTGAAGCTTTGATCCTCCAGTCTTCCCTTTTCGACTCACAATCCAGCCATTAGCATGCAAAGTGCCCAATTCTTTCCTCACCATTACCCTGTTGATATTAATGCTCTCGGCTATCCATTCGGAACTTAACCATTCTTGTGGAAATTTCGCCAGAACAGACAAAATGTGAATGACTGTTGCAAACCTTGTATTATTCATAATGGAACAAAGATAAGTAGAAATTTAAATGTAACAAATTTTATTACATTTAAATTCAACTTTTCTATCCTTCAGTTCCCCTTTTATAAAAAGTACCGTATTGAGCGTCGATAAAAGATTCCCGCTAAATACCAAATTCCTACTAGGTCATTCCTATCTCAAAGCTCGAACAAAGTTGAGTACATGACGAATAGTTTATTGTCAACATGAAAAGAAAAATTAATTTTTCAAAGGTTTGGTGATACAGATAATTTAAGATTAGACAGAAATCATCATTAATTGCTATCATTTTTAAGGACCACAAAGATTTGTTTTGTATTTTTGGGTATGAGATTAAAAATATTTGGAATCATTATATTCCTAAACTCCTTAACATCAGTAGCCTTACATGCACAATCAACTGACCAAAAAATTAACAGATCAGTATATAACAAAATTGAATATTTTTTTAATTCCCAACAAGCCGACTCTATTTATCAGATGGCCAATGACGATTTTAAAAAGCAAATTACAAACACTCAATTAACAGGAATTCTTGAGCAGTTATTTATTTTAGGAAAAATAACCAATGCTAGTATTTACAAATTTGAAAATGGAATTGCCGGGTATAAGGTAGATTTTGATTCAGAAACAATGTCCATCATCTTAGGCGTTGATTCCAATATGCAGTACAATACGCTAGCTTTTCAGCCTTACAAACAAGATATACAAGCACAAAAAGACACCATCATTTCCAATGTCGAAACCAGAAGTCCACTGGATCTTTTCGTAGATTCAGTAGCAAGAAATTATGCTAAACAAGGAGCAGCTCAATCGCTCTCTGTTGCTATCATTCATAAAAACAAGATAAACACCTTTTTTTATGGAGAAACTAGCAAAGGCAGTCAAGTGCTACCAGATGCTAATACCTTATATGAAATTGGATCATTAACGAAAACTTTTACCTCTTCCCTGCTTGCGGACATGGTCAATAAAGGTATTGTTAATTTAGACGATAGCATTGCCAAATACCTTCCGGATTCGGTTGCTCAGAATCCAGCAGTCCAAAAAATAACTTTCAAAATGCTTGCAAACCATACTTCAGGCTTACCTAGAATGGCCAATAATTATAATACATCCTCTACATATACACCAAATGACCCATATGCCGATTATAATCGAGATGATCTATTTTCGTTTTTGAAAAATTTCAAACCGACGACTGAGCCAGAAACTGCTTATTTATACAGCAATATTGGTTACGGCGTACTTGGAGAAATCCTTTCAATAATTGGCAAGAAAAGCTACATGCAATTAGTCCGAGAATTGATTCTGACACCATTAGAGATGAATTCAACCGTGGATAAAATTGGACCTGAAAATAAAAACATTGCGATTCCGCACGACGAAAATGGACAAGAAGTTCCATTTTGGAATTTTCAAGCATTGGCAGCGGCGGGATCTTTAAAGTCGAACTTAAATGATTTGTTACGTTATACCATTGCCCAGCTTACTTATCCCGAAACAGATATACAGAAAGCGATGAATTTAACAAAACAGTTCACTTACAATGTTTCACCTTCCTCAGATATCGGTTTAGCATGGCATATGAATATGATTGAGGGTTTAATTTATTATCATCATTATGGAAAAACCTTGGGTTCCAACTCATTTATAGGGTTTGTACCGGATGAAAAGTCTGTCGTAATTGTTCTATCAAATTCAGCATTAGGCATTGATAAAATTGGGAATGAGCTACTGGAGAAGGTCTTGACAACCAAATAAATAATGGTTTATCGAATAAAAAATCGATTATGAATGTTAAAAAATGTTAATTACTTCAGTTTAAATACACGAAAGGACTTTAAATTGCGTTATAGATGCAAAGAGTAATAAAATTTAAAATTTCATAATTTAGGTTAATAATTGGTTTGGTAAAATCCTGGGGTTCCCCGCCTCAGGATTTTCATTTTTTAACGAACAGAAAAGGTATGAATTTTCTTAGCTCATTCTCACCATCAAAATGTACTAATAAGTCCAGACTTTTTTCAGCATAAATGTATGAAGATGGAAAATCAGTAGGATTAAATTTTAAATAAAATTCCCCTTGTGGATCATAAATAAACTTTACTTGCGGATGATTCTTTAATGATTTTGCAAACATGTTGATAAAACCAGTAACATGTGTCTTATCTTGCATAGAAAAAAAATAGATATCCACCAGTTTATCGATGCGAGCTATTGAATCAGCCAATCCGTTGGCTAATTTCTGGCAATGTCCACATCCCGGATCAAACAAAATAAAAAACTGCCTATGGCTGCGGTCTAAGGAATCCGAACTAAAGGGCTTCGAATTATTTAAATTTAGCATATTCGCAAAGGCTGGCATCTTCTTTGGCACTTGAGCACTGATTGAATCCAACGAAAGACCAATTCCCAAAAGCAAGGCAAAGATTAGTCTCACATGGGAGTAAAATAAAATTCTAAACATTCTTAAATCTAAGAAAAAAGCACAATAAAAGCCTTATTTTTAGCAGGTATCTGCGAAAAATCAGCTATATTTGCATGTATATTAGGTTCATCATTCAATCAACAAAACACTGTGAAAAAGCGTATTGCCATTTTTGCTTCAGGTTCAGGTTCTAATGCTCAAAAAATTATGGAGCATTTTAAATATTCCGATAGCGCTGAGGTGGCCTTAGTATTAAGTAATAATCCGGATGCCTATGTACTTCAACGGGCAGATAACTTCGAAATTCCAACACACGTGTTTGATAAGAATGAATTTATTGATTCCAATGATGTGGTAGATTTATTAAAACGATTGGAAATTGATTTAGTCGTATTGGCTGGATTCCTATGGTTGGTACCCGAGAACCTACTTCAGGCATTCCCAAATAAAATCATTAATATTCATCCTGCCCTATTGCCAAAATTTGGAGGCAAAGGAATGTATGGAGATCGTGTTCACAAAGCAGTTTTAGAGGCAAAAGAAGAAGAGCACGGTATTACAATCCACTTTGTCAATGAGAATTTTGATGAAGGTGAGATTATTTATCAAGCTCGTTTCCGTATTGAACCCAATGACACGTTAGAAATCGTTAAATTCAACGGACAACAACTTGAACATCAGCACTATCCAAAAATAATAGAAAATTTGCTCCGTAAATATAATTAATCACGCCTTATTTACTTGATCGTGAAAGTTATCCCTCCAACAAGAGCGTTCATCTCAAGTTCGTATTTCGGTGATTAAGCACAACCTTCTTCACATTTTTGATTAAAGTATGTATCAAAATAACTTTAGAGAGTTTAGATTGACACGTTGAATTGTGCTCATTGCGTATTCTTACAGGATCTACTTAAAGTTACTATATTACTCTACAAACAAAAGTTTAGAGAATTCAACCAAATAATCACGCCAATTGGACCACGTATGTCCTCCTTCAGACTCCTTATAAGTATAGCTCATATTCAATCCGTCCAATTTTTTTCTATACTCTAAGCCTGTTTTGTATAAAAAATCTGTTTTTCCCATTCCTATCCAATATAGCTTATATCCTTTATTTTTCTGGTGCAACAAATTTTGATCAAGGTTATCATACACCTCATGCTTTATGTGATCATTAATTCTAAAAGCGGCCGAAAATAGTCCAATGTAATCAAAGGTATTCGAAAACTTAGAGGCAATAAACAACGCATGAGAACCGCCCATGGATAAGCCTGCAATTGCCCTGTTTTTCTTATTTTTTTTCACTCGATAATTCTGTTCCACATACTCAATAATTTCCATAAAAGAAGATTCAAAATCACCCGAACCAACATCGGGAGCAGCAAATTTCACCGGATATTCTCCCTTTTCAGAATCACCTGGACTTGCTGAATTACTCGTATGTCCATTAGGCATCACCACAATCATGGGTTTAATTTCACCCTGAGCCACTAAGTTGTCCATAATTTGCTTTACCCTACCCAATGTGGACCAAGCTGTTTCGTCTCCGCCCATTCCATGTAGCAAGTATAAAACTGGGTAGTTCTTCTTACCTCCCTCATAGCCAGCCGGAGTATATACAGTCATCCTACGCTGGCTGTGATTCAGTTTGGATGGATACCATTCCATTCGCACAGTTCCGTGAGGGACCGATTTAGTCTTATATAAATCTGCCCTTTTACCATTGGTCAGAAAATAATTAAAATTTTGGTTGACATCGCGAACCTGATATACATTTAGTGGATCATTAATCTTCACCCCATCTACAATAAAATTATACAAGAAAAGATCAGAGGGCAAACCTTTTTCTTCATATAACCAAACGCCATCCGCTCCCTTATGCATGTTTTTTATCCCAGATTCTATCCAATTTCCAGATAATTGTACAAGCTTGGCTTCTTTAGCAGAAATTCGGAAAACTACAGAATTCTGCTCCCCTACCTCGGGGAATACCAAAACTTCCTTAGACCGGCCAATGTTTTCTTGGGCCGAAAGTATTCTTGGAGCAAGAAGAGCTAATATGTTCAAAACAAATAGAATAGAGCCTTTTATTGTCATAATTCACGTTCTTTTAGAAAGGTTGAATCAAGGTACTAAAAATATATTTTAATTCTATATATTTGCGGCTCCAAATAAAGCACAATGAATCATACCGTTAAGATCAAAAATGCATTGGTTTCCGTCTATTACAAAGATAACCTTGCTCCTTTAATTCAACTTCTAAATAAATTCGGAGTTAACTTTTACTCAACCGGTGGCACAGAAACTTTCATCCGTGATTTAAACATCTCTGTGGAACGTGTTGAGGATTTAACTGGTTATCCTTCCATTTTAGGTGGTCGCGTAAAAACCTTACATCCAAAAGTTTTCGGTGGCATTCTATCGCGTAGACCATTGGATGACGACAAAAAACAGTTGGAGCAATATGAAATACCGGAAATTGATTTAGTAATAGTAGACTTATACCCTTTCCAAGAAACAGTAGCATCGGGTGCAAGTGAAGAGGATATCATCGAAAAAATCGATATCGGGGGAATCTCCCTGATTCGTGCTGCTGCTAAAAACTTCAATGATGTGGTCATCATTTCCTCGAAAAATGACTACAAAGAACTTGAGGAATTATTAGCTGCCCAAGATGGATCTACTTCTTTAGAGCAACGTAAGTCATTTGCTAAACGAGCATTCAACATCTCCTCTCATTACGATACTGCAATCTTCAATTACTTTAATAGGGAAAATCCAATAGAGGTCTTCAAACAATCTGAGCAACAGGCTCAAATCCTGCGTTACGGAGAAAACCCACACCAAAAGGGCATCTTCTTTGGTAATCTGGATGCGATGTTTGATAAATTAAATGGAAAAGAATTATCGTATAACAACTTGGTGGATGTCGATGCAGCCGTTGCCATCATCGATGAATTTTCAGAACCAACCTTTGCAATCTTAAAACATACCAATGCATGTGGAGTTGCTTCTCGCAATTCTATAAATGAAGCTTGGGAGGCCGCTTTGGCTTGCGATCCAGTTTCTGCATTTGGAGGAGTGTTAATCTGTAATCGTCAAATTGATAAAGAAACTGCAGATCAAATTAATAATTTATTTTTTGAAGTCTTGATAGCTCCTGATTACTCTCCACAGGCAATTGAAAGCCTAACGAGAAAGAAAAACAGGATAATTCTTCGCCGCAAAGAAACAGAGTTACCAAACCAGCAATTCAAAACATTGTTAAATGGTGTGATTATTCAAGACAAAGACAATACAATTGAAGGTCCTGAATTGATGCAAGCAATCACAGAAATTAAACCAACAAAAGAACAATTGGAGGATTTATACTTTGCAAACAAAATTGTGAAACACACAAAATCGAATACGATTGTGTTTGCAAAAAATGGGACTTTAATCGCCTCTGGTGTTGGTCAAACGTCCAGGGTAGACGCATTGAAACAAGCCATTGAAAAAGCAAACGCATTTGGCTTTGAAATCAAAGGTAGTGTAATGTCCTCAGATGCTTTCTTCCCTTTCCCAGACTGCGTCGAAATTGCAGCAGATGCAGGTGTTACCGCAGTCTTACAACCAGGTGGATCAATTAAAGATCAACTTTCAGTAGACATGGCAAACCAAAAAGGGATTGCGATGGTCATTACCGGGGTACGCCATTTTAAACATTAATATCCCAAAACAGGTATTGGATTCGTCTCCTGTAGAATCCAATATCTGTTTCAACAATCTCTCAACATTCCGTAATTCAATCTCGACCAAATTCCGCATAGGCTTGGCTAGTCGTTTATCACCTATACCCTGTTGACAAAAGGACTTTTAGCTCGACAACTTAAACACAAATTAACTTCTCAAATAAACTCCTATATCAGTATATAAAGTTGTCTTGTAAAAACTTTCGCTATAATCAGTAGGTTTGTTTATTTTTGCAATCAAGATGTCAGACTTAAAATACAACCAAAGAGGTGTATCCGCTGGTAAAGAGGATGTACACAATGCAATTAAAAACATTGATAAAGGCTTATTTCCACAAGCCTTTTGCAAAATCATTCCTGATATATTAGGCTCGGATGAATCCTATTGCAATATAATGCATGCCGATGGGGCTGGCACAAAATCATCACTTGCCTATGTCTATTGGAAAGAGACGGGTGATGCTTCCGTGTGGAGGGGGATTGCCCAAGATGCGATTATCATGAATTTAGATGATTTACTATGTGTAGGTGCTATCGACAACATCTTACTCTCATCCACAATAGGTAGAAATAAAAGCTTAATTCCTGGCGAGGTCATTGCAGAAATAATTAATGGAACGGAAGAAATCCTCGCTGAGCTAAGGGCTTTAGGGATTGGCATTCACTCAACAGGAGGGGAAACCGCCGATGTGGGAGATTTGGTTCGAACAATTATCGTTGATAGCACAGTCACCTGCCGAATGAAGCGTGAGGATGTAATTTCAAATCATAAAATAAAAGCAGGTAACGTAATTGTTGGTTTAGCCTCCTTTGGGCAAGCCAGCTACGAAAAAGAATACAATGGCGGGATGGGGTCTAATGGATTGACCTCCGCCCGTCACGATGTCTTCAGCAAATATATTGCAGAAAAATATCCAGAAAGTTTTGATCCAGCTGTCCCTTACGATTTAGTTTTTGCTGGAGGAAAGGCCCTAACTGATGAGATCACAGTGGAAAATGGAGCAAAAATTAAGGCTGGTAAATTAGTGTTATCCCCGACACGAACTTATGCACCTGTCATCAAACAGATCGTGGACAAATACCGCAGTCAAATTGCTGGAATGGTTCACTGCTCTGGAGGTGCTCAAACCAAAGTATTGCACTTTATCAACGAAGGTCACATCATTAAGGATAATTTATTCCCGATTCCAGCGTTATTTGAATTGATTCAGAAAGAATCGAATACGGACTGGAGTGAAATGTATAAAGTATTTAACATGGGACATCGGATGGAATTATATATCCCTGAAGAAATCGCTCAGGATATCATCCAAATTTCGACTTCCTTTGGTATACCTGCTCAAATAATTGGACGTGTTGAAGCATCCGCCAAAAAACAAGTAACGATTCGTTCTACTTACGGGAATTTTATTTACCAATAAACCGTTTGTAAGTGAAAAACAAGAAGATCATAGGAAGGAAAGAAATCATTGACCTTCCTGAACTTGGACTCTACAATATACAAGCAAAGATTGATACAGGAGCAGAGACCTCTGTTCTTCATTGTGAAGAGATGGAGGTGCAAAAGATAAATGGTCATATGTATATTGTTGCACTTATTCGTCCAGAACAGGAAAGTGATCGAACCTTGAAATTAACTTTTCCTGTTCATAGAGAAAGAACCGTAAAGAGTTCTTTTGGACAATCTGAAATCAGACACATCTTTTTGACAAAGATCCGAATGTTTAATGAGCTTTTCGACATCAAGTTGTCGTTTAGAAATCGTTCAACAATGTCCTATCCCATGCTTTTGGGAAGGAATTTTATAACTGGAAAATTCTTAGTCGATGTGTCCAAAAAGAATTTAGCAGCTAATATTATATAAAGTAATGTTAGCATTTCTAACTGTTTAATATATAATCCAAGTGAAAATAGCTGTATTATCGTCTAATAAATCTTTGTATTCTACTAGCCGTCTGGTCGAGGCCGCCAAGAAGTTAGGGCATGAATGTGAGGTCATTGATCACAGTAAATGTTATGTTGGCATCCAACAAGGAAAACCCTCCATACATTACAAAGGGGAAGAAGTCTCAGGAATTGACGCCATAATTCCAAGGATTGGTTCCTCAGTAACCTTCTATGGCTCTGCCATTGTTCGGCAATTTGAGGTCATGGATGTGATCTCGGCGAACCCAAGTCAAGCTATCACTCGATCAAGGGATAAACTACGCTGTATGCAAATTCTTTCTGGAGCGGGGTTAGGACTTCCTATAACGGGTTTTGCTCGCACCGCATCAAATGCTGATGATTTAATAAATATGGTCGGCGGAGCGCCTTTGGTAATTAAGTTACTCGAAGGAACACAAGGCATTGGTGTTGTATTAGCAGAAACAAAAAAAGCCGCCACCTCAGTGATAGAAGCCTTCTACGGATTAGGTAATAATATTCTGATCCAAGAATATATAAAAGAGGCAAAAGGTACTGATATACGCGCTTTCGTGGTTGATGGAAAAGTGGTTGGGGCCATGAAACGCACAGCCAAAGAAGGAGAATTTCGTTCAAATTTACATCGGGGAGGAACGGCCGAGGTTGTAAAGCTCACACGAAAAGAAAAAGAAACAGCAATTGCAGCAGCGCGCGCCATGGGGCTTACCGTTGCAGGTGTTGATTTACTCCCATCTGCTCGTGGGCCGTTAATCCTAGAAGTTAATTCTTCCCCAGGATTAGCAGGTATAGAAGATGCTACGGGAGAAGATATCGCGGGTGAAATAATCAAATATCTTGAAAGACAATTTGAAGCAAAGCAATTATTAAAACCTGTAAACTCAAAAAGAAAAATAAAGAAAGAAAGCAAACTATAACAGTTTGCTTTCTTCTAAAAAAACGTTGTCCCTCTACTCAACAATAGCTTTGCTAACCTCAATGGGCAAGTCCGACTCCAAAATCTTTGCACCCTCATCAAAAACAGCTCGGAACATTTTAGCTCTTTCCTGTGTATCCTCTAATTTGTCATATGATGGTGCCGAAGAAATCATACACATGACCCCTTTTTGTTTAAAAAACTGATACATTGATTGATTGGTTTCTCCAATTTTAGAACCTATATATACAATCATTCGATTATATGGTAAACCTGAAGATTTGAACGCTTCTAGATCCTGTTGAGTTTTAATATGCATGGAAAGAAATTGTTTCGGATTTTTATCTAAATAAAACTTCGCTTGTTCCACATTATGTACTGTTACCCAAACCCACGCATATGCATTGTGTTTACGAATAATCTCCGCAGTAAGTTCCATCGGAAGATCCTTTTTATCCAAATTCAATATGGTTTTACCTTTTGCCCATTTAATCATTTGATCCAGGGTATTAATTTTGTATTTCGTAGGATTTCCATTATGGTCCTTCAGCTTCAACTTCTGAAGTTCTTTCCACGTATAATCACTGACTTTTCCTTTACCAGTTGAGGTGCGTTCCAAAGTAGCATCATGTATCATTACTGGCACATTATCCTTCGTTAAACGAGGGTCTACCTCAAAGATAGCTGGAGTGTGTTTGAGAACTTCTTCCATCGCAGCAATAGAATTTTCAGGCATTTGATTTTCAATCGTCCCGCGGTGACCCGAAATCACTTTATTCCCGGAAGAATAATGGAAATAAGCATACATATCGTGAACATCATTAAAATGCAACGTATGCAACTTTTGAGCAACTAATGTTCCCCCTTGCAATAAAAATAACAACAAGGTCCCAAAAATATATATATATATTTCATTTTCAATAGGTTTAGAATATAAAACTAAGCATTCAACTTTAACAAATTGAAACCATTCTGTTTATCTAATGTTAACAATGTTAAAGCGGAGTTCTCTTGCACAATCCTGCGGTAATTTTTTAAAGGCATCCCTAATTGGTTTGCCATAAAAAGTCGATTAACTCCATTATGTCCTACAACCAAAATAGTCTTCTGATCATATTTTTCCAATAATTCGAGATAAAAACTATCCAATCGATCAATAACCTGTTTGCCCGTCTCCCCCGTTCTCCCAGCTGCATGCACACTTGGGTCCAAAAGCCAATTTTCCCATGAAGCAGGATCCCGAGCACAAAATTCCTTCATATTTAAACCCTCCCACTCTCCAAAATCTACCTCAATCAATCTATGGTCTTGAATCACCTTTGCGATATTCCCACAAGCTATCTCAGCCGTCCTTCGTGATCTTTTGAGTGGTGAACAGAACACTTTATCAAATTCATACTTTTTCAAAAGTTCATTCATACGATTAGCTTGAGCAATCCCATTCTCATTAAGCTCAATGTCGGTCCTTCCACAATATTTATTACCCTCTGCATTGTAAGCAGTTTCACCATGTCTTAATAAACAGATTGTTATCATTTACAAATACTTTAAATCTTTGAGTTTTTGTTTAAAATCCTGGTATTGCTTTTCATATTCCTTAAGAAGTTTTTGGTCAGGATAGACCTCTTTCTGCTTTACGCACATCAACTTAGCCGCCTGACTTAATGAGTTATAAAATGTATAGCTCGCAGCCATTACTGCAGCTCCAAAAGCACCGCTAGCCTCTTTACATTTATAAATAGGCACATTTAGCACAGAGGCCCTAATTTTTAACCAAACATCACTATTGCTTCCCCCTCCCGCAGAATAAACAGCAGTAATTTTTTCTCCAGAAAGCTCCTCAATGATTTCATAAGCGAGTCTTTCTATGTAGGCAACACCTTCCAATTTAGCGGTAAAAAGAGTCTCCTTACTCAGTCCATCAGGCAAAAAGCCCTTGGCTGATGGAGCTATAATAGGAAACCGTTCTCCCTTTTGTTTCAGAGGCCAAGCCAACTGGCCGGTTGGCATACAATATTCAGCAGCCACATTTAATTGATCTAAATCCTTTGAATAATCAATAGAAATCCAATCCGCACCCGTATTACTTGCTCCCCCTGGCATCCAATATCCATCAGGATGACGATGACTATATAGCCTTCCTAAAGGATCAATCACATTTGAACTGGTAACCCCCTTAATAACCAAAGTTGTCCCAATTGTTGTATTCCATTCTCCTGGATTAACTGCACCTGAGGCCACTTGACTCGCGCAACCATCAGTCATACCGACGACAACCTTTAGTCGAGGAATCCCCATGTTTTCAGCCAATTCTTCATTCAACACTCCAACAACAGTTCCTGAGGGAACAACAGATTGCAGCCATTCTTTTTTAATGCCAAGCTCACTAATTAGATAAGCTGGCCATTCTAGTTTCTGCAGATCAAATCCAGTCTTTAACACATTGGTATAATCCGTGGTTTTATAATTACCGGATAATTTTCCCACGATATAATCAGAAGCATGAATCCATAAAGCAATTGCATTACATTTATTTGGATATGATTCTACAAACCAGCATATTTTGGAAATACCGCTCGAGGAGTTAAATCCTGTATATCCGTCTTCGATATACTTTTGAGCAATTTGTTTGCATTTTTCTCCTTGTTTTACCGAGCGAGGATCACTATACATCAATGCATTATGAATTGCATTATTTTGAGCGTCCAATGGAATCATTGTTCCCGAGGTAGAGGTAACACAAATGGCTTCGATCTGATGCCGGTCAAAATCACTCGGTAAACTTTCGACCAAATCAATGAGCATTTTTTGACAATTGCTCCACCATACTTCCGGTGACTGCTCTTCCCTAAAAAATTTATCTAAAACAAAACTTCTCTTTTGAGATGCCTTTAGTACCCCCAATTGGTTAACCAAAAGTACCCGAACACCTTGTGTACCTATATCTACACCAAAAAAATATTTATCCATCTAAGAAGCTACTTGTTTAAAAGTTTTACGAGCGTTCCTCCATTCCTGATAAAGCTTTTCGAATTCATGATGATTTTCAGGATGAATTTCCTCCAGAAGCTCTGGACTTTTATTCTGCAACGACAAGGCCTGATTACATACAAATACACCACCCAAAACCGAGGCTTGACGAAAAGTATCTCTTATTTTTATGGTTTTACCAAATAAATTGGCAATAAATTGTCTTAATTTCCGACTCTCGACACCGCCACCACATGCCCAAATATAGGATTCGTTGTGAGGAGAAACCTCACATAAAAATTTGTAATTTTCATAAATACTGCATGCAATATCCCAAAGGATGGCAAATACAAAGCTGCCCCGAGTAAGTTGATGGGAGACAGGTGCATTAAAAATAAACCCTCCTTTAGTCAAAGGCACATCTTCATCCGCAATTAATGATCCCAAAGAAGCCACACACTGCGAATACGTAGCGGCCTCCAATTCCTTTTCGATGACCTCGTAACCCTCATTGGGGTAAAATATTTCCTTTAATCGCTGATAATTTAAACCCGTTACACCAGCGTTTGCCTCTAAAATATAATGGTTTGCATCTATATGTCTGCTAGTCCACGTCCTTTGCGCATCATCTTTTTCAAAATTGTCTACAATCTTGATAATTGGGGTCGTGGTTCCTGAGACGATAACAACATCATTAGCAGATGGTTCCATACTACGAATGGCCAATTGAGTGTCTCCTCCTCCAACCACCACAAGAGCATCCTCGGAGATGGATAATTCTTTTGCCAAATCCGGCAAAATACTTCCTAGGATTGAACCTGAATCCCTCAATGGAGGCAAAATATCTTTTGATAAATTAAATTCTGCAAGCAATTCCTCTGACCATTGTTTATTCTGAACATCATATAGCAATGTTTCAGATGCCTGAGAATGCTCATATCCTGCAATTCCAGAGAATTTATATTGGATCCAATCACTAATACTCATAACCAAATGAATGGTTTCAAAAAGTTCGGGGTAGATACGCTGAACACCGATCAATTTAAATGCAGAAAATAAAGAGGTAGGATAACGTCCAGAAAGATTATACACCAAATCCTTGTTTAAAAGATCCTTCTCCCATTTGCGGCCACGATGATCTATATTTGGCATCCCTAATAAAGATTTCCCATCAGCATCAATAATGACTATACCCTCGCGTTGACTTGTTGCGCATATTGCCTCTACTCGAACTCCTGGCACCTCAGATAATACCTCTTTCGCCAAAAATAGTATTTGCTTCCATAATACATTTGGATCAAAGTAAATAGATTCTTCATAATGATGATCAACTTGGTAATGAACATTCTCCCTTTTTATACTTAAAATCTCACCATTCCCATCAGCTAGAGCAACGCGCGCATTTCCAGTACCAATATCAATGATCAAATAAGCGCTTTTATTTACCATAATATTTTATTGTTTGTTTTGAAGTATAGCCTTATTAACCAGTTGTTTAATTGCATTGTTACCATTCTTAAAATACTCGCGTAGATTATTATTCATTATAAAAGCATGGTGATCTTCTACTTCATGAGTGGCACCTGCAATATGTGGGGTTGCTAATACCTTTTTATGTGAAATCATTTTATAATCGATTTCATCTGGTGGTTCGTTATAAAACACATCCAGTATCGCACCGCGTATTTTTGAATTTTCAATGCAATATAATAAATCATCCCTTTTGACAACCTCAGCCCTGGCTGTATTCACAAAAATGGCACCCTCTTTAAGCAGGGAAAGGTATTTGTGATCAATCATCCCTACGGTTTCCGTGGTCACAGGCAAATGAATTCCTACTACATCGCATTCAGAAAATAATTCTTCTAGTCCTACCTTTTTATACGCTTGATTTTCATCCGTATAATAAGGGTCAAAATAATAAATCTTACACGGGAAGTTTATGAGCATTTGAGCAATATGTTGGCCAACTGCCCCAAAGCCAACCATTCCGACCCGCTTACCAGCCAATTCGTTTCCTTTAAATTGCAAATAGGAAGTATGAGCACCCTCACCCCAATTTCTTCCTTGTAACCAGCTCACTCCTGCCAGCGTATTGCGCATCATCGTTATTACATTCGAAATAAACATTTCAGCAACTGCCTGAGCATTTCTTGCTGGAGTATTAAATACGGGAATTCCCAATTCGCTTGCAATTTTCAAATCAATATTAGAAGGAGTACCACGGCAAATTCCAATGAATTTCAAATGGGGATGTGCTCGTAAAACTTCTTCTGTGATTTCATCGTGTTCCGAAATTAAACCTTGTGCTTGAGATTCATCTAGCAGCGCTATTAATTCGGATGGATTATACGCACGCCCATGTGGTTTCCAAGAACGGTATACTACTTCATCAAATAGACCTTTCAATTCATCCAATGCTTCAAGATTCTCATAAGGTGCTGTTAATAACACTTTCATCATTTTTTGTATACTTATTATTTTAATTCTATTAGATTCTCTTGCTTATTTAGATCAGTTTCCGTTATGCGAATAAACTTTGTCAATACTGCACTGATGATATATAAACCAGCTAGTACCCAAATAATACCTTCACTACCGATATGGCCTATTAAGATCCCAACCAAAGCCGGTCCCACGAAGACAGGTAAGCCCGCTCCTAGATTCAAAATAGCCATTGCAGCCCCTTTATCTTCTTTTACCAATGAAGGAACCAAAGCTGACAAAGGAACATACCCAGCAAGTAAAGCTCCCCAAATTACACCTGAAGCCATTACAGCCCAATAATTTCCGTCAAACCAAATTGGTGAATAATAAAAGATTACGGTACTAATTGCGCATCCTACACCACCAAACCACATAATTGTATTTTGCCAACCCAACCGATCACCCACAAAGCCAAAAATCAAATTAAATACAATATTACTTGTGAAAATAGTACCCCAAATGGTCAACCATTCCGTTGTTTCAAAACCATGCTCGGCCATATAGATAGGAAGAAAAACGGGAAATGCAAATTGAGCAGTTGTATTGATAACTCGGACGATCCCACCAATTAACACCTTAGGTTCCTTTTGTACAATGGTTAGACCATTCAATAACTCTTTAGATTTAGATGCATTGGCAGCTTTAGGCACAAATTTATCACGATTTAAAACCAATGCAAAGAAGGCCCCGACCAACACCCATAGTATAGAACTCCACAGCGTATTTTGGTATCCAAATTTCAACAGAGCCCAACTTGAATAATATGCCCCCAAAACATTCAATCCACCTGTAAAAACAAACCAAAACCAACCGACCGCTCTACCTAACATATTTTGGGGTGTTCGATAATTAATCCATACCATAAATGAATAAGCAAAAAGTGGATACCCAAAACCACGAATAGCATAAAAGAATAGCATAGAAGCATAATCCAAATTGGTCATCCCTAATTGAATAAAACCAATTGTACCGATGATATAAAGTAATAATCCCATTATCATCGATCTCCTTGGCCCGTAACTTTCAGCCAAAACACCAGAAAACCAGGATGAAATGGCAATTGTGATTCCATACACAGTGAACAAAGTAGCTGATTGTTCAATACTCATTCCATGTTCAAGCAAATAAGGACTAAGCCATCCTTGCTCTACGCCATCACCCATCATGAATATAAGGATCCCCAGATATCCCCACTTCAAATTGCCAGGTATTCCTAGCTTATTCATTAAATTTCTTTGTTCCATTTGGAAAGTTTAAGGTTATAAATATTTTGGCAAACCAATATAAATAAAAAATAACATAATTAAATATTTTTAAACCAAAATAATCAAAAAAACACAAAACATGATCAACTAATAGCGTATATCCATTCAAACTATTTAATTTTTTTCTTTTTACTACCCCATTTAAATGACAATAAAACACTCAAAATCAGGATCATTCTTGTAAATGTCTTATAAATCTTCGGATTCGTTCTTCCTTAAAACTTTCCCCATTTGAAGGTCCAGTTCTCTATTTCCTCGCAATGCATATCTTATCAAAGATGCCCGATTTCTTAAATGCCTTGAATCCTGCAAAAAATCTATCGTGCATA
Organism: Sphingobacterium sp. GQ94; assembly: GCF_059758715.1. Lineage (NCBI taxonomy): Bacteria > Pseudomonadati > Bacteroidota > Sphingobacteriia > Sphingobacteriales > Sphingobacteriaceae > Sphingobacterium > Sphingobacterium sp. GQ94. The sequence goes on from NZ_JCAXEC010000006.1 coordinate 67,218, forward strand.
GGTGAATATCGGTTACTATTTCAAATAAATTTTTGAAAACAATGAAGTTTTTCAACTACATCAAATATTTTTTTAGTCCAATTGGCCCTATAAGGAAATTAGATCTATCTAAATAATAAATTAAAAAAAACATTTTTAAACAAAAAAAAAGAATTTAATAAAAGTAAAAAGTAGACTACCTTTGTTTTAGACTAACTTATTAATGAATTATGATGAACATTACAGATAGACACGAATTCATCCTTAAGAACTTGAAAGAAAAGGGGAAAATTACAATCGAATGGCTTTGCGAAAAAATGACCGTTTCAAGTGTAACCATTCGAAAGGACCTTAAGGTTCTTGAGGAAAAAAATCTTCTGTTTCGTATTAAGGGAGGTGCATCAAACACTAATCCATACGCTATAGACCGTCCCATCCTGGTCAAGGAGTCAATCAACAGTGAAGAAAAACAAAAGATTGCAGTGGCGGCCTTAAAGCTAATAAAAGACAACGATTCTATTATGATTGGCTCGGGAACGACCGTCTTTACCTTAGCAAAGCACCTCGAATCAAAACACGCATTAACGATCATCACCCCAGCCTTAAAAGTTAGTTTAGAATTGAGTGGAAAACCAAATATTGAAGTCCTCCAATTAGGAGGTTTGATTCGGTCAAATTCTTCTTCGGTTGCCGGTCATTACGCTATGCGCATTTTAGAAGAGATTAGCTGCGGAATTCTCTTTCTAGGTGCCGATGGTATTGACCTGGAATTTGGAATTTCAATTAGTAATCTCTCTGAGGCAACGCTTAACCAAAAAATGATTGAAAATGCACAAAAAATTGCTATTCTAGCAGACAGCTCAAAATTTGGTAAAAGAGGATTAGGCAAAATTTGTGAACTCATAGATGTAGATTACATTATCACCGACGAGAAAGTATCCCCCAACACTATAAAGTCCATCGAAGACTTAGGAATCAAGGTCATCATAGCTTAATACAATCAGCAGGGACTAAAAAACATTCTAGATATTTTATATAAAAATGAAAATTATATTTAAGCCTGTTGAGGAAAAAATCTACGGGATTCTGAGTGGCTGGTATTGTGCCTAAACCGTAAAGGATTTCGTGTGTACCATAAGAAAAAGGAAGATTTTTTCTGGAATGACGAACGTAAATCAAAAATGAACTGCAGAAAGGATTAAATTCCGCAGGTCATTTTTCTATTTTTTCATTCCTGAATGGAAAACAGATTAATGGTTAAAATGAGTACTGACTTAATTTGATTTGTCAGACGAACTATTTTTAATCCGCTCATTGCTAAATGAATATGGAAAATCACTTTCTTGGATCCCCCTATTCTTGTTTGGCATGTCAGTCATAGTGAAATCAAGTTTTGTCCCTTTGATCATTTCATTATAGCGCAAAAAATTCTTACTATACGTTTTTCCATTCATTTTTAAACTCTGAATATATACTTCTTTCTCACCTTGGTTTTTTGAATTAACAACAATTTTTTCCCCATTTTCTAAATGTACAATGACCTTTTCGAACTGTGGAGATCCTATCACATATTCTCCAGATGCAGGAGCAACTGGATAAAAACCCATTGACGAGAAAACGTACCAAGCTGAGGTTTGACCATTGTCTTCGTCCCCGCAATAGCCATCGGGAGTTGGTTGGTAGAGTTTATCCATAATTTTACGAACCCAATATTGAGATTTCCAAGGTTCGCCAGCATAATTATACAAATATGGCATATGCTGGATGGGTTGATTACCATGGGCATATTGTCCCATATTCATAATTTGCATCTCCCTCATTTCATGAATCATGCTACGACTTTTCATTCCTTGATAACTAGGGATCACAAATACGGTATCCAACATCGCTACAAAAGCTTTATGACCACCCATTAAGTCAATAAGTCCCTGCGGGTCATGAAACACACAAAAACTCCAATGCCATGAATTACCTTCCGTGTAATCTTTAGACCAAGCGCTAGGATCAAAATCAGTTCTAAATTTCCCGTCCGCATCTTTTGCACGCATCAACTTGGTTTGGCTGTCGTAAAGGTTTCTATAATTCATAGCTCTTTCTGCATAAACATCCGTTTCAGCACTTGGACGTCCAATTTCTTTTCCAAAGCGATAAATGCACCAATCATTATAGGCATACTCTAAAGTACGTGCGACATTCTGGTTGATATCTTTTCCAAAAGGAATATAGCCTAAATCATTATAAAACTGAAATCCAGTCCTCCCAGTCGCTGATATAGTAGGATGCACAGAATTTGCTCCTTTTTGAAGCGCATCCCAAAGAATGTCTTTATTGTATCCTTTTCGGCCAGTAACAAGAGCGTCTGCTACGATTGAAGCAGAATTGTTCCCAATCATAGATTCTCTATGGCCCGGGCTCGCCCACTCGGGAAGAAAACCACTCTCTTTATAAGCATTTACTAACCCCTCTTGCATTTTATCATTCATCGAGGGATATACCAAATTTAACAAAGGGAATAAGGAACGAAAAGTGTCCCAAAAACCTGTGTCTGTAAACATATAGCCGGGCAATACTTTTCCATTGTATGGAGAGTAATGCACACGATTACCTTGCGCATCAATTTCAGAAAAATCTCTAGGGAATAAAGTAGAACGATATAATGCTGAATAAAAAGTTTTAATATGTTCGATATTATTATCTATTATCTCAATCCGCCCTAAAACTTCATTCCACCGTTGCTTACCCTCCATTTTAACTGTTTCAAAAGATTTATTAGCAACTTCCTTTAAATTAAGCTCAGCTTGATCAAAACTTATAAAAGAAGACGACACCCTCAGGGTAACCTCTTCTCCCTTTTCAGTTTTGAAACCTACAATACCACCAGCATGTTGATCCTTTATTTCTAACTCATCTTCGTTGATTACATTATTCCTTACCCCAACATGATAAGTAAAAGGTTTATCAAATTCAATAATAAAATAATTTTTAAAATTATCCGGCACCCCACCTGTATTCCGAGTAGTATACCCAATGATCTTGTTTTGCTCCGGGATGATCTTTATATAGGATCCTTTATCAAATGCGTCCACGGCGATAAATGCCTTATCCGTTTCAGGAAAAGTTAACTTAAATACAGCAGATCGTTCAGTGGGGGTTAATTCGGTTGTAATATCATAATCGGCCAAATAGACACTATAATAATATGGTTTTGCTATTTCAGCCTTATGAGAAAACCAGCTCGCTCTTTTTTCTTGATCAAAAATAGCCTCCCCAGTCATAGGCATGATGGAAAACTGTCCATAATCATTATTCCAAGGGCTGGGTTGGTGAGTCTGTTTAAATCCTTTTATCTTATCAGCAGTATACGTGTAAACCCAGCCATCTCCCATGTTACCTGTTTGCGGCGTCCAAAAATTCATCCCCCATGGTCTAGCAATTGCAGGATAGGTATTACCATTCGATAACTCACGTTTAGAGAGAGTACCAATAAGAGGATTTACATAATCTACAGGAGATTTTATTTGCGCGCAAAGAGCCGTAGCGGAGACCGACAGCCAAAGTGCAATTATTGTTTTACTTAAGTTCATCCCTAAAAATATTGATTCAATTTCAAAAAAAAGAATATTTGCTAAATCAATTTAGTCGATTGATATTTTTTATAGTAACTGACTATAAATATAAAGGCCACCCTAAAAGGATGGCCTATAAATATCTAACAAATTGATTGCGGGTTAAAAAACTTTATTTTACTGCGTCAATAACTGCTTTAAAAGCATCTGGATTGTTTAAAGCTAAGTCAGCTAAAACCTTACGATTTAAACCGATGTTCTTAGTGTTTAATTTGCCAATCAATTGTGAATAAGAAATTCCATATTGACGAGCCCCAGCGTTAATACGTTGGATCCATAAAGCTCTAAACTCGCGTTTTTTGGTTTTACGGTCACGGTAAGCGTACTGTAAACCTTTTTCTACTGTATTTTTAGCAATAGTATATACTTTGCTACGAGATCCATAATAGCCTTTGGCTAGTTTAAGGATTCTTTTACGTCTTCTTCTAGAAGCGACTGCGTTAACCGAACGTGGCATAATCTTAAAAATTTAGTTTGGTATGAGGTGTTACGTTTTTCAGTAATCTTACTACCCAATACCCGGTTAAAAATATTGTTATTAAAAAAAAATTGTATAAAACTTATTTACCGATACAAAGCATACGTTTAACGTTACCTGTATCACCATCAGAAACATAACTCGTTGTCGTTAAGTTACGTTTTTGTTTGGTAGTTTTTTTAGTCAAGATATGGCTTTTGTAAGCATTCTTTCTTGCTATTTTACCTGTTCCAGTCAATTTAAAGCGTTTTTTCGCGCTGGAATTGGTTTTCATCTTTGGCATAATACTATAAATTTTATATCAATCTGTTAGATACTTCTTATTTTTTTACACTTGTCTTAGGTGCTAAGGTCAGAAACATACGCTTCCCTTCTAACTTAGGTAGCAATTCTACCTTACCATATTCTTCCAAAGCTTGCGCAAAACGCAATAACAAGATTTCTCCCTGTTCTTTGAAGACAATTGCACGGCCTTTAAAGTGTACATAGGCACGTACTTTCTCACCTGATTCTAAGAAACGCATAGCATGCTTCAACTTGAAGTCAAAATCATGTTCACTGGTATTAGGTCCAAAACGGATCTCCTTGATAACAGTTTGCTTTGCATTCGCTTTAATTTCCTTTTGTTTTTTCTTTTGTTCGTAAACGAATTTACTGTAATCGATAATTTTACAAACAGGAGGCGTAGCATTTGGTGAAATTTCAACCAAATCCAACTCCAACTCATCAGCAAGTTGTAAAGCTTGTCTAGTTGTAAAAACTCCTTGTTCTACATTATCCCCAACTAAACGAACTTCTGGAACACGAATATGTTCATTGATACGGTGTTCTGGTTCCTTTTTTCTAATTGGGCCTCTATTGCCGAAATTGTTACTTTTTGCCAAATGTTTTTTTAATTAAACAGTTATTTCTTTTATTAATAATTCTTGAAACTCTTCAGTAGTCATAGAACCTAAGTCCACTCCTCCGTGTTTACGAACAGAGATTGTCCCGCTTTCCATCTCCTTCTCCCCTACGATGACCATATAAGGTAATTTTTTGATTTCTGCATCGCGGATTTTACGTCCGACTTTTTCATCGCGTAAATCAATCAGACCGCGAATATCGGAATTATTTAGCGATTCTAAAAGTTTTTGAGCATATTCTTCATATTTTTCTGACACTGGCAAGACGATAAATTGCTCAGGAGCAAGCCATAACGGGAATTGACCGCCACAGTGTTCAATTAAAACAGCAACAAAACGTTCCATGGAACCAAAAGGTGCCCTATGAATCATCACTGGTCGATGTTTCTGGTTGTCACTTCCTGTATATTCCAGCTCAAAGCGCTCAGGAAGGTTGTAATCCACCTGAATGGTCCCCAATTGCCATTTTCTTCCTAAGGCGTCCTTAACCATAAAGTCTAATTTCGGGCCGTAAAATGCAGCTTCACCGTATTCAACAATGGTTGGTAAACCTTTTTCCTTAGCAGATTCGATGATTGCGGATTCGGCTAATGCCCAATTTTCATCGGATCCAATATATTTAGTTTTATTTTCTGGGTCACGTAACGAAATTTGCGCTGTAAAATTTTCAAATCCCAATGCTTTGAACACATAAAGAACCAAATCGATTACTTTTTTAAACTCATCCTTTACCTGATCCGGCCGACAAAATAAATGTGCATCATCTTGCGTGAATCCTCTAACGCGTGTTAACCCGTGTAGCTCGCCAGATTGCTCATAACGATAAACTGTTCCAAATTCTGCATAGCGAACAGGAAGTTCCTTGTAAGAACGCGGTTTAGTTTTATAAATTTCACAATGATGAGGACAATTCATTGGTTTTAACAAAAACTCCTCTCCTTCAACCGGCGTGTTAATAGGTTGAAAGGAATCTGCTCCGTATTTTTCATAATGACCCGAGGTGATATAAAGTTGCTTATGACCAATGTGCGGAGTAATAACAGGCTCATAACCAGCTTTAACCTGTGCTTTTTGTAAAAAATCTTGAAGTTTCTGTCTTAGGGCAGTACCTTTTGGTAACCATAAAGGTAAACCCATACCAACCTTTTCAGAAAACGCAAATAATTCAAGTTCTTTTCCCAATTTCCGATGATCACGTTTCTTGGCCTCTTCAATGAACCTCAAATACTCGGTGAGTTCCGAGGCTTTAGGGAAAGTGACGCCATAGATTCGAGTCAATTGTTTACGCGTTTCATCGCCACGCCAATAAGCACCCGCAACATTTGTCAGTTTGACAGCTTTGATAACACCCGTATGAGGAATATGAGGTCCTCGGCATAAATCAGTAAATTGACCTTGTGAATAAAAAGTGATTTTCCCATCTTCTAAATCTTTAATAAGATCTAGTTTATATTCGTCTCCCTTTTGCTCAAAATACGCCAGAGCATCTGCTTTTGAGACCGGCTTACGTTCAAACACTTCTTTTTGTTTCGCTAATGCGATCATTTTATCCTCGATAGACTTGAATTCATCGGAAGAAAATTCGTGATCACCAAAATCCACGTCGTAATAGAAACCAGTTTCAATGGATGGTCCAATACCAAATTTAATTCCAGGATAAAGTTCTTCTAAAGCTTCCGCCAACAAGTGAGCGGAAGAATGCCAAAATGTAGATTTACCTTTTTCATCGTTCCAGGTTAATAGTTTTACTGATGAATCCGTTTCAATGGGACGAAACGCATCCCATATCTCACCATTTACCTCCGCGGCTAATACATTTCTCGCTAGTCCTTCTGAAATTGATTGAGCGATCTCAAGCGCTGTTGCGCCCTTTGCAAACTGACGAACTGAGCCGTCAGGTAGTGTAATGTTAATCATTTACAACTATGATTTAATGTTTGTAATTATTTAATTAGCAATGACTTACAAATATCCAGCTTACTAGACTGTAAATTATCTGTAACTCTTTCATAAATAATTCGCAAAACCTTTTCAATTGTGCGAATTATTATTTACAAATATGAGCAAAAAAAAATTAAGGAATTTAATTTTTGTAAAAACGAGCAGAAAATGGATTAGACTTTATTCAACGGATTATAAACGACAAATGCTCTCTTGAGACAGAATAGTGATCGATAGTTCAGATCGTACATCTTTGAAAACACCCCTTTGCCCAGAAGGTTAAAAACGCCTAATCTTTGGCTATATAATCAATATTTATTTTAAAAGGAGTAGCTGAGATTTCAGTTTAGCATTCAGCCAATGTTTAACGCCAACTTCAATATTAAAATAATCTCCTGAGCGTAGCTCAACACGTTGATCTTTTTCATCCTGATAAACAACATATCCGCTTACACACAAGAGTAAGGCTGGAATATTAGTAACATGTTCCTTTAGTGTACAATCCTGTCCAAGCTGAATTGAGGAAAGAATTCCTGAATTAGCCGTAAACATTTTAACGGCAGAAATTTGCCCGTCTATTTCATGTAATTCTTCTATATTCATAATTTTATATTTGCAGCAGTATTTAGAAATCAATTTAGTTAAAAATACCAATTAAATCAATTTGATTCCCCATTTTAAAACATCTGAACCTTAACTTTACATAAACCCAACATACTTGGTTTTTGAAATCAAAAACAATACGCTTTAAAGACGAAACCCGGAGCGTTTACCCTACCCTTAAGGTGATCCTTGTTAAAATCATCTGAATGTGAAATTCGCAGACAGATCCTACACTTTATGATAAAAGGCGCAAAGTTGAACTTCTTTTTCTTATTTTTGCACTCTTTACTATTTACAACATGTCAAATCAAGTTCCTCAAGACGGCACACTACTTCCTCTTATGGAAGAATTTTACACCATTCAAGGTGAGGGTTACCATACAGGAAAAGCTGCATATTTTATTCGATTAGGTGGCTGTGATGTAGGTTGTCATTGGTGCGATGTGAAAGAAAGTTGGGACGCGAATTTACACCCCTTAACTCCCGCAGATACCATTGTTGAAAACGCAAAAAAACATCCTGCTAAAACGGTGGTCATTACAGGTGGTGAGCCATTGATTTATAACCTCAGTTATTTAACACAAAAACTAAAAGAGGCTAACATCAAAGTATTCCTGGAAACTTCTGGCGCCTACCCACTCTCGGGATACTGGGATTGGATTTGTTTGTCTCCAAAAAAGTTCAAAGGTCCCAGGGAAGACGTATTGAGCGCCGCCGGAGAACTAAAGATTATTGTCTTTAATCAAAGTGATTTCAAATGGGCAGAAGAGCATGCTAAATATGTGGGGGCAAATTGCAAACTTTTTCTACAGCCGGAATGGTCTAAAGCATCTGAGATGACACCATTGATCATAGATTACGTCATGCAAAACCCAAAATGGGAGATCTCCTTACAAACACATAAGTATTTAAACATTCCTTAATCGGCTCGAAAAACACCTAATTCTCAGTAAAAGCTTGATTTGTATAGAAATTATTCAAGGATAAATAGGATTGCAAAATGGAAAATTAAACGATTTCCACAGCCCTCAACAAGAAATAAAATCAGAACCAATAAGACAAAAAAAATAGGTTTAGTGTAAAATCCAAACCTATTTTTTTGTTAAATTTTATACCGATTTACGACAATCGAACAATCTCACCAGTTTTCACTGACTCATCACAAGATATTGCGATGCGCAAACTATTAACCGCATCTTGAATTGACTTTTGAAGATCCAAATCTTCCACGATCGATTGCAAAAAGAAACGTTGTTCACGGTTACAAAGCTCCTGGTGATCCGGTTCATCCGTTAAATCAATCCACTGATCTTCTCGAGTAAACTCATTCTTTTCGTCAATATCGGCGTAATGAACCTTAAGTGATTCCGTCTTAGTATGCGCTTCAACAGAATCCGACTTTCCTTCTTTAGCTGCATTATTGGCCACAATCGAAACACATCCTTTTGGCCCTATTACATCCTTAACAAAAAAAGCGGTTTCACTTATCATAGGTCCCCAACCAGCCTCATACCATCCCACGCTTCCATCATCAAAACGAATTTGAAGTTGGCCGTAATTGTAATTATCATGCGGAATATCGTTCGTCAAGCGAGCCCCAATTGCTGAGACCGAAATAGGTTTTGCATCCGTCATTTGGCACATCACATCAATGTAATGAACGCCACAATCCACAATCGGACTTAAACTATTCATTAGGTTACGGTGAACATCCCACATATACCCATGACTTTGTTGGTTCAAATTCATACGCATAACCAAGGGATAACCCAAGGATTTCCCTACTTCAATAAATTTAATCCATGAAGGGTGATACCGAAGAATATATCCGACCACCAGTTTTTTCCCGGCTTCCAGAGCCGCATTTGCAACCCTCTGAGCGCCAAGAACGGTGTCAGCTAAAGGTTTTTCAATAAAGACATGCGCTCCGGCCTGAAAAGCCATGATTGCATATTCTTCATGTGTATCAGGATAGGTTGAGATACAGACAGCATCCGCATTAGCTTGCTGCAGTGCTTGTTCAAAAGTGGAATATAGCGGATAGTTAGCCTTAAGTTTTTCATTAAGAAGTCTTTTGCTCTCACCACGGGAAACCAGACCTACTATTTCAAATTCTGGCATTTCGTGATATGACTGTGCATGAGAGGCGCCCATATTCCCACAGCCAACCACTAAAATCTTTATTTTATTATTCATTCTTTGATTCTATGCAAATTATTTAGTTGCCAATCCTGGTCTTGGTATTAAAGCCTTATCCACTTCCATTTCCCAATTGTAACCTTCTGAATTTGGTCCTAAAGTGCTTGTGGAATTTTGGATTTCATCAAGACTTATAACTTTTCCAGTATAAGCCGCCTGACGCGACCAGATTGCTAATAAAGTTGAATCGGCCATTGCATCTCCATCATTAATGGTTTGCTTGTTTCTAATGGCAGCAAAGAGTTCATCGTGTTCCGTTTGATACATGTTGTCCATCTTCCCTGAATATTTCCATGGATTTTCTCCAAAGATCTCATATTTACTCAATAGACTTACGTCAAAATGGCCTTTTGTTCCAATCGCTTCAACGGAGTTACGTGGTTGAGTTCCGTTTTGCTGACGTCCAAAATGAAAACCTTTAACACCATCCCCGTAATCATACTCAATGGCAAAATGATCAAAGACATTCCCAAATTTATCCCAAGGTTTACTTTGTCTACCGCCTGTTCCAGAAACAGTCTTTGGCAATCCTCTGTTTAATATCCAGTGCATAAAGTCAATGCTGTGAACAGTCTGCTCAACGATGATATCTCCTGAATAACGTTGGTAAAAATACCAATTATATAACTGATAGGTTAAATCATTCCAACCAGCTTGTCTAGGTTTTTCGGTTAATTCACCACCCAAACGAAAAGTGCTCATTGAATAGATATCGCCAATAGCACCCCCATGGATTAATTTTGCTAATTCCCTATTCGGGCTAGCGTATCGGAAACAAAAACCCGAGACTACGTTCAATTTCTTTTCTTTTGCTAGTTGAACAGCCTCACGTACTTTGTGTACCCCTGGAATATCAACAGCCATCGGTTTTTCACAAAAAATATGCTTCCCTTTTTTAACAGCCTCTTCCAGATGATCAGGTCTAAATACTGGTGGAGTTGCTAATAGAACGACATCCACATCTGAGGCAATTAAGTTTTTATACGCATCAAATCCAACGTATTTTCTTTTCTCGGGGACATTTACCCTATCTTTGTGAGCCTCAGTCAGCGAAGCTAAAGCTGTTTCTAATTGTTGAGAAAATATATCAGCTAAAGCGACAATTTCTACATCTGGATCAGCAGTTAATGCTTGAAAAGCCGCACCTGTACCCCTTCCTCCACAGCCAATTAACCCGACTTTGATTTTTTTCTTTATATTAAGTCCAGAACTAGGAATATCAAGGGTTGTGGCTCCAAGGATTATACCACCATTTTTAATAAAATTTCTACGGTCCATTCTTTATTTTTTTGAATGATTAGATTGATTTTGAAAATTCAATTTAGGAATATTTAAACAAATATTCGATAGAATTCTATATTTTCACAGCAAAATTACAATTATTACATAGCTATGCAAGTAACTACAGCTGAAACCATTCCTATGATCACCAACACGACGGTTGTCTTTGGATTGTTGATGGGGATATTAGGTCTGGTATTTTACACCTCTAATCTGACAAATAAATACATTAAAGGGTTCTATAATATAATCCCACCCTTATTGCTCTGTTACTTTCTGCCTGGATTATTGAATTCCTTTCATGTAATTGACGGGGAAAATTCCCCGCTAACGAGCATTGGTAGTCGATATTTCCTACCCGCATGTTTAATTATGTTTGTATTAAGTTTAGACCTCAAACAAATGTGGGCCTTGAGAAAAAGAGCTGGTTTAATGTTTATTACAGGTACCATTGGAATAGTTCTTGGCGGACCGATAGCTATTTATTGTACCGCTATTTTTGCACCTGAGGTCGTTGGTGGTACCGGGGCAGATGCCGTCTGGCGTGGATTGGGTTCCTTAGCGGGGTCTTGGATTGGAGGAAGCGCTAACCAGGTGGCATTGAAGGAAATTTTACAACCCTCTTCAAATTTATTTTCCTCAATAATAGCTGTTGATGTATTCGTTGCATATATATGGATGGCCTTTTTACTTTATGGAGCAAGTAAATCCAAACAGTTTGATAAATTTTTTAAGGCGGATTCGACTGATGTAGACGAATTAAAAATCAAGATGGATGAAAAAGTAAAAGCTAATAGTAGAACCCCAGAAACCAAAGACTTCATGATTATGATTGCTTTGGCCTTTGGCGGAACCGGACTAGCCACCTTATTAGCTGAACCATTAGCCAGCTTTATGGCTACTCATTACCCCGAGACTGAAAAATTTTCATTGACGAATAGTTTTTTTTGGTTAATCTTATTTGCTACAATTATAGGGATTTCTCTTTCCTTCACAAAAGCCAAAAACCTCGAATATGCAGGAGCCTCTAAAATAGGTACCGTGATGCTCTATGTCCTCATTACCACTATAGGCATGCAAATGAATATTTTGGCAATCATGGATAATCCTGGTTTGTTTATTGTGGGTATAATTTGGATCTCTTTCCATGCATTATTACTATTAACTGTCGGAAAAATATTCAAAGTTCCATTCTTTTATTTTGCTGTAGGAAGTATGGCTAACATTGGAGGAGTTGCCTCGGCATCAGTAACATCTGCCGCATTCCACCCCTCCCTTATATCGGTCGGTGTGATTTTATCGGTATTTAGCTACGCTATTGGCACCTACGCCGGATGGCTGACAGCGATCTTAATGCAAATGGTATCCCCAGGCTAGTATTCTGAATTTTTAATTTCTTGAACAACACTCTCCACCGAACAAATTCGTTTGAAGCAATAAATCAACTGAGTAAAATCCCCGAGAGATGTTGGGGATTTTTTTTTAATTTAGACGTGTTTAAACAGAAAATCATGGGAGATAACATATTTTATAGAGGACAAGTTTTGTGGTCTCAAATCGATGCAAATATGCATTTACGTCATTCTGCCTATGCCGACTTTTGCGCTCAAGCACGTAGCAATATGCTCAATCAAATAGGCCTTTCACTTGATGCATTTAACAAACAAAAGATTGGCCCCATTCTTTTTAGAGAAGAATTGAACTACCTCAAAGAAATAAGACTTGACGAATATATTTCAGTGAGCACGGAAATCACAAAATACAATTTACACAATTCTCGGTTTTCCTTTCGACATGAAATCTTTAGAGAAAACGGTATGCTGGCTGCTGTTGTTGACGTAGATGGTGCATGGATGAATCTGAAGGAAAGAAAACTGACAGCCATTCCATCCGAATGGAAAGATTTAATCGATAAGATTCCAAAATCCAAAGATTATATCCAGATTAACGATTAATATTCTAAAGGTTTATTCGCTATCTTTGAACTATGTTATATATCGTTCCCACACCCATAGGAAATTTGGAAGATATGACCTTCAGAGCGGTTAATGTTCTAAAAAAGGTGGATATTATCCTTGCTGAAGACACCCGTACGAGTGCTCCATTATTGAAACACTTTGGTATCGAGAAGAAAGTGTTTGCCCATCACCAGCATAATGAGCATAAAGCAGTTCAGGAAATTATTCGCTTTTTAAAAGAAGGTAAAGAAATAGCCATGATATCAGACGCTGGGACACCTGCTATTTCTGACCCGGGATATTTACTAGTTAGAGAATGTATCAAAGAAGGTCTTTCGGTACAATGTTTGCCTGGAGCAACTGCATTTGTTCCTGCATTGGTCAATTCAGGTCTTCCTAATGACAGGTTTTGTTTTGAGGGATTTTTGCCCGTAAAAAAAGGAAGACAAACCCGACTTAAATTTCTTGCTCAGGAAAAAAGGACGATGATTTTTTATGAATCACCCCATCGAATTCAAAAAACGATCGAGGAATTTATACTTATATTTGGTCAGCAAAGACAAGCCTCAATTTCCAGAGAAATTAGTAAGCTTTATGAGGAAAATGTTCGTGGCAGCCTTCAAGAATTAAAAGAGCATTATCAGACTAATCCTATCAAGGGAGAATTTGTTATATGTGTTGGCGGACTATAATTGAAAAGAATTAATATTGTTAATCCATAAATATCGTTTTGATGACAAATTACCAAATTGACAAATATTTACAGGACGGTCAGGACCCAAAGGTTGTTGAGAAAATCCATAGTAAGATCATGGACATGTTAACCCCTTCAGAATCCATTAATTATATTGCATTACAAAAAAAACCTGCCGTTACCTTACTACCTGATAGCATTACGCTCAGTAACAAGCGCTTGTTTTTATGCGAGTTTACGAAACTAGGTTTAGCCACTAATTTTGAAATATTTCCCTGGCAGGATATTAAGGACATTTCCTTCAAAGAAGAAATATTTGGATCTAAGGTTACTGTAATCCCTTTCACGGGAGAGAACTTAACTGTTGATTATATTCCAAAAATTCAGGCAAGAAAACTCTATCAATTAATCAAAGCTGCTCTAGATAATCTACAACAGGAAAAATCTCAGAAAAAAACTGAAGAAAAAGGGAGAATCGTCATTCAGAATCATCCAAATTTCAACACTCCAAATACCGGAAGTAATCAAACAGTAGAAAAGCCACGATCTTTTCAAGAAAAATTGGAACAAAAACCTGAAGTCTCAAAGTTTGAGGATGCAATAAAAACAGAAACCACTCCTATTTTCACTTCTGTTCCTGAAAATAAAACATCTTCCACCGAACCCCAAGATGAAATAACTTTAAAGCTCGTAAAACTTAAAAATCTATTCGACAAACAACTCATCACACAGGCTGAGTATGAGACAAAAAAAGCAGATATTTTAAGTAGTTTATAAATCCATGAGAAGAAATTATTTATTAGCCTTACTTAGTTCATTCATCTTATGGCTTGCCTGGCCACCGATGCCCTACACTAGCGTATTACTTTTCATTGGATTTGTTCCGTTACTTATAGGAATAGAACATGTTATCCGGGGGAATTACAAGAAAAAAGGGCGGAAAATATTTGGGATGGCCTTTCTTAGTGGGTTTGTGTGGAATACAGCCTCCATATACTGGGTTTATAATGCAATGCATGCGAATTTAGATGCATTTACTTCTTTGCTAATCGCATTGATTCCTTTTGCCTTAGCCCCATTATTGATGGCCTTAGCATTTAGGTTATATTATCAAATGCGAAAAAGGAATGATTTACCATTAAGTTTCATGGGCTTAATCTCCTTTTGGATTTGCTATGAATACCTACATCAAAGCTGGGAACTTTCTTTTCCTTGGATGACTCTTGGAAACGGATTCGCAAATTTCCACCAACTCATCCAATGGTATAGTTTTACTGGCGTGTACGGTGGAACTTTATGGATTTGGCTGGCAAACTGCTTAGCTTTTTTAGGAATCTGGCAATACAAAGAAAAAATCCAAGTTTACTCAAATAAGTATGTAATGTCCGCTTGGGCGGCCCTTGTTTTAATTCCGAGCATATCTTCCATCATTTGGTATAGTAATTACCAAGAACACGTAAACCCTTCGCAAGTCGTCGCCGTTCAACCCAACATAGATCCCTATTCAAAATGGAGCTCCAACCCATCCGAACAATTGGATGTCTTGATCAATTTATCTCAAAAGGTAGCCAAATTGAATACAGAATTTTTCATTTGGCCCGAGACAGCAATCTCCGATAAAAACGGAATTAATGAGGATGATTTTAGGGAATACAGACAGTATTCTGAAGTGCTAACTTTCTTAGACCCTTACCACAATGGGAACTTGCTCTCGGGTATTGAGAGTTATTCAATTTATAAAGATCGAAAAACCGAGACGGCACAAGCCATTGGACACGCTTTTCATGATAGATTTAATGCTGCCGTATTAGTTGATGGCAGTAGTAAATTACAATTCTATCATAAGTCAAAACTAGTTCCTGCAGCAGAAAAAATGCCCTTTGGTAAAACCCTCCACATCCTTACTCCTTTTTTTGAACACTTTGGAGGTTCAACAGGTGGTTATGGAAGCCAGGCGGAACCCAGCGTTTTTTATTCAGCAAGTGGCATCGGAGTTGCTCCGGTAATATGCTACGAATCTATTTGGGGAAATTATGTTTCACAGTACATTCAAAAAGGTGCACAGTTTATTGCCGTTATCACTAATGATGGATGGTGGGGAAATACTTCTGGGAAAGATCAACATTTACAATACGCTAAATTACGAGCTATCGAAAACCGGCGGTGGGTTGTTCGCTCAGCCAACACGGGTATTTCTGCTTTTATAAACCAACGTGGTGATATCGTACAGCGAAGCTCTTGGTGGGTACCCACAGCACTCTCTCAGGAAATAAATTTGAACGAAAAACTCACTTTCTATACCAAATATAGTGATTTAATAGTCTATTTTTCGTTCCTAACAAGTTTAATATCAATTAGTTTAATCTTTGTCAGAAAAACCAAATTATCAAAAAAATATCCTCACGAATAATTACCTTTGTCCCCATGCAAGTTTATTTTGATAATGCCGCTACTACATCTATGGATAAAGATGTTATCCAAGATATGGTAAAAATATTGAATGAAAATTATGGAAATCCATCATCCATTCACGCTCATGGCAGGGAGATGAAAACCATTGTTGAAAAAGCAAGGAGAACGGTTGCTAAATTATTGAATGCTTCACCTTCGGAGATTTTTTTTACCTCAGGTGGTACCGAGGCGGACAACATGGCTATTGTACGAGGGATACAGGCTTATAACATTACCCATGCCATCTCTTCCCCTTTGGAACATCATGCCGTTCTGCATACCTTAGAAGATTTAGAAAAATCAGGCAAGATCCATTTAGATCTCCTAAATGTTGATTCAGTGGGGAATATTGATCTTTCTCAGTTAGAGAATTTACTTCAAAAGAATCCCAAGACATTTATTTCCCTAATGCATGCAAATAATGAACTTGGAAACTTAACAGATATAAGAAAAGTAAGTGAATTGGCGCAGCAATATGATGCTATATTTCACTCCGATACGGTGCAGACCATGGGACATTACAGCCATGATCTATCTGAAATAAAGGTTGATTTTATTACCGGTGCAGCCCATAAATTTCATGGCCCAAAAGGTGTTGGATTCCTATATGTTAATTCACGTAACAAAATAAAACCGTTAATCTTTGGAGGTGCCCAAGAACGTAATTTACGAGGAGGAACAGAGAATGTTTATGGAATAGTTGGTTTAGCCAAAGCATTAGAGATTGCCTATGACCAGATGCAAGAACATCAAAATTATATCCAGTCCCTGAAGAACTACATGAAAGAAGAATTAACTAAAAACATTCCAGATGTAAAATTCAATGGAGAATTAGAAGCAGAGAAATCCTTATATACGGTTCTAAATGTTTCCCTTCCTTGCACCCATATGGGGGATATGTTATTGTTTAATTTGGATATTAAAGGTATTTCTGCATCCGGTGGTAGTGCATGCAGTTCAGGATCTGACATTGGTTCGCATGTTTTAAAAGCCATAGCGGCCGATCCGACTCGGCCATCTGTTCGATTCTCCTTCAGTAAATACAATACTAAAGAAGAAATTGACTATGTGGTTTCAGCATTAATTGAAATTTGCAATCACAAATAAAATATTCAAATAATAAAAGGTAGAACGAAGGACAATAATGTTGGCCTCTTTTCTACCTTTTATTTTTAAAATACAAGATTCAAGATGAATCCGTTTAGTTAATTTTAACTAAAATATATTTTTCAGCCAAATCTCCCTTTATTTCTTTGCCCGATAGATCCAGCTGATTCAGCTGATTATCACCAATTTTGAAGTTATAATCTATGTTTTCTAAGCTCAATATGTCCTTATCTACATCCCATTTGCCCGTATGTTCAAATACTTCCTCGCTCTTACCAAGATAAATATAGCGCAAATGAAAATTTTTGTTGTTATCGATACTAAGAATCGTTGAGATATTAGTGCAATCTGCACACGGCAACTTACCCTCATAGGTTCCAATCACTGAATATCCCCTTAATGCATTATCATCATTGCTCACCAACTGATTTACATTGGTTTTGTTGTTTACACAACTGAACCCGAAAATCAGCATGGCTAAGAGAATCAACGAAAAAGATAGTGCACGCATAATAAAAACATATGGTAATTAAAACGCAAAAAAGATACCATAATTTCTGAAATCAAGAAATTTAACACTATTCATCTTCATCCAAAAGTCCACTGGCCATCAGATGAGCGTTCTTTAGCTCTCCCAAGGCGTGAAAATTACGCTTTGATTGGGCAATTTGCATTCCGATCTCATAGGTGCGCAGAGCCGATTCTTTTTCTCCTTTACCCTCTAAAAATTTTCCAAAATGATAATAAGTTCCAACGTAATCAGGATAATTGGTAACCAAATCCTCAAAACCAGCCTGAGCACCTGCCATATCCCCTAGCTTAAGCAATTCCATAGTCAATGCATACCTTAAAAATGGATCGTTTGGGGTCTCTGATAAAAAATTTTTTAGCTGATCTAATCTTGTTTCCATAAACAAAAGTAAAGATAATTATCGACGAGGAATAAAACTTCTTTAGGCTCAAATTTACTATGCTAGCATAGAAATGACAAAACCATGACTATTGTAATACTAACAATAAAATTAGCCGAGAAATGATAAAAAAATAACACAAACGCCAGACCATAGCATTTTTGCAAACAATTAGCTTATTTAAAAAGAAAAACGCAATTATTAAATCGAAATCTGACACCAAATTCTGCCTAGAGGCACCTTTGAAATCCTTTTTTAAAAATGTAGGTTTGTGTAAAACGCTAGATTTATGAGAATATTAGTTTGTATAAGTAATGTCCCAGACACTACATCAAAAATAACCTTTACGGACGATAATACGACCTTTAATTCGAATGGCATCCAATACATCATTAACCCTTACGATGAAATAGCGCTATCCAAAGCCATAGAGTTGACCGAGGGAGGAAAGGGCACTGTTACTGTCATTCATGTGGGTCCAGAAAGTTCTGATCCTACCATTCGTAAAGCACTAGCATTTGGTGCAAATGATGCAGTACGCATCGATTCGCAAGCAAGAGACGCATGGTTTGTCGCCAATCAAATCGCTTTTTATGTCAAAAACGAAAACTTTGATTTAATATTAACTGGTCGAGAATCAATAGATTATAACGGTAGCCAAATCGCAGCATTACTGGGTGAATTATTGAATTTACCTTCCGTATCGATTGCCAAGAAAATTGATATACAATCGGACCAGGCAATAATCGATCGTGAGATTGAAGGTGGTAAAGAAATCTTATCGGTCTCTCTTCCTGTCGTTATTGGAACCGCTGAAGGAGTTGCTGAGGTTAAAATTCCAAATTTGCGTGGAATTATTGATTCAAGATCAAAACCGCTGCAAGTGATTCAACCAATCGATGTGCCGGAATTGTCTTCAATTAGCAAATTTGAATCCCCAGCAAAACGTGGTGCTGTTCAGCTGGTAGAAGATGTTGATCAATTGGTCCAATTATTACACACCCAGGCAAAAGTTATCTAACCAATTAAGCAAGAAATTATTATGGCTATTTTAGTTTATATAGAAAATACAGAGGGTATATTAAAAAAATCAGCATTTGAAGTTGCATCCTATGCCAAATCGGTTGCCGATCAATTGGGAGAGTCTCTTACCGCCTTGTCTATTGGAAATGTTGAACAGACTGAACTCGAGAAACTAGGAAAATATGGTGTCTCAAAAATATTGAATGCCAATCAAGACAATCTAAAAAACTTTGTCAACAAAGCGTTTGCCTCCATCATTGCTGCGGCAGCTAAAGAAGAACAATCGCAGGTCGTGGTTTTATCCAATTCATTCAGCGGAAAGGGACTAGCGCCTAGACTTGCAGTAAAATTAGAGGCCGGACTTGCCGATGGAGCGCTAAATCTTCCACATTTTGATGGACAAAATATGGAAATCAAAAAATCAGCATTCTCTAACAAAGCCTTTGCTACCCAAATCGTTAGCTCCCCGACAAAAGTTATTGCTCTAAATCCGAATGCCTTTGAGTTAAAAGAATCACCAACAAATGTTGAGGTGGTTCCTTTTACTCCTGACATTCAAGCACAGGATTTTGGCGTTTTAGTAAAAGAAATCGTAAGGGCAACTGATAAAATCTCATTGCCTGAAGCAGAAATTGTGGTATCAGCTGGACGAGGGATGAAGGGGCCGGAGAATTGGGGAATAATTGAAGAGTTAGCTCAGGTATTAGGGGCGGCTACAGCTTGTTCTAAACCTGTATCCGATGCCGGTTGGAGACCTCATTCAGAACATGTCGGACAAACTGGAATCGTTGTCAGTCCTCACTTATATATTGCAATTGGTATTTCGGGCGCAATTCAGCACCTTGCTGGAGTGAGTTCCTCAAAAACCATTGTCGTAATCAATAAAGATCCAGAAGCTCCTTTTTTCAAAGTTGCCGATTATGGGATCGTCGGTGACGCATTTGATATAGTGCCAAAACTTACCCAGGCGATAAAAAACCTGAAAAACAACTAAATTAACTAAACAATGAATCAGTGGCCTTACTTAAAAAATCGTAGGGTCACTTTTTTTTTGCTGTTAATATTAGCATCTTTGTATTCAGGTTAATGTGTTATCAATGAAGAAAATCAAGTTAGATATAGTGGGTTTATCCTATAGTCAGACTCAGTCTGGCGCTTACGCATTGGTATTGGGAGAAATTGGAGGGAACCGCCGATTGCCTGTTATCATCGGTGCATTCGAGGCACAGTCTATAGCAGTTGAAATTGAAAAAATGACGCCTAGCAGACCCTTAACACATGATTTATTCAAATCTTTTGCTAAATCGTTTAAAATTAAATTAGAAGAAATCCTTATTTATAACTTAGTGGATGGAATATTTTTCGCAAAACTTATTTGTTCAGACGGTACGCAGCAAACCGAAATAGATGCTCGCACTTCAGATGCGGTTGCCTTAGCCGTTCGCTTTGAATGTCCAATATTCACTTATGATTTTATCATGAATACTGCTGGAATTGTGATTGAAGGTAATGATTTTGCTTTTTTGGAAAATATTGAAAATGTAGGTAACTATAAACAATCCGAAACAAGCACAGAACAAAAAGAATCAGAAAAATCAGAAAAATCAGAAAAAAAACAAGCTAAAAGCAAACCCTCTCCTTATGCTTCCTTAACCATGGATCAACTAGAAAGTACTCTTGAAAAAGCAATCCAAAGTGAGCAATATGAAACCGCAGCTAAAATAAGAGACGAAATAGAAAAACGTAAATCTTAACTTCTTCTTTCATCCTATAATATCATACCTGATGTCCATTAAACTGAGGTTAACCATTATGAACTTCCTGCAATTTTTTGTTTGGGGAGCGTGGTTAATAACGATTGCTAATTATTGGTTTGGAACCAAAAACTGGGATGGCACGGAGTTCGGCGCCATTTTTTCGACCATGGGGTTAGCCTCTCTTTTTATGCCAACTTTAATAGGTATTATGGCTGATCGATGGATTAATGCTGAAAAGTTATATATTACCTTACATTTATTGTACGCCATTTGCCTAATTTATTTGGCCGGAGTAGATGATCCAGATACATTTTTCACTGTCATGCTTTTGGCCATGATTTGTTATATGCCAACCTTAGCCTTATCCAATTCCATAGCATATACAGCGTTAAATCAAGGTAATTACGATCTCATAAAAGCCTTCCCTCCAATTAGGGTATGGGGTACAATAGGATTTATTGCCGCTATGTGGATTACAAATTTAACGGATAGTAAATCCACCGAAGGCCAATTTTTTATCGGCGCAGCGGGATCGGTACTATTGGGAATTTATTCCATATTTAATCTACCCAAATGTCCTCCTCAACATACCACAAAAGAAAATGCATCCTTTTCCCAAATTTTGGGTTTAGAAGCTTTCAAATTATTTGGAAACTTCAAAATGGCAATGTTTTTTGTCTTTTCAATGTTCTTGGGAGCAGCATTGCAATTGACCAATGCTTATGGTGATGTGTTTTTAGATGAATTTAAATTTTTCCCAAAATATGTTGACTCATTCGTGGTAAAATATTCCACGATAATTATGTCCATATCCCAAATATCGGAAACACTATTCATTCTTGCTATTCCGTTCTTTCTAAAGAAATTTGGAATCAAACAGGTGATGTTGATGGCTATGGTTGCGTGGATCCTTAGGTTCGGATTATTTGCTTACGGTGACCCCTCTTCAGGTCTGTGGATGATTATACTCTCCTGTGTTGTCTATGGAATGGCATTCGATTTCTTTAATATATCAGGATCCTTATTTGTGGAAACGACAACAAACAATAAAATTCGTTCATCGGCACAAGGATTGTTTATGATGATGACCAATGGTTTTGGTGCCGTATTGGGTTCTAGACTCTCTGGTTGGGTAATCGATAAATATTACACCCTTTCTTTCACCAACAGCAATGACTTAGCTGAATTCCTAGATACAACAGCTGAAAATCAAGAACTTTTAAATTTCATCTCCTCCAGAGGTATCCATATTGCAAACGGATTATTTGATCAGAGTATAGAGTTAAAGGATTGGCGTCAAATCTGGCTTTCGTTTGCCCTTTATACGCTTGTAATAACTGTTTTATTTGCAATCCTGTTTCGACACAAGCATTCTTCTTCCAAAGAAATTTAGAAGGCACCTTGTCATCAAAAATTCTTTATTAATCGGGTAACAGAACAGGGATTATTTCCCCCTTCTCCTTAGACCATTACGCCCCGTTCGGTATACGACTCTCGGCTTATTCTAACAGCAAACTTTACTCTTTACGTTCATAAAAAACACAGGTCTGCGCGAGATCTTCTCAGATAAAAAAGACAACGTTATTCTTTGTACGCGCTACATTTACCTTGATACTTCTCCACAATAGGGGGCTTGGATTTGCCACCCAAACTCATTCAGCAACTTTAGCCTTACATTTAGTTTCTGCCCTGATCTGAGTATGTACCTAGCGCATTAATTTCATCTTACACCCTTTATACTCAATTCAGTTTACATTTCCCACGGCAAAGGTTCAAGGATGTTTTGGTTACCTCCTTCCCAAAAGTATCGTTCATGCCCTAGGCACCAAAAAAAACCCACTTCAAGATGAAGCGGATTTTCTTATTATATGAATTGAGGTTAATAGAATGTGACAGTAAGCTTAGAACTGATAACCCGTCCAAGCGAATACGGATGTTTGAGCACCTGTAAGACCTGTTTTTGGAGTTAGGGTAGCGCCGACAATGGTTTTTACATTCGCTCTATTTAAATTGTTTGCAGGATCAAATGAATACTCTATTGAGGTACCTGCTGCTGCATCACCTTTACCATCCTTTAAATCGATTAAGTCAACCTTAACGGCATCCAAATCGTCAATAATGTTTGTTTTGGGACCAAATTTCACAAACGCATTCGTGATAACAGCTTTCGCTCCTCTTCTAATTTTGAATACATCGTGCATGGTCAAGTTTGCTCCACTACCTGGGGCAAGATTTACAATTGTAATTCCATTCACTTTAAAATTAGATTGATTCGCATCAGTAGGTGTATCTCCGTCCATATTGCCATCGGCCTCGATCCCTCTAGGATCAACGGTAACAGCAGTGTAAGATTCCTCTCTAAGACCATATACGTTTGTTAAAGTACCTGAATATCCCTCAGTAAAATCAAACATATCATCCGTACAGTTTAGCACAAATATATTAGATGCGTTAACTGTTCCGCCGAAGAACTCAATAGCATCATCATCACCATGAGCTAAATAAATATTAGAAATTTTGGTTTTATTACCAACACCGTTCAAAGTTAAGCCATTGTGCTCTTTGTCATCTGAAATACGGGCTCCAGTGTATTCAATCCTTACATAGTTTAAGATACCTGAATCATCATCAGCAACAGAACCTCCATATAGAATTGATGTACTTACTTCAGTATTGTTTTCTGCAACTTTTCCTGACGGGCCACTAATTGGAGCTTTACCATTAATGATTACGCCACCCCAGTCACCTGCTTTTGGACTAGATGCTGAAGAGGTAAAGGTAATTGGCTTTTCAGCAGTACCATTTGCAATGATTTTACCACCACGTTCTACCAGTAAAAAAACGTCCGTTCCAGCATCTTTTGCTTTGATCACTGTTCCAGCAGGAATGGTTAATGTAGCTCCGCTTTTTACAAACGCAGTTCCAGATAAAGTATATTCGGTATTTGCATCCAATACCATATTTGAAGAAATATCTCCTTTTAAATCTGTTTCACCAATTGGTTTTGGAGTCACCGAATTGTCTTCAGAACAAGCAGTGAATGTCAATGCAGCCGCTGCTAAGATGGAAAATAATTTTGTTTTCATATTGTTTTAATTTCTATACAAAGGAATACTAATCAATTAACCTTAATGTTAGGTTATTATTAATAAATCGTTAAAATTTATAAGATACACCAACACTAAAGTCAACGCCGGTTTTATAACTCTCAAACAAGATCTCAGGTGCACCACCGGAAAAACCTCTAGTAAACTCTCGTTGAGGATTAAGGATATTTTCTGCCTTAACATTAAATCCAAACTTTTTCTTTACTGTACCATTCAATACAAAATCTAAAGTTGGGAATCCTCTTTCCACGATATTTTCAAAATTGGATGTTCCAAGTGTATAAATACGATCTGAGAAGTAATTAAATATCACTGCAGGCATCAACTCTACATTCGGATAACTCAGCTTATAGGTTAAATCCGCATTGATTAATAAGGGTGAAGCACCTTCTAGCTTATCGTCTGTTTTAGTATATCTTGCTAAAGGGTCATCAAGTTTCTGATTGGAATACAAATAGGAGATATTAAAACCAGCAGATAAGCCGTGGCTACCTTGGGCAGTAGTTATCAGGAATAGATCCTTTTTTATCTCCATTTCAGCTCCCATCACCTTCGCGTGGCTTCCTATATTTCTAAAAGTCATCATCTCACCGCTTGAATTTGCTCGCACACGTGCAATTGGATCGTTGATCATCTTGTAGAATAACCCAACCGAAATTAGTTCACTATTCTTCGGGTATAATTCCCATTTCAAATCCACATTATAAACCTTTGATGGTCTTAAAGAACTATTTCCCTCAATGCTAGAAGTTGGGGCATCGTAGGTCATCCTAGCAACTTCAATAAATTGTGGCATGATGTAGGTTTGGCTACCCGAGGCTCTAAGGATCATTTTCTCTGACAAAGCATATTTCAGATTTAAACTCGGCATAATAAAGCTAGTATCTATTAATGAGGGACCATAAGAATCACTTGAACCCAAATTGGTAGAATAATCTACACGCTGTTTCACTTTGTCAAACCGGAAGCCTAGAATGGCCGTAAATTTATCATTAAATTGATAGGTCCCACCGATGAGCGCACTGTGAATATCTTTTTTACCGTTATAATAAAATTCGTCTAACGCATTCGAACCTGACCCTCTTCCAGTCTGCAGCTCAAAAATATCACCAATTGTCTGGCTATTAAGTATTTGATCAACATCATTTACATCAATATTACTTGGAATCGATCCAATCAATTTATGATTAAAAATAGTGGATCGGTAATCCCTATTGATCATATTTCCATTGTAACCAAAGTCAATTTTACGATCAAATCCTTCATCATTAATAATTTTATAACTCAAAATGGCTTTGGATACCAATCCTGTTTCTTTCATATCCGAATAAAAACGCTCATTCTCTCCAGCAGAATTCGAAGACATATTCATTACGCCATTTCTTTCTAAAAAATTATTGATTCGTCTGTCTGGTTCATTTCCAATAACATAATTAAAACCAACTCCCAAATCTGCTGACCAATTTTCGTTAAAATTTAAGGTTGAATGCAATTGATTAACAAATAAATGATTATCATTTACTTGTTGTCTTCTGGTGAATTCCCGATCTCCCTCTTGTTCATTTTTACCTCGTCCAAAATAATCCGCCAAAACTTGTTTTTGGTCGTGAATATAGAGAGAACTGTAAGAGATGGTATGTCCAGCCCATCCATAACGTAAATTGAGTAATCCAGACTGTGAAACATCATATTGATATTTTGTGAAGTCTTTGTCTAAATAGAGTAACCCTTGTGTATTCGCATTTTGTATTTTACCTTCGGCAAATCTGTATTTAGAATCCAAATTCGCAGAAACAAAAAGGTTTAGAGGATTATTCCCTATCATAAATCTACGACTACCTAATAACTTCAGCCCTGAATTTAAGAGATGATTCTGCGTTTTAGGGTTCCAGTTGTTTTTAAAATCATACTGTTGTAAGTCACTTATTTGCGGTTTAGAACCAGCCGCTAATGTGCCGAACCAATTTGTACCGTCAATTCTCTTAAAATTATCCTGAGTAATTGTTTGACTGTTCAACCCTTGTGAGACGCCAATTTCAAAACTATTTCCACTAGCTTGTTTGGTATATATATCAATATTGGCTCCGGCAACATCACCATTAAGGTTCGCATTAAATGTTTTATTAACACGAATACTTTCAATAACATCTGAACCAAAGAAATCCAATGAAATATTTTTATATAAAGGATCCTCAGAAGGTAATGGCAAACCATTTAAAGAGGTTGAATTGTATCGGTCACCCAGCCCCCTAACAAATACGTTTTTAGCTCCTTGCTGGCGAGAGATACCTGTCATTTTCGTTAATGCTGCTCTTGCATCACTAACGCCTTTTCTATTGAGTTCCTGAGCGCCGATAGATTCCACCATAAGATTATTTTTTCTTCGGTATTCCAACAGTGCAATCTCGCCTACCTTATTGCGTACCCTTTTAATGACAACCTCCTCTATTACGGCATCTTCACTTGTAAGAGCAAAAGATATAAAATCAGATTCTTTTTCATTCTGATTAAAAACTAACTCTTGTGGATTATAACCTAAGAAGGACGCCCGAATCAGAACATCTGTTGTCTTACCCTCAGGCAAGGAAAGGGAGAATTCTCCCTGTGTATTGCTGGTAGTTCCAATTTGATACCCTGGAATTGAAATAGTTACGCCTGCTAAAGGCTTAAGACTCTCAAGGTCCATAACAACCCCTTTTATACCGGATGGTTTTTGTTGGGAATGCAATTGTAAAACCTGGCAACACAATAGCACTATTAAACTGATTTTTTGAATATAACTCATACTCTTTTCTATTATGTTGCAAAAGTATAATCGTATTGTTATATTAATGTTACCTCATAATTATCTTAAAGTTAGACTAAGATTAATAAATTGTTAAGTAAGCTGAACTCCTAAAATTCGACCTACTGAATTGGGATAAACCAGCAATTAGTGTTAATTTGCAACAAAGAAAGATTATGAGTGATTTCGTCTTAAAAACCACAGATTTAACATATCAATATCCAAAAGGATCAAAGTTATCTTTTCAAGATTTACAAATTCGCCAGCAAGAACACACCTTAGTTTTAGGCGAATCGGGTTCAGGAAAATCGACGCTTTTAAATTTAGTTGCCGGCTTTTCTTACCCAGGCACAGGTAGTGTAACAATCAAAGATCAAAATTTGTATGAATTGCAGGGAAGTGAGTTGGATAAATTCCGTTCTCAGAATTTAGGTTTCATTTTTCAAGAAGCTCATTTACTAAAGAATCTGACCGTGATCGAAAACATTAAATTAGCACAATCTTTAGCTGGATTATCGGTGAATGAAAATGTAATCGAAGAATTATTAGAAAGACTTCAAATTGCAGGCTTTGGCACAAGAAAACCAAATGAATTAAGCCGGGGGCAAATACAACGCGTTGCTATAGCTAGGGCCCTGATCAATAAACCAACCCTATTGATTGCTGATGAACCAACGGCTTCGTTGGACGATAAAAACACTTTTTTAGTAATTGAATTAATTCAGGCTTTGGCTAATGAACAGCAAAGCACCATCCTTATTTCCACTCACGATAAGCGTTTAAAGGATGCATTCACAAACAATTATCTCTTATCCTAACCCAAGATGAACACATTACAACTTGTTTGGAAAAATATTACCCAGCAATGGGGTTCAACTTTATTGAGTATTATTCTAACCGCATTTGGTGTCGCCATTTTATGCAGCATCTATCTCGCAAGTGACACCTTTGAAAAACAACTCGAAAATAATAGTAAACAGGTTGATTTAGTCATTGGAGCAAAAGGTAGTCCATTACAACTCATTCTTTCTGCGCTCTATCACATAGATAATCCGACAGGTAACATCAAATTAGCAGAGGCCCAAGCGCTCAAAACAAATCCATTTATCGACTTGTTAGTTCCCATTTCTTTGGGAGACAATTTCAAAGGTCATCGAATTGTTGGTACAGATTCTACCTTTTTGAGCATGTATGCGTTAAGCTTCGAACAAGGTCAAATTTGGAAACAGAGTTACGAAATAGTTTTGGGTAGTGAAACTGCGCGCAAAAATAAATTAAAGTTAGGTGATAAAATTCATGGCGCTCATGGATTGGCAGAAAATGCCCATCTACATGAAGAACATCCATTCACAGTAGTAGGAATCTTAAAACCTTCAGGAACCATTGTAGATAATCTTCTGTTGAGTAACTTAGAGAGTGTGTGGGATGTTCATGGTATAAAACATGAAGAACACGATCATGAGGATCATTCTGGTCATGAACACCCCGACCATGAAGATGAAATTGAAGAACATCATTCAACACATCAGCACGATCCTCAAGATATACATTCACAAAATGATTTCAGCAGCTCACCCGATAGCGTGGTCTCTGAACGTCCAAAACAAGATATTTTTATTAAAAGTATTGGGGAAGATATACATCAGGATAAAGGTTTAGAAATTACAGCTCTATTAGTAAAATTCAACTCACCCGCAGCAATAGGTGTGATTCCAAAACTGATTAATCAGTCAACCTCAATGCAAGCGGCTTCACCTGCTTTGGAAACTGCCAGGTTATTTTCTTTATTGGGTGTAGGAATTGACTCTTTAGAGATTCTCGCCTATGTCCTTATGATTATCGCAGGTTTAAGTGTTTTTATCAGTTTATACAACGCCTTAAAGGATCGAAAGTATGATTTGGCCATTATGCGAACTTTAGGTGCAACTAAAATTAAACTATTTTTAATGCTCATTGTCGAAGGATTACTCATTACGAGTATTGGAGGATTGATAGGCTTGGGCCTTGGACACTTGGGATTGTATTTTATCAGTACCCAAACCAGTCAAAGTGCTGATTTTGTCGAAGCTTTTCGTATTAATAATAAAGAATGGTTAATTTTGCTTACAGCCTGCATAACTGGAGTAATTGCATCTATTATACCTGCTATCAAGGCATATCAAACAACAATATCTTCCATTTTAGGTAATAAATAACATGAAGCGACTAATTTATACACTATTTTTTTTAACCTTAACCCTTGGGCTTGCAAAAGCACAAATCGGAAATTACAACGAATCAGCAGTTCCTGATCATACCCCAATGATGAACTCGACATGGGATGCGATTGATAAGATGATGTACAAGGTCACCACCAAAGGGAACAAAAAGGTGTATACCCCCACATATCCGGCTCCATTAAAGAAATTAGAGAATACAATTGTGGAACTCCCTGGTTATATGGTACCCTTGGTGAGTGGAAGAAACCACAGTACCTATATGCTGTCTGTTTTACCCATTGCCCAGTGTCAATTTTGTGGAACGAATGGAATTCCTCCCATGGTAGAAATATTCATGAAGAAAGGGAGCATAAAATTCACCGATGAACCTATAAAAGTTAAGGGGAAAATGGTGTTTAATCCAGAACCATTAAAAGGGAATGCTGAAATTCAAATCCTGGATGCTGTTTTAGTTAATTAACGATTAAGCAGTGCTATTTCAGCGCAAGTATACAAGGCTGCAGTTTCTGTTCTTAACCTGGCTTGTCCAAGAGAGATCGGTATAAATCCGCCAGAAACAGCGGTTTCAATTTCCTTGCTCGAAAAATCTCCCTCAGGCCCTATTAAAACCAAATAGCTTTGCTCCTTTTGGAAGATCTGATTTAAGAACTTTTTCTCATCTTGCGGTTCACAATGAGCAATCGCTTTGCTCAAATGATTTTCTCGTTCTGCTTGCGTAATAAAAACATCAAATGCCACAGCCTGATTGATAATAGGTTTATACGCCTTCATAGATTGTTTCATTGCTGATATAACGACTTTATTCAATCGATCAATCTTCACCTCTTTTCGCTCGGAATGATCGGTAATAATAGGAGTTATTTCATGAATACCAACCTCAGTTGCTTTTTCTAAAAACCATTCGATGCGATCTATATTTTTGGTAGGCGCTATAGCAATGTGCAAATAATGATTACTTTTTTGAAATTCAGGGGTGTAATTAAGCATTTTTAAAAGGGTCCGTTTTGGATGGGCATCTAATATTTCTGCTTCAAACCACCCTCCCAGGCCATCAATCAAATGAACTTTGACACCTTGCACTAGTCGAAGTACACGAATAGCATGTTTACTTTCTTCTTCAGAAAGCTGATAATGACTTTGGTTTGCAATAATATCCGGTGTATAGAAAAGATGCAAGGTATCCTCCTTATTTATTTTTGATTAATCATTTTCCGGATCTGATGAAGATTCGATCAAATCAAGTTTTACAAATTCGATATTCTGTTGAGTTTTCTTAATGATGGTAATCCGGTAGCCTAGTTCATAGGTGGTATCACCAACATCAGGAATTTTTTCAAACAAATGAGAAACTAAACCAGCTACAGTGTCATAATCTGAACTCTCAGGAAGTTCCAATGGAAGAAATCCATTTGCATCATGTACACTTGCCCCGGCATCAACCATGAATTCAGTTTCTGAAATTTGTTCCACTACAGGAGTTTCCTCATCATACTCGTCTTGGATTTCACCCACAAGCTCTTCAACAATATCCTCTAGGGTAACCATTCCAGCAGTTCCTCCAAACTCATCCAATACAAAGGCAATTTGTATACGTTTTAGTTGAAATTCGGTCATCAGATCATTGATCTTTTTTGTTTCGGGTATGAAGTAGGGTTTACGCATGATATCCTTTAACACCACTTCTTTACCTTTAAAAATCAAAGGAAGGATGTCCTTGGTATGCACCACCCCTATAATCTGATCAATATTATCGTCATAAATAGGTATACGGGAATAACCTTCTTCAGTGACAGTATGAATAAATTCGTCAGCAGTATCGTTCTGATCAACCGCAACGATTTTGGTTCGGGGAACCATTATATTTTTAACAATACGCTCATTAAAATCAAATACGTTTTTAATCAACTCATGTTCAGCATTATTTAAGGCTCCGCTTTCTTTACCTTTTTCCAATAAATATTGTAATTCTTCAGAGGAGTGGTTCGATTCATGACCGCTCACCTGTATGCCAATTAATCGCAACAATAAATTAGCAAAGCCGTTCAAACACCAAATAATTGGTCTAAAAATATAGTAAAAGAACTGCAAAGGAATTGCAATTTTCATAGTTGTAGCGACAGGTTTTTGAATGGCAATAGATTTTGGCGCTAACTCACCAAATACGATATGCATAAAGGTAATGATACTAAATGCTAAGACATGTCCTAGATTTGTGGCAAGACTTCCGGAAAGTTGGACATTAAAGAAAGCAAAAATCTCGTGTACAATTTGCGTCATCACGGCTTCACCCACCCAACCTAAGGCAAGAGAAGCTAAAGTAATACCTAATTGCGTGGCTGCCAAATAACCATCCAAATGATCTGTAATGCTTTTGGCGATTTGCGCTACTTTACTCCCAGATTTGGCCTGTAATTCTATCTGCGAGGCCCGGACTTTGACAATTGCAAACTCAGCTGCAACAAAGAAACCGTTTGCAAGCACTAAAAAGATAGTCCAAAAAATATCAATTGCCATTGTTTAGGTTTTTATTACCAGTTTTTTGCTTTTTTAATTCTAAGCACCCTAATATAACATTTTGAGTGAAAGCTCGTTTAATAATTCTAGTAATTTTTATCATTTTGTATTCAAGTTTAGAAAACAATTGAATAAAATGAATCTCTTCTTCCATGTTTTGTGATGGTAATATTGTTATTGTATTGAGTTCTATTAGTCAGCACATTGTTCAATAAGGCAAAACGCTGATGCGCAAAAAGTCACCCTTTGCGACCTTCATTATTTTTTTGTAATCCTAAATCCAAAGTTCGTATTGATCTCTGAATATGTCAATAATAGATTTTAATCAAATTGATAACACGGGTGAAACAAGCCTCTTTACCTAATCAATAGCAGATTTTGTAACACCAAAATTCACTTAAAATCTATACAAATTTAAAAAGATTTTTGGCGAAAATTTCTAAAAAGAAACCTGCTGCCAAAAATCTTTCATATCAACAACAATTAAAGCGTCATTGAGTAATTTAACTGTTTACTAGATAGACTATTTGTTTCTAATCTCTTTGTTGTACAGCTCTATACTTTCCATAATTATGTTTTGCGCATATTTACGACCATACAGGTTTTCAATCGTAACATTTTTTTCTTCCAATGCTTTGTAATCTTGAAAAAAACGAACAATTTCCTTCATCGTATGAGGAGGGAGCTCAGACAAGTCATTAATGTAATTAACAGACATATCATTTTTGGCGACCGCAATGATTTTATCATCTTGTTCACCATTATCAATCATATGCATAACTCCAATTACTTTAGCTTCAACAGAACACATCGGGTATACATCTACAGAACATAATACCAAAATATCCAGCGGGTCTTTATCATCACAATATGTTTGTGGAATAAAACCATAATTTGCCGGATACATAACTGAAGAAAATAATACACGATCTAATTTGATCAAGCCACTTTCTTTGTCAATTTCATACTTTGCTTTGGAACCCTTTGGGATTTCTATAATGGCATTTACGGAGTTAGGCAAGTCCTCTCCAGGAGAAACTTGATGCCAAGGATGTTGTCTACTCATTAAATTATTACTGTTTGTTTAATTAGATGTTTGTTTTTTATTTTTTAACCATTTTTTCAAAAGTGCGATCACTATCGGTAAAAAAGCAATGGCAATTAAACCAACTATGATATATTCTACATAATTGATAATCCACGGAAATTCAATTCCTAAATAGTAACCTGTCAACGTCAATAAAGAGACCCAAAGAAAAGCTCCAAAAACATTGAAAATGACAAATTTTTTAAAATTAAGCTGAACCACCCCCGCAAATATGGGAGCAAATGTACGAATTATGGGTACAAATCGTCCAATTATTAATGCGGTACCACCATATTTCTGATAAAATTCCTCCGCCATAATGACGTATTTTCTCTTAAAAAGAAAGGAATCTTTCCGCTTAAAGAGCATTGGCCCCGCTCGATAACCAAACCAATAGCCCGCAAAATTCCCTAATATACCTGAGGATAAAATTCCGAAATATAATGTAACAATTCCTACATCAATTTTCTTAAGTGCACAAAATAAACCCGCCAAAAAAAGTAAATAATCACCTGGAAGAAAAAATCCGAAGAAAAGGCCAGTCTCTGCAAATACGATTAAACATACGAGATAAAAACCGCCGTGACTCAATAAGTATTCTGCGTCAAGCAATTGTTGAAAAGACAACAAATATTCATGCATATTTTTTAATATTTACCCTCTAATTATTTTCATTCATCATTCGAATTTATCGAACATGTTACCCTATAAACACCAAGAATTTAGGATGAAATGATTAAGGGTTAGTAATAGAAGAAATTGCTTCACGAATATTATCAGCTATTTCGATCATCGTATTTTCTTCCAATATTAATTTTGGTTTTTCGAAGTTCATATCATGAACTTGATTCAATGGAATTAAATGAATATGTGCATGGGCAACTTCTAAACCCACAACTGCAACTCCAACTTTCTTACATGGAAGTGCTTTTTTTATTCCTTGAGCTACAATTTTCGCAAAAACCCATAAACCCATATAATCATCATCATTAATATCAAAAATATAGTCTGTCTCAATTTTTGGAATCACAAGTACATGGCCCTGAGCGATTGGACTTACATCTAAAAATGCTAGATAATCATTGCTTTCAGCAACCTTGTGAGCTGGAATTTCACCAGAAACTATTTTAGAAAATATTGTAGACATAAACGACCTTTGACTTCGTGAGTAGCAAATATAATAAAAATCTAAAGATTCATCAGATTTTAAACCATGAAAAAAGCCCCATTACTGAGGCTTATTATTTTATTGCTTGTGCGGTTATGGCATACCGCACATAACCACCTTAAGGCTATCTAGAAATCTCTAAGATTTCAAACTCCAGCTCGCCCGCTGGAACAGCAACCTTGGCTACATCGCCAACCTGCAAACCAAGCAAACCTTGAGCAATAGGAGATTTCACGGAGATCTTACCCGCTTTCATATCCGCTTCTGTTTCAGAAACTAGTTGATAAGTCATGGTTGCTCCGTTGTTTTTGTTTTTGATTTTCACATAGGAAAGGGCAAGCACTTTGGAAGTATCTAAACTTGATTCATCAATAATGCGTGCCGAAGCAAGTATTTCGCCTAATTTAGCAATCTTAGCCTCATGTAGACCTTGCGCTTCTTTCGCTGCATCATATTCCGCATTTTCAGACAAATCGCCTTTATCTCTGGCTTCCGCAATTGCTTTGGCAATATTTGCACGACCTTCTGTTTTGAGGTATTGAAGTTCAACCTTCAATTTATTTAATCCTTCCTCTGTGTAATAAGTTACTTCTGCCATAATATTAACCTTTACGCTTTAAAATTTAAATTTATTAATAAACAAAAAAAGACAAGACCACACTATCCAACAGTAGGACAATATGGTCTTGCACTTCTGACGAAGATAAAGATTTAATTTGATTTAAACAAATATCTAACCTTCCTTTTCAGACTCCTCAGTAATGAATTTATACCCTAAACCCCTAACTGTTTGCAGATAATGCGGTTTATCTGGATTTGTTTCAATTTTTTTCCGTAAGCGGACCACGTGCATGTCTAATGTCCGTGTGTTGACATTTGAACTATACCCCCAAACAACCTCCATCAACTCCTCTCGTGTGATATCACGGCCTTTATTTTGTAAAAAATGTAATAAGATTCGATTCTCCAAAATTGTTAATTCAATCTTTTTTCCCTCACGAATCAACGAATGAACATTTGGATGGTGTTCAGTATCGCCAAAATGATAAACTTCATTTTGGGTTTTAGGCACGAAAAACCGCACTTTATTTTCAATCATAGCCACCAATACATCCATATTGAAGGGCTTTGTGATGTAATCTGTTACTCCATAACTATAAGCATCTATTTTATCAATGTCTTGTGCCTTGGCAGTCATCATGATAATGATGTTCTCAAAGCCTGATTTGCGAACGGCCTCACAAACTTCAATCCCTTCTTTTCCGGGCAACATCCAATCCAGCAAAACAATATCAGGTCTTTTTTCTAATATTACTTTTTCAGCCTCTATACCATCGCCGCATTGAATGACTTGAAAATTTTCAGTTTGTAGACGATGAGTTACTAAAAATCGTAAATTATCATCATCTTCAACTACCGCAATCGTTATATCTTTATTCATAGTATTCTTAAGATTATCTTGGGAAATTTAGTGTAAATATCGTGCCTTCATTTTCAACACTACTTACTTTAATTTCTCCCCCCATAAATTCTGTAATTTCCTTACAAAATGCTAAACCCAAACCCACACTTCCACTTTGATTAAATTGATTCTTAACCCTATAAAACTTTTTAAATATATTTTTTAACTCATTCTTATTTATTCCGATACCCTGATCGGTAAATTGCATCACAAAACTTTTTTTTGTTTGTTGAATACTAATATCTATAAATTTTCTCGAAACTTCTGAATATTTATATGCATTATCAATCAAATTTTGAAACACTGAATTCAAGAGAACTGGATCTGTATAGATTTTACTATCCACCTGTATATTGTAGGATAGATTTAAATCCGGATACTTAATTCGAGTTGCATCAAACAATTCATCACAAAAACTGTTCAAATCAATGTATTCTCCCTTAAATTTTAATGACTTATTTTCTATCTGCGTGAAAGACAGCAACTTATTCATTAAATTATTTAGCTTCTCTGCCTCCTGATCTAATATTTTTCCATACATTGATCTTTCTTGATCAGAAATCTGTTCAGCACTTTTAATATTATTTCCCGCTATTTTAATAACGCTCACAGGAGTTTTGAATTCATGTGTCAAATTATTGATAAAATCATATTGTAATTGAAACATTCTACTATTGATCGCAATATTGCGGTATATCAAATAATTAATTAAAAGTAAGATGAGATAAATTAGAGAAACACCCAATACAACCGGAAAGAATTTCCTATTTATTTCCCCTGCAATAAATTCTTTGGAGGATTCAAATTGCAACTTGTAATCAGAAAGTGCTCCAGCAAGTGGCATGTCTGTTGTTAAATAGGGGCTTTCTTGCATAACATCTGGTTCTGCAATTGCCTTAATTTGAACCTTTTCATACAACTTAGGTTGCGTATTTTCAATCTTTATTTTCAGCGGATTTACTTTAAAAACAAATAAATCTTGGTCAAATGCCAAAGGTACTTCTAAATTAACATCGCCGTCTATCAATGATTTATAGGCGCGTAATGCGTTAACTCTCGGGATGTTCAGGTAACTAATTTTTCCTGGAACGGCATGATAAAAAATCCGATAAATATCATTTTCTGTCAATGAGGTAGAATCATCCAATACATCTAAAAAGTTCACCATTTTGATGGCCATATTGTTAAAGTCATCTGAGGTAGGCCGATTTTCATTGGGTGAGATCCTTGCTTTCAATAATTTATTTCCTTCATTCAACTTGAAGGCATATATCGATCTGGGGAATATTAATAAGTTTTGGAACTGAACACCACGAACCGCAGACCTTTGATTGGTAAATAAAACATCATAAAAAACAACTTCTTCAATATAGGGGTT
Source organism: Sphingobacterium sp. GQ94 (assembly GCF_059758715.1). Classification (NCBI taxonomy): domain Bacteria; kingdom Pseudomonadati; phylum Bacteroidota; class Sphingobacteriia; order Sphingobacteriales; family Sphingobacteriaceae; genus Sphingobacterium; species Sphingobacterium sp. GQ94. The sequence goes on from NZ_JCAXEC010000006.1 coordinate 103,851, forward strand.
TTTGCGCAAAATTTTCTCAGCATAATTTACCGCAAGTAAAGAATCCAAATAACCTTGATAGTTTGATACTTCAGAAATCTCATTTGTAAAAAAATTATTAAAAGGTTTCAATGTACTATCAAAAACATCGACCTTTCGATAGTAGAATTCAGATTCTACGTAATTAGATATCATGGTTCGAGCCAAAAAAACAGCAATAATATACAAGACCGTTAAAAATGCTAAGAAAGCAACTAGCAATCCAACGTTCTTTCTATATTTACTTGCTTTTCTAACAACCATGCTGCTCTTACTTCAGATACTGGGCTAAAAAACTTTCTACCTCTTGATAATATTCCACGACATTCTCCTCATTCTTAAACCTTTTTCCTTCATTTTTTTTAAACACGTACCGGACTGGAATATCGTTATTCCTCAACTTACCGACAAACTGATTCGCATCTGTTACCGAGCTATATTTATCTCTTCCACCTTGAAAGAACAGGACAGGAATCCTTACTTTATCTGCGTGAAAAACTGGAGAAATAGATTGAAAAAGTTCCGATTCTGTTTCCGGGTTTCCAATTATTTTATAAAACAGCTGAACATAGTGCTTTAAATGAGGTGGAATTTCTCTAAAATAAGTAAACAAATTACTATAGCCTGAGGAAGAAATAGCGCATCGAAATAATGAAGGGTTAAACGCTGCCGCATACAATGCAGAATACCCCCCAAAACCTGAACCCATAATCGCTATTCTATCCTTATCGGCGACACCTTGATGGATTAACCAGGCCACTCCATCGGTGATATCGGATTGTATCTTGCCTCCCCACTCTTTAAAACCGGAAGACCAGAACTCCTTGCCGTAGCCAACCGATCCTCTATAATTTACCTGAAAGACAGCATATCCACGATTTGTTAGAAATTGGACTTCTGGATCAAAACCCCACTCATCCCGTCTATTGGGACCATCATGAACCAAAACCACAACCGGAAAATCCTTCGTTTGGCTTTCAGGAAGCGTCAGATAGGCATGTATTTCACGATTATCCCTTGACAGAAATTTCACATCTTTCATCTTTTGAAATGGCAAATTCTTCAATTTAGGGTTATCCTGAGAAAGTAATTGAAAACTATTCGTTACTTTATTAACATAATAGGTTTCTCCTGGATGAATATCAGAATAAATCCTAACTATAAACCCTTGAAGGCTGTCATCTTGATCTAAAAAACTGACTTCATCTTCAGGAAATTTATCTTTTATAAATTGATATAATTCTTTAAAAGACTCATTAAAAAAATGTTTTTCGTTCTTATTTACAAAAGACGAGGCATAAGCCATCTGTTGAGTCCTTGGCAAATAACCGCCAATAGAAAGGTCTCCTGATTGATTCTGATGAATTTCGCGAACTTCTTTTCCCTTTTGAGCATCAAATTCAATTAAGGCCATTTTGTCTCTATCTTGATTAGACAATGCGTAGATGTTGTGTGTTGAATCTTTCACAAATCCCAGCGGAACAAAAAAAGTTTCAAAGTCATTTCGCATGACTTCTCTAAACGGTTCTGATTCACCCGGACGGTACAATATAGACTCCTGAACACTATCACTAGTTAAGGCTAAACGAACCTCCCCTTGGGGAGTAGCAAGCCAGCGGACCACATTCCCTGGGTTTTGATACACCATCTCAGGCGCTTTACCATCCAAATAAATTCGGTGTAAATCAAAAACAGAAGAGTCCCTTTGGTTCATTCCAACAACAATACTTCCATTTCTTTCTACGATAGGATAAATCCACCGGAGCCTCGCTTTTAATGGAGGAAGAAAAGCGGTCCGCTTCTCTGTTTGAACATCTATATGATAAAGCTTAAGACTATCTGAAGACTGTGAGTTTGAAAATACAATTTTTTCATTTCCCAACCAGAAGAAACTCTGAACATTCAGATTTTCCTGATAGGTTAGTTGTTTCGAAGAATCGGAATTAGTTAAGTCTAAAATGAAAATATTTTTACAATGATCGTGCACTCCCAAGTAGGCAATTTTTCGGCCATCAGGAGAAATTTTAAAAGAAGTTCTTTCTGAATTTACAAAAAAGTCTTCAATGGGAATGGAATTCTGATTCTGCTGTTTCTGTTTACACGAAGAAAAACATATAAGAGCACTAAAAACAGCGAAAAAGATTTTTAAATTCATATACTTAATTTCTCCTCATACCAAATATTAAAAAAAAATACCAAAAAGTTCGATTTGCAACCTTAATTTTACAGCTAACATAACAATCAAAACTATGTATTTATTTAATCTATCTGTTATTGTTGAGGATTCTGTTCATCAAACGTTGCTACCAATAATAAAGCGTGTAGCCTCAAAATACAAAGACAATGATTTAAAACTATTAAAAATGCTTCATTCCCCTCATCCGGGACAAACCTACTGCTTACAAATAATAGCCAGTAATGAAATTGAACTGAATCAGCTAAAGATTGAAATTATGCAGGAATTACAAGAATATATTTCAAATAATTGTGCAGAAAAAGCATTTTTATTTGATAGCATCATGCAATATCTCCCAGCGCACTAAAGTATTATTTCTGAATAACCTCCTTGTTGCCGAACATATTTGGATTGAATGAAACTCTAGGGGAAAGATAATGCAATAAAACTAATCGAGAATACCTCAAGTTCGCTGGCGCAAAAATAATGATAGCCGTAAATAAAACTGCAATATAAACCCATGGCGATTCACTCTTTGTAAGTATGGCTGTGATTAAAGCCATTATCAAAACCTGCCCAACCGAAAACGCATAGCTTACATACATTGCTGCATAAAAGTACCCAGGCTCTATTTCAAACTTAAATCCACAATGTGGGCAAAGTTCATTCATTTTCTGTTTGGAAAACCCATATACTGGACCATTAAACATTTTTCCAGTTCTACATCTAGGACATTTACTTTGTAAAACGGCCTGTATTTTTGAAATTGACATCACTAATTATCAGATTTTTCTGCTATTGGATAATCACCTTTTGATGTATGTCTAAAGCGAGTATACCAGACTATTCCGACGCCAGTAACAATAAGAAAAGGCATCGCTAACAAGAATAAAATCCCATCGTTTAAACCATTTCCTTGAGTATTCCCTCCTTTGGTACTGTTTTCTGCATTTAAAGAACACATTGCACATTGTGCAGATGATGATTTCGGAGCAGCTAAAAGTACCAAAGACAACAGAACGCACAATGTTTTTATTTTCAAAACGAAGCTCATTTTCATAATACAAAGTTAAGGATTAATATGTAATTTTCTTATACATCGCCTTTTAGCAGGACGTTAAACTTCTCCCAGAACCCATCTTCAGGAAGCGGCGCCTTTATATTCATAGTTTGTTCCTTTACCGGATGTTCAAAACTTAAAGATCTAGAGTGCAGACAAATGGTCCTGCGATGACTGCCACGTTGGTATCCGTACTTATTATCTCCAACAATTGGACATCCCATATACGCTAATTGACATCTTATCTGATGTGTTCTTCCTGTCAGAGGATTTACCTTCAACAAATAATAACCATCTAATGAGCCCACTACCTCATAACTTAATTCCGCATAACTTCCATTTTTAACTTCCCGGTCATAGGCCTTGGTTATCATTTTCTTACGATCTCGAAGCAACCAGTTTTTTAAAATCCCTTTTGCATTTTGTGGTTTCTCGCGAACTAAGGCTAAATAATATTTTTGAACTTTTCGATCATGAAATAAACGGTTCATTCGATCTAATGCCTTGCTGGTTTTGGCCATTAAGATCATCCCACTCACAGGCCTATCTAGCCGATGGATAACGCCTAAGAATGCTTCATTAGGTTTATTGTATTTCGTGACTAGATATTCCTTAACCATTTCCTCTAAGGACTTATCACCAGATGGATCCACTTGCACAATGTCACCCCCTCTTTTATTAATTGCTATGAGATGATTATCTTCAAATAATACATCATGATCAGTAATGTTTGCCATACTCAATTAGTACATCATTTTTCGATTGAAAAATGATAAATTTATCGTTGAAATCAATCTTTAAATTCAGGACAGTATCCCCTTATTGTCACCCTATTAAACGGCGAATCCAACCTTTGATAATCAGGTTGGTTTCACAGTCATTACATGTAAAAAGATTAGATTAGTTTTCTATGCCAGATTGCATTGTATCTTTTGCTAACGCTTCTTCTTTCGCCTTTTTCTTAAAGAAACCTCTTAACAAAAAATTGCTTTGAAGGGCTTCCATATTTTGATCAAGTTTTTGAGTACTTGTATTTAAATTCTTAAGGATTTCTCTAATTTCATTGGCAGCATTTGGATCATTGGTTAGAACGCCAATAGCATTATCTTTATCGTTTAACCTAGCCGTTGTTTCGTTCAAATTAGACATCAGCGCTGAGGCAGTTTGAGTTACTCCTTGTAATTGAGCTGCTGATTCTTTAAGACTTGCAAAAACGGCAGTGTCTGTACTCAACTGATGAATCAATCCTTGGTCGTTATTAAGTTTATTCGTGATGGCTGCCAAGTTATTCACCGCCTGATTCGCTGTTTTCATCGTCCCATTCAAGGATACCACAGAAGCCTTTAAGTTATTTGCAATAGTCTCATCTGTCAGCAAGGCACCTACCGTTCCTTTACCCTCCAACAATTGCTTCGATAATGTTGCAAAATTACGGGTAACTTCCACTAAATTTTCATTATTTACTTGCAAGGTAGCAAGCATAGCATCCATTCCTCCAGAAACACCAGACTTAATTTCATCTCCATTTTGAATCGCTGGAAATGATTCAGAACCACCAATTAGACTAATAATTGCATTTCCAATTAGTCCATCAGAACTCAGTGTTGCAATAACGTCCTTGCGAATGAACTGACTAGATTTCTCTTCAATATTCAAAATCACCTTTACATTCTCAACACTTTGGAAACTAATTTCTTTAATAATCCCAACTTTAACACCTGAGAACCAGACATTATTTCCAACTTTTAACCCCTTTACATCTTTAAAATAAGTTGTTACAGTAAGATTTTTTGAGAATTTATTTTGTTGGGTCCCTAAAACCAAAATCCCTCCAACTAGAATAATTAATCCTATGAAGGTAAACAATCCCACTATGATCGATCGTTTTCTATCTGTTGTTGCCATATATCGTTTTATACAATAAAATTATAATCATGAAAAGGTTTTACCCTCTGATCATTTGTATCAAATATTTCTGAAAAAGTACCCACACGTTCAAACTTTCCATCCAGTAACATGGCCACACGATCGCCTACCATTTTAGCACAGGCTAAATCGTGCGTAATAATTATGGAGGAAGTTTTATAACGTTCCTGCACCTCATTAATTAAAGAGTTAATGTCTAAACAGGTAATCGGGTCCAGTCCTGCTGTAGGTTCATCATACATCATGATATCAGGACGTAGAATCAATGTCCTGGCAATACCAATCCGTTTTCTTTGACCTCCTGATAATTCTGAGGGCATTTGATTAATCGTTTGTATTAAGCCTACCCCGTCCAAGACATCTTCCACCTCCTTGTTAATTTCTGCTCTGGTTAAATTGCGTTTATTGCGAACCAGCGGAAACTCTAGATTCTCGCGAACAGTCATACTATCATATAATGCACTATTCTGAAAAGAAAATCCAATTCTCAAACGTAAATCTCTGAGTTGCTTATCGTTTATTAAATTAACCGTTTCACCCAAGACATGAATATCTCCAGAATCTGGTTTCAATAATCCAGAAATCAATTTGATAAGCACAGATTTACCAGTTCCTGAACGTCCTAAAACGACTAGGTTTTCTCCATTATAGAGTTTGAGGTCTACGTTTTGCAAAACATGCAAATCGCCAAACGATTTACTCACATTCTCAACGTGGATAATCACATCCTGGAAATCTATATTTACTTGTTTTTTTTCTTCCATTTTCTTTACCCCACTAATGCTAAAACCTGAACAATTAGAAGCTCTTCAATGAAAACAATAAACATGGAAGCAACAACAGCGCTATTCGCGGCTTTTCCAACTCCCTCTGTTCCTTTTGAAGAATAGTAACCCACATAGGTACTCACAAATCCAATAGTAAATCCAAACACCAATGACCTGAAAACCATCGCAAAAATATCCTTGGGAGCAATGGCTTCAAAGACCTGGGTAATGTAACTTAAAATACTCAACTGGTCCTTTGAAATAATACTCAAATACCCACCCGCCAGACCAACACCAGCGACGTAGAAACACAGTATAGGAATCATTAAGGTTGTTGCGATAATGCGGCTAACAATTAGAAACTTAAAGGGGTTTGTTCCTGAAACTTCCATAGCATCAATCTGTTCGGTGACATTCATTGATGATAATTCAGCGCCAATTTGTGAGCCGACTTTTCCAGAGGCAATTAAAGCGGTTACCAAGGGCGCTAATGCCCGAACTATGGCAATAGAAATCAAAGCCGGAAGCCATGAACTGGCTCCAAATTCTTCCAAGGAAGGCCTCGACTGTTTGGTAAACACAAAACCCACAATAAAACCAGTTAAACTGATTAATGGAAAAGACTTCCATCCTACTTCATAACACTGTCTAATAATCTCTTTTATTTCGTACGGTGGGCTAAAAACTTCACGTAAAAAACGCATCAAAAATCGATGCAGATTTGCGAATTCTAGAAGTAAGGCCTCAAATTTCCTTGTCATTAAATATATATTAAGCTGTATTCACCATTTACCGCTGGTTTAATTACCAAGCAAATGTACAAACTTTTATTTTATCTCAATCTTAGGATGACGCAATAATATCCAAACAATAAATCCGGTAATAAAGTTTGACATTTAGATTATCGAATTAAACCTTTACATAAACTCCATGGTCATACCTACAAAATAAAGCGTAAACTTTTAAATAGTTCACAGATGAAAACTTTAAAAAGATCAACGATATTAGCAGCATTCTCATTTATGATGATCGGTCTATTCTCAATAACGAATACTCAAGCACAAGATTATGACGATGTAGATTTTGATGTATTTTATGATGAATTAGATCCTTATGGAGATTGGGATGATGACCCCGAATACGGAAACGTATGGTATCCAGATGCAGGTTCAGATTTTCGTCCCTATGGTTCAGATGGTTATTGGGCGATGACTGAATATGGCAATACATGGGTTTCTAATTATGAATGGGGCTGGGGTCCGTTTCATTATGGAAGATGGGTTCATAGATCTCACAGAGGATGGGCTTGGATTCCAGGCTACGAATGGGGACCGGCTTGGGTTGATTGGAGAACCGGAGGAGGTTACTATGGCTGGGCGCCAATGTCTCCTGGGGTGAACATCCACGTAAATGTGGGAATTCCTTTAGATTTTTGGATTTTTCTTCCAAGCAATCGTATTTATGAAAGATACCTACCGAGATACTGGTCGCATGGCCATAGAAATGTCTATAACAGAACAACGATCATTAACAACACTTATATTGTGGACAATCGTCGCTATTATGGCGGACCTGCAAGAAGAGATATTGAAAGACATTTAGGTAGACAGGTAGATGTCAGAAATGTAAGATTTGCAAGTAACCGAAGCAAAAGCCGAGTAGACCGCAGTTCGGTATCTATTTACCGTCCAGATCGCAATTCTTCGAGAAGTGCTCGGATAAATCGCGGATCTAATGATAACAGAGTCACCTCAGCTGTAAATGATAGAAATCGCAATACGAGCTCCCGATCTGGGCGTGATAACAAAATCACCACCAATCGGAATGGACAACGCGAGATGCATATTGGCAGATCAAATAGCAGAACAGAACGTGCAACGCCAAGTACTGGAAAGACAACAAGAGACAATCGTACGCAATCGCGTGGTTCAAATTCGGATCGTGGAAGTAATGTTCGTAGCTCAGAGGTATCTAGGAGAATGGATCAAAGAAACTCTTCTAGACGGGAAACACCAAATAGGAACGAGACTAAATCTCGTGTAAAATCTAGAGAGTCTAGACCAAGTGTACAACAATCTAGAACACAATCTAGAGAGTCTGCACCTAGGCAACGCCAACAGTCTAGACCAAGCGTACAACAATCCAGAACACAATCTAGAGAGTCCGCACCTAGGCAACGCCAACAGTCTAGACCAAGTGTACAACAATCCAGAACACAATCTAGAGAGTCCGCACCTAGACAACGTCAACAGTCTAGACCAAGTGTACAACAATCCAGAACACAATCTAGAGAGTCTGCACCTAGACAACGTCAACAGTCTAGACCTAGTGTACAACAATCTAGACCACAGACTAGAGTTCAACACACGAGCAATAGACAAGAAAGACCAAAAGCACAATCTTCCCAAAGGGATCAAAGAGGTTCCTCAAGGGGAAACAGAGGATAATACACTTGTTAATTGAAATAAATTTGTTAGAAGGGTTGATTTATCAATCCTTCTTTTTTTGCTTATTTTCCAAATCTGCTATTGCTGATCCAACAAGGCTAATGATTCTCCCTATCTTTCAATTATTTACAAACAAGTTTGTTACTATTTTACAGGCCATGATCGCGATGAAAACATGAAGTGGAACAGAACTAAGACAAGAGAATTCATTCCTCATTTTAGTTTTTAAATTCATCAAACAATGACCAAATAGCAATACAAGAAGAGCAGTATAGATTATTAAAAGGAAAAACCATAAATTAGCAAAAATGAAATTCATTCAAAATTTTGGATAGAAAAAAATAGAAAATAGCGAAGAATCTAGATAGAGTTCTTATAAAATATTCTATTGTGAAAAGCACTACAGATTACTAAATGGCACAACTTACATCCATCCTAGATAATGATTTCTATAAGTTTACAATGCAATATGCTGTTGTTAAACTTTTTCCGAAATCAAAAGCACGCTATCAATTCATCAATCGAGGAGAACATAAATTCCCAGAAGGATTTGCAGAACGTCTAGTGCAGAGCGTTCAGAAAATGGCTGATCTGAAATTAAGCCAGGCCGAAAAGGAATTTTTCTCTCAGACCTGTCCATATATTGACCCGACTTATTTCGATTTTTTACAAGGATATCGATACAATCCGCAGGAAGTCACGATTTCTCAAAACCGGGATGAACTAAGTGTAACGATTGAAGGCTACTGGTATCGAACGATCCTATGGGAGGTTCCTTTAATGGCCTTAATCTGTGAACTTTTTTATGAGATGGCTGATCAAAAACGAGTTGATGATAGCCAAGTTATGGAAATTGTGCATAACAAAATGCACAAATATGACAAGCTTAATATCACCATCGCAGACTTTGGCACAAGACGTAGGCACTCTCATGTTGTTCATGATTTAGTTATTCAAGCCTTAAAAGAACATCCCTCGACTACCTTCATTGGTAGCAGTAATGTTTATTTTGCAATGAAGTACAGAACAAAACCGATCGGCACACATGCACATGAATGGTTTATGTTTCATGCTGCAAAATATGGCTACAAAATGGCAAACCTTTTAGGTTTAGAAAATTGGTCAGAAGTCTTTCGGGGAGATTTAGGGATTGCTCTTTCTGACACCTATACCACTGAAGTGTTCTTTAAGCAGTTCGACAAAAAATTAAGTAAATTGTTTGATGGGGTAAGGCATGACAGTGGAGACCCTTTAGAATTTACGCAAAAAACCATAGATCACTATCTAAGCAAAGGCATAGATCCATTGAATAAGACCATCATATTCTCTGATGGGCTAGATTATGATAAAGTAGAAAAAATTGTGAAATTTTCGCAAAATAAAATTGGACATTCCTTTGGTATAGGAACAGATTTCACAAACGATGTAGGTTTAAAACGGATGAACATTGTACTAAAAATGACCGAAGCTCTCCCAAATGAAGGTGCATGGACACCGGTAATCAAACTTTCAGATGAACCCAACAAACACACGGGTGATCTACAGGAAATAAATGTGGCTAAGCGATTTCTAAATATTCCAAATCATGAGTAAGGATGTATATGGAGAAGCCTTGTTTAACTACTTTCAAAAAAAGGAATTAAATGAACCTTTATTATTGCATACAGGTTACGGTGATATTGAGGAAATGCCAATTGAAGTCTTTTTTCGTGAACCAGATGATATACCCGAACTGGAATTCATTGCCCTCTCCCTTTGTGATGGTAATGTACTTGACATAGGGGCTGGTACAGGAGTACATGCTCTTTACTTACAAGACAAAGGATTCCAGGTAGATGCAATAGAAATCTCGCAAATCGCCTGTAAGATTATGAAGGAACGAGGCGTTCAGCATGTCATCCATGGGAATTTTTTTCAACCTATTGAAAAAAAATACGACACGCTGCTTTTTTTAATGAATGGAATCGGTTTAGTGGAAACTTTGGACGGTTTTAGAAATTTACTGAGGCATGCTAAATCAATGCTGACCAATACGGGGCAATTGTTGTTTGACACTTCGGACATTTCTTATTTATACGAAGAATATACTATTCCCCTACCCGAACATTATTTTGGGGAAATAAATTTCCAATACGAATACAAAAATCAAAAAGGAGACCCCTTTAGATGGCTGTATATTGATCAGCAGACTTTAATACACATTGCTAAGGAAGAGGGATGGGTAGTACAAATTTTATTTGAGGATGAAAATGATCAATATCTGGTTCGAATGGAAACCAGAAAATAAATCAGATTAATCCGTTTAAAACATAAAAACCTCCAAATTCGAGGTTTTTATGTTTTAAACTAGATATCCATTAATCAATATATTCAAAACCAACATAAGGAATCAATATCGCAGGTATTTTAATCCCCTGATCGGTTTGATTGTTTTCCAAAAGTGTCGCAACGATTCTAGGCAGTGCCAATGCAGAACCATTTAAAGTGTGAGCAAGTTGCGTTTTACCTTCCTCGTTTTTAAATCGGACTTTAATACGATTAGATTGATAAGTCTCGAAATTGGAAACAGAAGACACCTCTAACCAACGTCCTTGGGCGGCGCTGTAGGTTTCCATATCGTATGTCATTGCAGATGTGAAACTCATATCACCTCCACATAAGCGCAATACGCGGTAGGGAAGTTGCAATTTTTGCAATAAAGACTGCACATACCCACTCATTTTTTCTAAGGTATCGTATGATTCCTCAGGATGTACAATCTGCACCAACTCTACCTTATCAAACTGATGTAAACGATTTAAACCTCGAACGTGTGCACCATATGAACCAGCCTCGCGTCGAAAACAAGGGGTATAGCTGCAATGTTGAATCGGAAAATCTTCAGCCTTAACAATGGTATCCCGATAGATATTTGTAATCGGAACCTCGGCCGTAGGAATCAAATATAAATCATCATTAGTTACGTGATACATTTGGCCTTCTTTATCTGGTAATTGGCCAGTCCCATAAGCCGAATCTTGATTTACAAGGATTGGCACCTGTACCTCCTGATAGCCAGCGGAAGCTGCCTGATCAAGAAAAAAATTGATTAGTCCTCTTTGTAGTCGTGCTCCCTTTCCTTTATAGACTGGAAAACCAGCTCCCGTAATCTTAGTTCCTAATTCAAAATCTATAATATCATATTTAGCGGCTAACTCCCAGTGAGCAAGCGCCTGTTCACCTAGCTTTGGTATCTCCCCATGTTCCAATACCACCTCATTATCCTCTGGAGTCAATCCTTTAGGGACTAAAGATGAGGGAAGGTTAGGAAGTTGCAATAGTTTATTATGTAATTCGAGTTCAACTTGAGCTAACAAATCTGTAAGTTCTTTGACTTGATCTTTATATGGAGCAGATTTTACTTTGATTGCCTCAGCTTCTTCTATTTTGCCATGACGCATAAAATCGCCTATTTGTTTTGCCGAGGATTTGGCTTCAGCTGCGATGGAGTCAGACTCGTTCTGTACTTTGCGACGTTGAACGTCCAAAGCAATAATCTGATCTACCAATTCGACATTGTTAAAGTTCTTGATTGCAAGTCTTTCAACAACCTGATCCCTATTTTCTCGGATATAATTTAATTGCAACATATAATGTATGTTTTTTGAAATGTAAGCAAAGATAACAAGACCTATGCAATTAATAAACTCTAATTTGAACCTTTGTCTTTTTTAGAATGCACTCTATTTTGTATCATTGCATCATGAAAAACAGGTATACAAGCTGGTTCATTTTTTCTTTGATGTTATTCATGTCCTTATCCACATGGGCTCAAAACAAAAATATCCAAGATTTCACAGTCAAGGAAAACCTATCTCAAAACGGAAAATTGGCTATAATTGCCATTGATTCACTTGAAAAAACCAATAATCAAGTCAACGGAAATTACAATTTCTCAATTAACGGTTTTCTTCAAGACCTAGATTTCGAGGATGGAGTGGCTGTTACAAATCATCCTATTGAGTCTTCCACCTTTGTTTTCTTCAAACATAAATCCTCAGAAAAAGAAATTGGAAAACTATTTTTCCTTCGCGTGAGCGAAAAAGAAATTACGGCCTACAAAATCAACGGATTTCTCTTGATTCTTATCCCATTGCTTGTGTTGTATATTGCCTATAAATTCAAGCGTTTTATTATTACTCTAATCATATTGGCCGCGCTCTATTTTTACCTAAATCAAAGCAAAGGATTAGACATTCAAGGAATGATTCAAGATACTATTTTAAAAATAAAAGATCTGATTTAAAAGGGCATCCCAACCCCAAAATTATATTGAATAAAATTGTATCGATCAGGTTTATGGGTATTATAATAGCTGCTTTTGAAATCCGTGGAATTGAAAAAATGCTTAATTACCCATTGATCGGAACCATTAAACTGTGGATCCTTTAGTTTCAGCCCGGCATCCAATCGAATAATAAAATAATCCATATCCACTCGCAGACCAAAACCCGTACCTAGGGCAATCTGAGAAAGAAATTTTTGTCCATTAAATTCTCCATTGGGATTCAGGTTATCTTTTCGAAGTCGCCAAACATTCCCCGCATCCAAGAAGGTAGCACCATTTAATTTAGCCCCAAAAAAATCATTCAGTAAGCGGAACCTGAATTCAGCATTTGTTTCTAATTTGAGTTCACCTAGCTGATCCAGATTACGAAGATTTAAACGGACAGCTTCGTCTGTATTTTCCCTGTTATAGGCTCCCGGACCTAAGGTCCTAGCTTGCCATGCACGAATGCCATTCATCCCACCTGCAAAAAAGCTTTTTTCAAAGATTAACAAAGATGAATTATTACCATAAGGCACAGCCATTCCCGTATTTAGCCGAAAAACAAATTGTTTATTTCCTCCCAAGTGTTTATACCACCGGTAATCCAATTCTCCTTTGATATACTGAAGATAGGGTACACCAAAAATCAATTTACTCCCTTGTTCATCTTCTTCAAAATTCATCATGTTTCCAATCAGACTTAACAAATTCCCACTCAAGTCGAGTGTCCCTCGGAAATAATTAAAATTCCCGATAGTGGTTAATTTGGGTGCGTTATAGGTAAAGGCATATTGAGATCCCAACCCAAAATATCGTCTATCATTACTTCGAACATACAGTTCATAGCCTTTCTCAATAAGGTTTTGCCTAAATTCTTCATTTAATTGACCATCCCTATATTCTATTACTATTGGAGTGAAGCTATGCATTTTATTAGTCGCTTGAAACCATAAATAATTTAGACTATTAATAAAATAGCGATTCGCGTAAGTTTGGTCTTGAAAAAACAACTGCAAACTAGAAGAAAAGGTAGTTCTGGGTAAACCGTATCGTCCAAGACTTTTGACCCGAAACGGTGTTAACAATCTCGGAAAAGAAAGGTTGACTCCAATTTGAAAATCATTATTGAATATTTTGTCTGTCAAATTCCCAGGAAGTCTTGAATCAAAAAGAACTCCATAACGCATTTTTACTTCAATGGTTTCAGAGCCACCAAATACATTTCGATGGGAGAATGTGTTTCCAACATTAAAACCACTCATCCCAGAACTAAAAGTAAACTCTCCCTCAATCTGATTGCTCATGGTTGGTCTTGGAACTAAAGTGTAATAGACATCTAGTTTTGAAGAATCTTTTTTCTCATAATTTATCTTCACCGAGCGAAAACCATTCATTTCATATAAGCGATCATAGGAAAGCTCCTCATTGTGGAAATTGTATTTTTGGCCAGATCTCAGGAATGCATATCGAGCCAATGGGCGCAGTCGGAACTGACCAGTTTGATCTGTATAAGTTATCTTAAGGGTGGAGTCACGATAACTTGTAGTTGCTTTTGACACTGCAGCTTGGGTAGATTCTACCTTAAGGTAAACCTGATTTATATAGTATAATTGATGTGCTTTGGTGGAATCAGGATTGGTCACCTGAATATCTAAATTCGTTTTAAAGCCTAGACCTATGGTATCTAAACCTACCCGCATATATTGACGCAAGTAATCGTAATAGCCCGCTTCTCTCATTTTGACATACAAGGCTTCCCTTTCAGCAAATAAATCTGCAGAATTATACCTATTTCCCTTTTTTATAAGGCTGGACGGAATAACCAAATTTTGATAGATCGAATCTACCTTAGGATCTTCAACATGCCTAATCACTTCATTTAGGAAATAAGGCTTTCCGCTATTTGCATTGAAATTGATCTTCGCTTTTTTCTTATTAAATTCAATTAACGTATTAACCTTTGCATTAAAATACCCTTTTGTTTGTAGAAAACGCTCAATTTGATTTGCTGATAATTCCACAATTGCGGAGTCCAAAATCCGGGGTGCTTCACCAACGTTTTTTAATTTACTGGTTTTGTATTGTCCATCTTTGGTATTGAAGATGTTATAGAAGGTTAAATATAAAGGTGAATTAGGCCTAATTTCATTAGCAATATACATTTGGGCAGTTTCCTTTAATTCCGGGCTGATCCCATTAATATCCACTTTAGTTACTAAGAATTGATCTTCTTGAAGGTATTTTGCCGAGCGACAAGAAGCAAAAGTTAGCAACAAAAATAGTATACTTGCAAAAATAAAATAACTTCTTTTTTTTACTTTCATTCTATGTTGTCAAAAGCTCAAATCAGTCACATAACTTCATTGCAGCATAAAAAATTCCGCATTCAACATAATGTATTTATTGTCGAGGGTGTAAAATCCGTGCGTGAATTTATCAACTCCACTTATACGATACAAAAAATATATGCCTGGGCGGAAACAGTTGCAAAATTGGGTAAAATACCGCAGAATATAAAACTTGAAGTGTTAACAGTTCAAGACTTTGCAAAAATAAGTAGTCTAAAAAATCCGCAAGGTGCATTGGCCTTAGTAGAAATTCCTGAAAAGATTTTTTTAGAGCACGCCAAACTAAAAGGAAAACACAGCTTAATTTTGGACGATGTCCAAGACCCAGGCAATCTAGGCACAATTATACGAACGGCAGAATGGTTTGGTATTGAAAACATCATATGTTCTGTGGGTACAGTGGATGCCTATAATCCAAAAGTTGTACAAGCGACAATGGGATCCTTATCCAGAATAAAGTTATACTATTTAGATATTGTGGAATTCGTGGCCAACAAAAACATCCCCTTATTCGGCGCCTTGTTAAATGGGGAGTCAATCTATAAAACCAATTTTGGTAAAGAGGGATTTATACTAATGGGAAATGAAGGCAATGGAATTCGTCCGGAATTATTGAATCAGATTGATCAAGCTGTTACAATTCCAAAAGTTGGTCAAGCTGAATCATTAAATGTCGCGGTTGCTACCACCTTATTTTGTTCCGAGCTTTGTAGACAAAAACTATCAAGATAATAATGAATAACACAGAAACGCTAGATCAGAGACCTTTATATACCATCCAGTTTGGCTTGTTGTGTTTGAGCTCTTTGTTATTCTCCTCAAGTTTCAACATGATTATTCCGGAACTACCCAATTTTTTATCTTCTTTGGGCGGAGCTGAACATAAAGGATTAATTATTGCGCTATTCACCTTAACTGCCGGAATTTCTCGACCATTCAGTGGTCGCTTAACGGACAAATGGGGAAGAGTGCCTGTAATGGCCATTGGATCCATTGTTTGCGTGATGTGTGGTTTTTTATATCCGATACTCAGTTCTGTTTCAGGATTTTTCCTACTGCGTCTTGTTCATGGATTCTCAACTGGTTTTAAACCCACCGCTACCTCCGCCTATGTTGCAGACATCATCCCTTCAAGCCGATGGGGAGAAGCCCTGGGCATGCATGGCTTATGTTTTAGTATCGGAGGAGCAATTGGACCGGCCATAGGGAGCCATATAGCCCAAGCCTACAGCTTAAACGCCATGTTTTACAGCTCTTCCATTTTTGCTTTTATATCCATTATCATTGTAATGAACATGAAAGAAACATTGACCAAAAAACAACCATTTTCATTCAATATGCTAAAGATATCCCGTCGAGATGTTATTGAGTGGCGCGTGATTCCGGCAGCTGTTGTCACCCTACTTTCTTACACGGCCTATGGGGTTATATTGACGCTAATTCCTGATTGGAGCGAACACCTGGGGATTTCCAATAAAGGTTTGTTTTTCACAGCTTATACGGTAGCATCAATAGGTATACGGTTTATTTCAGGAAAATTTTCGGATCGCTACGGCAGAATAAGTGTCATGAAGATTGGAATTTTGATTATCTCAATTTCCATTGTTTACTTAGGATTTGGGGATAGTGTTACCCAGCTGGTCATTGGTGCCTGTTTGTATGGGATTGGTACGGGCATATTTTCTCCGGCAGTAAATGCATGGACAATTGATCTATCGTTACCTCAATACCGAGGAAAAGCAATGGCCACGATGTATATCGCTTTGGAGGCTGGTATCGGAGGAGGAGCATTATTTGCAGGCTATATCTATAGCGATCAGATCCAAAGAATTCCCAATATCATGTATGGTAATGCGATTGTTATATTTTTTGCATTTTTATATGTAATTTACTGGAGTAAGTACAAGAAAAGAAAAAACCTTTACACAAAGCACGATGGATAAAAATCAGCCTAATAAAAACATAGCATTGCCCTACTCAGTCGAGTTGGCCTCCAGCTTATTTGCACTGGTTATCATTTTAGCCTTAATGTATGCTACACAAAGCGTGTTGTTGCCGCTATTGTTCTCCATCCTAATTTCTATCTCGTTATTCCCTTTAGCTAAATTCTTTGAACGATTAAGACTGGGTAAAGCTTTCTCTGCTATACTAGCCGTTCTACTGGCAATCTCATTAATTTCGGGACTGTCTTGGTTTATTGTATACGAAAGTATTATTATTGGTAAAAATGCCTCTTCCATTACAGACAAAGTGCTTTCTGTATTAGAAAATGGACAAACTTGGCTAGAATCCCAATTTGGCATCGAACGAACAGAGGTGATGGAGAAACTCCGAGAACAAGGAGAGAAGTCGATGCAGAATATAGGTGGCATGTTGGGGACCACCTTTGGCTCAATTGGTAACATATTGACAAGTGCCATTCTGGTTCCTTTGTTCAGTTTCTTCCTATTGTATTACCGTGTATTTTTTCGTGAGTTCTTCTTCAAGGCCTTCAAATCTTCCTCTCAGAGAAAAGTAAATGAGGTTTTAAATAAAATTTACAGTGTGGTTCAAAGCTATCTAATTGGTCTGATTACCGTAATGGGGATTGTGGCGATTTTAAATACAGTTGGTCTGATGCTTTTAGGAATAGAATATGCTTGGTTCTTTGGTTCTCTAGCGTCCTTATTGATGCTCTTGCCTTATATTGGTATAGCAATTGGGTCAATTCTTCCCGCTTTATTTGCCTTAGCGGTAAAAGATAACGCCTGGTATGCGGTTGGCGTGGTTGTCTGGTTCCAAATAGTCCAATTTCTTGAAGGAAATATTATCACGCCAAACATCGTTGGCAGTAAAGTCAGTATTAATCCACTGATGGCTATTATCGGAATTTTATTAGGCGGAATGTTATTTGGATTGGCTGGTTTAATTTTAGCCCTTCCATTCATTGCTACTTTAAAAGTGATCTTTGACTCCATTCCAGGGATGCAGGCCATTGGTTTTCTAATAGGTGAACCTGAAAAAGAACATTTAAAACGAAATTCAACTCAATATCTGTTGATGAAATGGGGAATCGTTCGAACACCGAAAAAAATCAAAGAAGTTGTTGAAATTTACCCTAATATCACTCAAGAAGATCTGGATATGGAACCTACGATATCAGAAATTAATCTAGCGACTCAAACAGACGAACAATCTTCTGGACTACAAGACAATCCAGACTCCGGGGTTCCCAAATCATAAAATTAATAATTATTAAAAGCTTCCAATCTCTGGGCTCATATTGGAAGCTTAGCTTTACGCCCGAAATTACATCTCTAACAATGTGTAACCCAATTTTCGCATACTAAAAACCTCAACAGTATACGCCCCAAATTCTTCCATTACTCGACCATGAAGCTCATAGAATCCGTCCCCTAAAAAGGGATACTGTTGAAGAACGTTAGGGAAATGCACTGTGTCCAGCCAATCTCCTTTTTCGTCCAAAAAAGTTCCAAAACACATTCGTTCTCTTTTCAGGGTCCGCGTTTCCTTTAAAGTAACCAACCGTCCTATGATCTTAATTTGCTTACCCAGATGTTCAGCCAACTGACTTGCCAAAATAGTACCCTGAAGGTATTTTGGGTTCAACAATTCAAAGAAGTCACCGACAAGGAAACCCAAAAGATCCAACTCATCTTTCAAATCCTCTAAACGATCTATTTCAAATCGTGGCAACTCGAATTGCACAGCTTGCGTCTCAAAAAGACTCCTCGAATTATCCCTCACGACACGCTTACTTTGAAAATTCGCCTCCCATAACAACGCTTTCTTATCTAAACCCGTAAAACGCAATGCACCAATACGTATTAACAAATTCAGTTGCTCAGCGCTAGGCTTTAATCGAAGGATAACATCGTTGAGGTCCTTATACAGCCCCCCTATCTTCCTTTGCTCTACAATTCGATCTCCCAGGTCTTGTTCGAGTCCTTGAAGATGAATAAAACCAACATACACCTTCTGTTGAAAAATATTGGTTAAATAATCACTGTGATTCAAACAGGGAAGTTCAATTACTCCACCATGACGACGCAATTCATGAAAATAAAATTCCGTACGATAAAACCCACCGAAATTATTGATAACCGCGAGGTAAAATTCACAAGGAAAATACGTTTTCAAATACAAACTTTGATAACTCTCGACGGCAAAAGAGGCCGAATGTCCCTTGGCAAAAGAATAACCACCAAAACTTTCCATCTGTCTCCAAATCTCAATGGTAACGTGCTGGGGATATCCAAACTTTTTGCAATTGCTGAAAAATTTTTCCCGCATCAACTCGAATTTATTTTCTGAGCGGTATTTCCCACTCATTGCACGTCGCAGGATATCAGCTTCTTCTAACGATATACCTCCAAAATGATGAGCCACTTTAATTACATCCTCCTGATACACCATTACACCAAAGGTTTCCTGCAATAATTCCTCCATCATGGGATGTAGATATTCGATCTTTTTAGGATCATGATATCGTTCAATATATTGTTTCATCATTCCAGACTGTGCAACTCCGGGGCGAATAATCGAACTCGCGGCAACCAAAGTAGTATAATCTGAGCAGTTCAATTTTCCCAACAACTGACGCATGGCGGGACTCTCAATATAAAAGCAGCCAATGGTATCAGCCTTTCGGATCCTATCCGCGAGTTTAGGATCTTCAATAAAGCGTTCAACTTGATGAATATCCACATTTACCCCTCTATTGCATTTGATCAGCTCTAAGGCATCCTTTATATGCCCTAAGCCTCGTTGGCTAAGAATATCGAATTTAAAAAGCCCTACCCGATCAGCTTCAAACATATCCATATGCAAGGTCAGAAAACCTTTCGGAGGCCGCTCAAGGACTCCATATTCATTCAAGGGCTTCTCGCTGATTAAGACCCCAGAAGCGTGAACACTGATGTTATTGGGGAAATCAACCAGCATCGCTCCATAGCGCTGTATCCATCGTTGAATTTTATCTTCTGCATTCCACTCTCTTTTATGTACCAACTCGTCAATTTCTTCTTTTGGTAAGCCAAAAACCTTTCCCAGTTCCCTAACGATGGCACGTCGTTGAAAAGTACTATACATGCCCAATAGAGATACATTTTGCGCACCATATCGACTAAACAAATACTCGAAAATAGCGTCTCGATCCCTCCAACTAAAGTCAATGTCGAAATCAGGGGGTGAGCTACGGTTGGGGTTTAAAAACCGTTCGAAATAAAGATTCAATTTAATTGGATCTACATCCGTTATCTGTAGACAATATGCAATAATCGAGTTCGCCCCACTTCCGCGGCCTACATGATAAAAGCCCTTCCTTTTGGCATGCTGAAGCATGTCCCATACGATCAGAAAATAAGCATTGAAATTTGATTTATTGATAATATTCAGCTCTTTGTGGACTCTTTCCAGTGCTGCGGTATTCTTTATGCCGTAGCGAGAGCGGCAACCCTGAACCGCAAGTTTTCGCAACAACTCCTGATCACCCTGAACAGAGTCGGTAAAAAACTTCTTATTTTTATCTACATGAAATTCCATTTCTATGGAACAACTCTCAATGACCTGACGCGTTTTTTGAATCACTGGTGCAAAATCAGCAAAAGCCTCCATTAATTTTTTCTCTTCCAGAAAAACCTCATGCGGACCAGCTATATCCTTCTTATCCAATTTCGAGAGCAATGTGTTTTTACCTATTGCCCTTAGGATTCTGTGCAAGTCATAATTGATTTTGTCTTGAAAGGTAACCGGATGCAACAATACCCAACAATTAGCATTTAATTGCTGCTGCCAGCCTAGCTTATTGAGGTCTTCCAAGCCTATTCCGATCAACTCCCACTCTTGCAACTCACTTATTGGGGGGTGACCATCGTATCGATAGATGGCCCAAACCTGTTTCAGAGAACGGGGAGCTCTTTTTGGAAAGGAAAGTTTACGTTGTTTATAAAACGAGAGAAAACGATGTATTGATTTCAGACCATTATTGTCTTTGGCTAAAAGAATATAGCAAAATTGTTCCTGATTTCGGACCTCAACCCCCACAATGGGCTTGATTTTAGCTTGCTGAGATTTCACTACAAAATCCCAGCAATCAGCAGTATTGTTTATATTGGTGAGTGCCATCGCGCTCACCCCAAACAAGGAGGCCTTCTCGATCAACTCTTTAGTCGGGTAGGTCCCATAATGAAAACTAAACCAGGTCTTGCAATTCAAAAACATATTGCAAGATTAGTTAATTTTAATTAAAAAATACTAAAAATATTAGCTTTTATTACCTGGAAAATCTATTGAATTTCCTTGGTCTTTCCATTTCCATTCCAATTCCATCGAAATTGCTAAGTGATCCGACAAAAACTCACCATGTGAATTTTTGAAACGTTCAATCTCAACTTGGTAATCCACAATCTTGAAATGAAGATTCACTGAATTTCGCAAGAATATCTTATCCAAACTTTCCGTATCATTGTTTAATTCCAGCATGTGCACAGGAACAAATTTTGTAATAGTTTCAGGGAAAATCCCCTCTCTAAGATAGTCGATCCAGCCGTCTCTTAGTCCGGTGGTCGACAAAAATTCAGGTAAATTATCCTTGGCATCCGTATAATGTGCATTAAAATCACCCATCACGATCAAAGGCCTGCCTGCCGAATGATCCTTAATATACCTACCCAATTGTCTCAAATTCTCGCGTCGCGCTTTTGCCGAACGCCCAGAATGTCCAGAATTTGCATGCACATTATAGACCTCCAGAATGGCTTTTTTGCCGAGCTGTATCTTTACAACGGTAAAACCCTTTAAGGTCCAACAATCTGACCCATTGCACTGCCTCCAAGGAATTCTATGGTATTCAAGAATAGGGTATTTTGAGAGAGAGTTTAATCCATCTCCGTACGGAATCTTTCCCTTGGTTTGCGTACGAAAAGGATGTTTGTTGTGTGAATAAAAAGAGAAATTATAATTAAAATCTTCCTGTACATTCACGATATCATATGGCTTAATTTTTTTTCCAATCTCAACCATACTACGCTTTCTGGGAGTGCTCGCTGAAGATATTCTTTCAGGTAAGCCAGCAATATTATAAGTTAAAACAGAAATTTTACCCTCTAGCTTATGCGTTAAAAATGGATTATCACCGGCTAAAATAACAGATGTTAATCTGCTTTTTAATTTTTTATAGACCAATAGGAATACTAAAATTAATCCTACCAAGACATACAGTACAATCATTAAGTATGGAAAAAATGAATATCAAAAGAAAAACTAAGTTAAATATACTTTAATAGTCCAAATATACCAGAGATTAACCCTATAATAAGCACATAAAGCGTTCATTTTTTTAGTTTGAATCCACCAGTGCCCAAGCCAAATTCAACGAAATGGCACAATGATCAGATAACGGCTCTCCAAGTTCATTCACAAAAAGATCCTTCTGTACGCGATACTCTAAAGGACGTAGCACGAGCTGGTCACTATTGCGGTAATAGATCTTATCTATACTTTCAGTCGCATCGGTTACCTTCAAAGCGTTCTTGGATCGAAAATTTTCCAAAGCCTCAGGAATAACCCCTTTGTTGCACAAAAGCACCCAACTATCCAGTAAAGCTGTCTGATGTTTAAAATCTCGAATATGATCTTGAGAAAACTCATAATGTGCATTAAAATCACCCATAATCAATAGTGCCTGACAAGCCGAGTGCTTATCTAAGAAATCAGCAAATTGCTCCAAATTTCTCTTTCTCATCAGGATAGCCCTCGGGTTATTTTGAGCCGTGGCATGAATATTATATACGTCTAAAAACACTTCCTTTGCCAATTGAATACGGGTATAACTAAATCCCTTTTGCGCAAAACAATCAGCCCCGCTGCAATCATTCCAAGCAACACGCTGTGTTTGAACGATCGGGAATTTGGAAAGGGTGTTCAGTCCATCACCAAAAGGAATCCCATCCATAGGTTTGGTTCGAAAGGAATGCGTATTTTTTTCGAATAATTCTGCGTTGTAATGAAAGTCTTCCTGAATATTCACAATATCAAATGCATTAATTCGATCTCCAATGGTTCGGATGCTGGAGGCCCTTGGACTCTTTGCACTCGAAATCAAATCGGGTAAACCGGCAATATTGTAAGTCAATACCGAAAACTCCCCCTCTTGTTGGTCAGGCAGTTCGGTATGCAGGATGGCAGATTCAACCATTGAACCACTCACTGGCTTAAAATTGAACATTAAACCAAAAAGAACAACGGAACACACAATGATCAATAGACGAAAATTCCAAGCTTTATTTATTCTGGGATAAGGCAGGTTGATTATCATAATATAGTATCCTCTAGTTTCTATACAAGAATACACATGTCATTTAACCTCATTTCTGTTTCTGGGTTAAATTTCAATTGATTCAAAATGTCGAAATCTTTAAGAGGTTACATAACGGAAACAATTCACTAACAAGACCTTCATGAAGAAGTAATAAATTAATAACGTCATTCTAAACAGACTGGATTCAAACGCTTATTTATTTTTTTTCAGATTGACCGAGGTGGCTCGTCTGATCGCCTCATCACCATACCGAGCGCGCATGGCATCCATCGCTTGATACAAGCGAATAGCTTCTTGGGTATCCTCAAATAAATTAATCTGCTGAAAGCCTTGTACCAAATGACTAAATCGGACACCGATCAAACGCACCAACATGCGCTTGTCGTAAAGTTTACTGAATAATTCCTTCACCTTTTTCAACAATACGGCATCCGAGGCTGTGTAAGAAATAACCAGTTGTTTACTAACGGTATCAAAATTAGCATACCGTAATTTCACCGTAAGGCAACCTGTAAGCTTTTTCTGCTTACGCAGTTCAAAGGTGAGCTTTTCAGTCATACGAATTAATTCACTAGACAAAAACTGCGTATCGATTGTGTCTTGGGCAAAAGTTTCCTCCGCTCCTATACTTTTACGTTCAGAATAAGGAATAATAGGAGAAGGGTCAATACCGTTTGCTTTTCGAGAAAGATCAACACCATTCTTACCCAACAAATTATGCATCATGGGTACCGGGATTTCACTTAAAACTTTGATGGTTCGCACACCCATTTGATGCAAGAGGGAACTGGTTTTTTGACCAATTCCAGGCATACGCTGTATTTTCAGCGGAGCAAGGTAAGCTTTCTCGAGTCCATGTTTTATTTCTATTTGTCCATCTGGCTTAGCATCATCAGTAGCAACCTTACTAATCAATTTATTAGATCCTAGAGCATAACTAATGGGCAAACCACTCTCCTTTTTAACCCTTGCTTTTAATTCGCCCATAAATTGGCTACAACCAAAAAAACGATCCACTCCCGTTAGATCCACATAGAACTCATCTACGCTAGCTTTCTCTAAAACAGGAACACGCTCGCGCAACACATCGGTCACTACCCTTGAGTAATAGGTGTAGCTATCCATATCACCCCGTACCACAATGGCATGTGGACACAAGCGTAGCGCTAACTTCATAGGCATAGCACTATGTACACCAAATTTACGGGTCTCATAACTGCAGGCTGAAACAACAGCTCTATCCCCCATCCCACCAACGATGAGTGGTTTTCCTATAAATCCACTATTCTTTAAACGCTCTACACTAACAAAGAACGTATCCAGATCCAAATGGGAAACAAACCGCTTATTATCCAATAAGTCCATAGTATTTTGAAAAAATGTTTTCCAAAAATACTAAAAAACTTAGCTTAAAATAAATTTATTTTGATCGCTCTTCGATTTCTTTTAAAAGCAGTGGAAAGGCTGGATAGGTCATGCCATGGTCGTAGCCATCCAATTCCAAAAGCTTCACGTCCGTATGACCTACTATTTTTAACATTCGCAATAAATAAGCATTCTCTTCATAGCGGCCAACCATTTCCAATTCGCGGTCACCAGTAATAAGGACAATAGGAGCACTGTCTTTATTAACCCAGTATAGAGGAGCATACTCATCGATAATGGGTTGATTGATACTCATTCCTTTTTGCGAGCGAGCAGTGAAATGTGTAATAGCCTGAGAACTAAAAGGCACAACGGCCAATAAATCCCTATTTGAAAGACCGACCTGCTCCAGATAACGTTTATTTAAAGCGAGCATCAGGTCCAGGTATCCTCCAGCGGAATGCCCTGATAAAACAATCTTCTGTGTACTTCCGCCATATTCTGTTACGTGATCGAAAGTCCATTTAACAGCTCGAGCAGCATCCTGGATAATGTCCTCAACTTTTACCTTAGGAGAGAATCTATAACCAACCCCTACAACAGCAATTCCTTTTTCTTTTAGATAAGAGGGAATTTCTTTTTCACCTCCGGTTAATCCGCCTCCATGAAACCAAATGACAGTGACAAAATCTTTTTTATTGCTAGGGTAATAAAAATCAACCTTACATTTTTGCTGACTATAAGCATCCGCATTCTTATCTGCATAGCTAATATTTTCCATTAACTTGTAATCTGTAGGTTGAGCTGATAAAAAAAATAAGCAGCTCAAAAAGCAAAATGTCATTAAAAATTTTTTCATCCTAGGTTAGCTTTTTGATTAATACAGCCTAAAATTACCATAAATTATTGATTCGCCAAACATTCAGTATCGTCCAAGATCAGCAAGGGTATCGGGTACATTCAAGGATGTTATACATAGGTAGTACCCTCCAATTTATGAAATGATTTTTGTATTTTTACCCTGTTGCAGAAATTCAAACCTGCAAATCCTTCAAAATTTTATGGAAAATACATGAGTGACGAAATCAACAACACAGAAGAGAACAATCAAGTGAGCCCAAATCAAGACCAACAAAGCAATACCATTGCACTTTCAGGACTATATGAAAATTGGTTTCTAGACTATGCCTCTTACGTAATCTTGGATCGTGCAGTACCTCATATCAACGATGGATTCAAACCTGTTCAACGTCGTATTCTTCATTCCTTAAGAGAGATGGATGATGGGCGTTATAACAAAGCGGCTAATGTAATCGGTAATACCATGAAGTACCATCCCCATGGAGACGCCTCCATTGGAGATGCCATGGTTCAATTGGGGCAAAAAGATTTGTTAATTGATTGCCAGGGAAACTGGGGAGATCCAATTACAGGAGATTCAGCAGCGGCAGCCCGTTATATTGAAGGACGTTTGTCTAAATTTGCCAATGAGGTTGTCTTTAACCCCGATACGACCACATGGCAATTAAGCTACGATGGAAGGAACAAAGAACCCGTAACTCTGCCAGTGAAGTTCCCACTTTTATTAACCCAAGGAGCAGAAGGTATAGCCGTAGGTTTGGCCACCAAAATTATGCCTCATAATTTCATAGAACTCATCGATGGCTCTATTCAGGTTCTACGAGGTGAAAGACCAACTATTTATCCAGACTTTCCGACCGGAGGTATGGCCGATGTTTCTGCTTACAATGAAGGACAACGCGGAGGAAAAATTCGCGTTCGGGCGAAAATAGAAGAAAGAGACAAAAAAACGCTTGCAATAACTGAAATACCTTTTGGAACGACCACTGGAAGTTTAATCGATAGTATCGTAAATGCCAATGAAAAAGGAAAGATAAAAATCAAAAAAATAGAGGACAATACGGCTGAATTTGTGGAAATTATGGTTCATTTAGCACCTGGAATTTCTCCAGATATGACCATTGATGCATTGTATGCATTCACAGCATGCGAAACCTCCATTTCTCCAAACACCTGTGTCATCAAAAAGAATAAACCATACTTCATGAGTGTGAATGACATTCTGATTGAAAACACAAAGCAAACTAAAAACCTGCTTAAGCTAGAGCTGGAAATACGGTTACATGAGCTCCAAGAAAAGATATTTTTCAGTTCCTTACTGAAGATTTTCATACAACAGGGCATGTATAAACATGCCGATTATGAGAATGCCGGGAACTTTGAGATCGTCGTTGAGGTGTTGAACCGACTATTTGAACCGTTTTTAGATCAGTTCTATCGTCCGATTACCTCCGAAGACTACAAACGACTAATCGACAAACCGATGAGCAGTATCACCCGTTTTGATGTCAAAAAAGCAGACGATCAGATGGGTTCCCTGGAAGAGGAAATCAAAGAGGTAAAGAAAAACTTACGGAATTTAACCGAATATGCTATTAACTGGTTCGAATACATCCGAACCAAATATGCTAAAGGAAAAGAGCGAAAGACAGAGCTTCGCATATTTGATAAAGTGGAAGCCGCTCAGGTTGCACTCGCCAACGCTAAACTGTATGTCAATCGTGCAGAAGGGTTTATTGGAACCAATATGCGAAAAGACGAACTGGTAAGTGATTGTTCAGATATTGATGACATTATCGTCTTTCGAGCCGATGGAAAATATTCTGTCGTCAAAATACAGGATAAGATATTTGTCGGAAAGGAAATTATCCATGTAGCCGTATTTAAAAAAGGAGATGAACGAACCGTTTACAATGCCATTTACAAAGATGGTGCGAGCGGAACAAACTACGTAAAACGTTTTTCAGTTACTGGAGTAACCCGGGACAAAGATTACGAGATAGGTAAAGGAAGCAAAGGAACTAAAATCTTATATTTCACAGCGAATTCAAACGGTGAAGCTGAAATCGTAAACATCCAGTTAAAACCACATTCAAAATTACGTAAACTTAGTTTTGATCTTGATTTTGCAGAGGTAGCTATTAAAGGACGTGGATCTCAAGGAAACATGGTCTCTAAATATCCTGTGAAGAAGGTTACCTTCAAGAGCGCCGGTATTTCTACCCTTTCTGGCCGAAAAATATGGTATGACGACATACTAAAGCGTCTTAATGCAGACAATAGAGGCCATTATCTAGGCGAGTTTGATGGAGATGATAAAATCCTTATCGTGCTGAGTGATGGATCTTACGAGTTGTCCAATTTTGATCTCAACAACCATTTCGATGAAAAGTTACTTCGAATGGAAAAATACTACCCAGAGTTGGTATATACCGCTATCCACCAAGACCCTAAAAAAACATATTATGTGAAACGTTATAGCTTTGAGGACACTCCAGTTGGAAAACGAATTAAATTCATTCCTGAGGAGAGCAAATTAATTCTCTTAACCAACAACCAAGAACCACATGTTGAATTGGATATTTTAAAAGGAAAATCTCAAACTCATGAGCATTTTGAGCAACTATTAAACGAAATAGTAGATGTGAAAGGGATGAAAGCCCAAGGCAACCGTTTATCGTTTCATACTGTTCAAAAAGTACGATTGACAACTCCAGAAGTAGATCTAACGGAGATCCAACCAACAAAAGAACAGATCTCAGAAGCCGATATTTCAACAGATACGCAAAGACAAAATCAAGATCCTAATCAAAAAGAAGAACAAGCTGAGCAGTTCCAACCCGATTTAGAACCTAAGGTTAACATTCCGCTGGAAATCACGAACCCAGAAGATATTCAAGTGGATGACAATGGACAATTAGGCTTATTTTCAGGATTAAAAAATGACGATTAGCCCACCAGGAGAGATATATAAAGACAAAAACCATTCAATGATTTGAATGGTTTTTGTTTTAGTTGAGCCATCTATACGGTCTAAAAAAAATCAGATACTCGTACCCAATCAACAGACCGAACGGTTATTTCTGTGCTGTTTTTAAATATTTTTGCAGCTTGGGTGCAATCACCACCTGACAAAACTGATTGTCCGGGTTTCGATTAAAATAATCGTGATGGTAATTTTCCGCCACCCAGAACTGACTGGCAGGTTCTACAGCCGTTACAATTGGCCTCTCGAACACTTTATGCATTTCAAGCTCTCCAATCATAGCTTCTGCTTCCTGCTTTTGCTCCTGATTGTGGTAGAATATCACTGAGCGATATTGGGTACCAACGTCTGCTCCCTGGCGATTCAAAGTAGTAGGATCATGCGTTTTAAAGAAAATCGCCAAAAGCTCTTGGAAGCTAAGTTGAGCTTCATCAAATTCAACCTGAGAAACCTCCACATGCCCTGAAGCTCCTGAACAAACTTGTTCATAAGTTGGGTTATCACGTTTTCCTCCCATATAACCAGGTAAAACCGAGGAAACGCCTTTTGTATTTTGAAAAATCACCTCTGTGCACCAAAAGCAACCTCCACCAAATGTAGCTATCATTATAAATTGTTTTTATTTCACAAATTTACCAAGAAATTTTTACTTCGATTCCTTTGGTTTGTAATGATACTTTCCTTTTTCTATTAAATCTTGCTTGTGCGCATCACAAACAGCATAAGTAAACCCATCTTGCAAAGCAAAAGAACCATATTCTCCATTTTTATTAAGCGCTAAAAAGCCTACTTGAATATCTTTTGCGATATCCGGTTTTTTCTTAACAATTCTCAAAACAGCTTCTTTACAAGCATTTTCTGGGGAATATCCCTGACGCATTAACTCCACCACTAAGAAACTCCCAACCGTTCGGATCACTTCCTCTCCCACACCCGTTGAGGTTGCTCCGCCAATTTCATTATCCACATACAATCCAGCACCAATTATTGGGCTATCACCAACCCGCCCATGCATCTTAAAAGCCATTCCGCTGGTGGTGCATGCGCCAGAAAGATTACCTCTTTCATCCAAAGCAAGCATTCCTATCGTATCGTGATTATATTTATTACCAGGTAATTTTTCAGTGGCAAAAGAGGTGTTTTCAATATTCATAATTGGCTCATACTTTTTTTCTTTCAGCCATTCCTTCCAAGCCTTCTCCGCCTGCGGGGTCAACAATTTTTCCTGGATAAAACCATTCTGTAAAGCAAATTGTTTAGCTCCTTCTCCCACCAACATCACATGCGGTGTTTTTTCCATCACCATCCTTGCCACAGAAATTGGATGCGCTATATCTTCCAAAGCAGCAACAGAGCCGCAATTCCCCAATTCATCCATAATACAGGCATCTAGGGTAACATGACCATCCCGATCTGGATATCCTCCCTTTCCAACAGTAGTATTAGAAAGATCGGCCTCAGCAACTTTGACTCCCATTTCTACAGCGTCAAGCGATCTCCCATTTTTGGATAAAACTTTCCAAGCAGCTTGATTAGCCGCAACACCAAAATCCCATGTTGAAATTACAATTGGTTTGCGCACGGGTTTCTCCTTAGACACCTTATTATTCTGGCAAGAAAGAGCAGAGGCTACAGCACTTACGCTGGCAGCTCCAATGATGCCTTGTTTTAAAAAACTTCTTCTTGAACTCATAGTGAATACAATATAAACAATTGGGGTTACATTGGAAAAAAATAATTTTTGTAAATTATGCGTTATTAACAGCACTTTATTTAGAAAATACGTAATAATGTGCTAAAATCACCCTAAATATTAGCATATTTATGCACTATTACCAAAATCAATAGTCTAAAGTCTAAAAACGATGAATAAATTAACAGCTATAATTTGCCTTTTTCTCTGTTTCACCACCGCATCCTTTGCGCAAACAGATTCTACGGTTTATAAAAAAGTAGAAAATATTATCACCCAAGCAAAAAAGACTTTTGCTCCAGATAAAAGAACGAAAATCATCGCGCTCATCCACGCTGATCTACAGAATAACAGCTACACCATTGAAACTTCTGTTCCTGAGGCGATACCGTTTCTTAATTCAAAATTAAAAGCACTTTCAGCCAAAGTCAACATCAAAAACCTACCGGAGATCGCCTTGGGCGAACAGCTATATGGCGTGGTTAACCTTTCGGTTGCCAATTTCCGTACCCAACCGGGAAATGCTTCAGAAATGGCAACTCAAGCACTCCTAGGAACCCAGTTGGATCTTTTACAAAAGGTCCATGGCGAATACAGGGCGCGAACCCCAGAGGGATACATTTCGTATGTTCCAGCCTCATCCGTGGTCCCAATGAATAAGTCAGAAATCCAACAATGGAAAGAAGCTAAAAAAATTATTTATACCCAAGAATTCGGAAAATCTCTTTCCAAAGCGGATCCTCAAAGCACACGGGTATCTGATTTGGTATACGGAGATATTTTAAAATTAGAAGGACAAGAAGGCGATTATTATAAGGTAAGTTATCCTGATGCACGTGTTGCTTTCGTTCCAAAAAATCAGGCAATTCCTTTTGAGCAGTGGATAGACAGCCGCTCCTTAACTTCAGATCATGTCATTTCAAGTGCAAAAACAATGATAGGCCTTCCCTACCTATGGGGAGGAACATCGGTAAAAGGAGTGGATTGCAGTGGCTTTACCAAAACAGCCTATTTGATGAATGGTTACATTATCCCTCGTGATGCATCCCAACAAGTATTGGCGGGAGACACAGTCGATATTTTAGATAAAGATGGACATTTCGATGCGGATAAAGCAATAAAAAACTTAAAACCGGCTGACCTATTATTCTTCGCCTCGGGAAAAAACACCAATCCAAATGCTCGCGTTACCCATGTCGCTCTTTACCTAGGAAATGGGGAATTTATTCATTCAGCAGGTACCGTTCGAATTAATTCGATGTTAAAACAGGCTGCCAATTACGATGATTTTCAAACCAGAACCGTGGTCGCAGCTAGAAGGTATATAGGTACCCAGGATCCCCAGATACAAAAAATTCAAGACAACCCAAATTATAAATAATAATAATAAGCATGAAAGCAGACGAATGGTTTAGCAAAAAGATGGGTAAATTTACCCTAAAATATAAACCTTATACATTGGAGTTGAGGCATGTATTCACGGTGGCCTCCTTCAGTCGTACCACCACTCCTGTAGTCCTTACCGAATTAGAATATGAAGGGATCACAGGTTATGGGGAAGCAAGTATGCCCCCATATCTTGGCGAATCTCAAGAAAGTGTAATGAATTTTTTAAATAAAGTTGACCTTTCTCCATTTTCTTCCCCATATCAAACTGAAGCCTTATTAGCCTATATCGATGAACTCGCGCCAAAGAATACCGCTGCCAAGGCGTCAATTGACATTGCCCTGCATGATCTACTTGGAAAGCTTATGGGGCAACCATTATACAAAATTTGGGGTTTAGACCCAGAATTAATTCCTCCAACTTCATACACCATAGGTATTGATACCCAGGAGATGATCCGAAGAAAAGTAGCCGAAGCTGATCAGTTTAAAATCTTAAAAGTGAAATTAGGATTAGAAACAGATAAAATGATCATTAATACAATTCGATCAGTAACCGATGTTCCTCTATGTGCAGATGTGAATCAAGGCTGGAAAAATAAAGAAGAGGCACTGGAAATGGCTCATTGGTTAAAAGAACAAAATGTGCTATTCTTAGAACAACCTATGCCTAAAGAAATGATGGATGAAAATGCATGGCTGACTGAACATTCTCCCATCCCAACCATCGCAGACGAAGGGTGTCAACGGTTATCAGATGTCGCAGCTTTACAAGGTGTGTATACGGGCATCAATATCAAACTGATGAAATGTACGGGGTTAAGAGAGGCAAAAAAAATGGCAGAACTTGCCAGAGCCTTACACATGAAAGTTATGCTAGGTTGTATGACCGAGACATCATGCGCGATTTCAGCGGCTGCACAATTAGCTCCACTAGTAGACTGGGCAGATTTAGACGGAGCGCTACTCATCGCCAACGATATCTACCAAGGAATGGAGGTTCAAAACGGCCGGTGTATTTTACCTGAACGCGCTGGAATTGGCATTCTTAAAAAATAGATGAAAATTAAAACTAACGAATTAAACTAGAACCAAAACTATGAAAAAACAAATACTCACAACTTTGTGCGTACTGACTTGTGCATCCATTCAGCTTGTAAATGCCCAACAAATTTCTGTGGCCGGTAAGGTAACCGATTCAGAGGGTAAAGTTCTTGAAGGGATAACCATATTGGTGAAGGGATCTTCCAACAGTACCTCAAGCAATGAAAATGGATTATTTTCATTAAATGCGGATC
Source organism: Sphingobacterium sp. GQ94 (assembly GCF_059758715.1). Classification (NCBI taxonomy): domain Bacteria; kingdom Pseudomonadati; phylum Bacteroidota; class Sphingobacteriia; order Sphingobacteriales; family Sphingobacteriaceae; genus Sphingobacterium; species Sphingobacterium sp. GQ94. The sequence goes on from NZ_JCAXEC010000006.1 coordinate 136,811, forward strand.
AACATGCAACCCTTGTCTTCACTGCCATTGGATACCAGAAACAAGAAATCAAAATAGCCGCAAGGAAAAGCATAAGCGTCCAGATGGTTCAAGACAATCAAGCGATTGACGAGGTCATGGTGGTCGCTTATGGTACAGCGAAAAAAAGTTCTTATACGGGATCTGCCGCAAATATCAATTACAGTGAGCAAGCAAAGGATATTCCTGTAACTTCATTCGAACAGGCTTTAACGGGAAAAATACCCGGAGTACAGATCAACACAACCTCAGGACAAGCAGGCGCCACCTCGACCGTTCGTGTTCGCGGAATTGGTTCAATGAATGCCTCCAATGAACCTCTATACGTGGTTGACGGTGTACCTACAATGAGTGGTGACGCTGGTCAAATGAACGGAAAATTAGCAGGTACGACCAACAACATCATGTCTACAATCAACCCCAATGACATTGAATCTATCACTATTTTAAAAGACGCAGCTGCGTCCTCTCTATATGGATCGCGCGCCGCTAACGGGGTTGTGATTATCACCACAAAGTCCGGGAAATCTGGGAAACCAAAAATTGACTTCCGAAGCTCTTTGGGCATTACACCGAGCTGGGCTACAGACAACTATAAACCAGGGAATGTCCAGGAGCAGATCCAATATTATTATCAAATATTTCATGACTATAAAACCTCCAATGGAAGTACAGATGTTCAGGCCAATGAATATGCTGTTAATCGGATGAATTCCCGGTTCGGCATGCACGGCTATGAATTCTCAAGCGAGGGTGTGGGTCTGTATGATAAAATCAACATCAAAGGTAAAACAGACGGTGTAGAGAATAGAGATGGTAAATACTTTGATTGGGAAGATGCGTTATTTCGGACAGGTCAATTCCAAACCAACGATTTATCCATCAGTGGAGCAACCGAAGCAACTCGATATTATTCTTCCTTATCCTATACCAAAGAGAAAGGCAGGGCCTACACCAATGAATTTAGTCGCATAGGTGGACGATTAAATTTTTCACAAAAGTTACACGACAAAGTTGAGTTTGCCAGCAACATAAACATTAGCCATAACGGTAAACAAGGCTTTAACGACACAAGAAATACTGGGACCAACTATAATTACTTAGCAAACAATTTACTTTTCCCTTTCTATTGGCCTACAGATTATAAAACGGGTAAAGAATACACGGATCGATATAACTCACTAGGTTATAACCCTTTGTATTATGATAAGCAATGGGAAAATGACTCGAAAACCCTAAGGATAATAGCTGCTCCTTCCTTAACGGTGAAGTTTCTTCCCGAATTGACTGGAAAAACCATTTTCTCGTTCGATAATTCAGAGGTTAAGGACCATTTATATTACAGTCCGATGCATTACCATACCACCTATGGGGAAACGGCCAACGGAACAGTGTTTGAATACAGCACGAACTATCAAAAGTTGCTATCCTCAACAACCCTAAACTACCTTAAATCGTTCGGCAATCACTCCATTGATGTATTGGGTGGATTTGAGGCGGAAAAAAATCAAGTGAATTATCAATACGCTAGTGGTTCAAATCTACCATCAAGCGCTTTGCATACGGTCGAGACTGCAGGGGTTAAAGATGCAAGTGCATATTCATGGGGTAATAATATGTTGTCCGTTTTTTCTAAAGCTGAATACAATTATTTGAACACCTATTTTATTTCGGCTTCCGTGCGCCGAGATGGATCCTCTCGCCTAGGTCCAGACACCAGATGGGGTAATTTTTGGTCGCTATCAGGAGCTTGGAATTTAAAAAATGAAAACTTTTTAGCACAGGCTGACTATTTGGACTTATTAAAACTCAAAGTGTCCTACGGTACCAATGGAACCTTGCCAAGTGAAAATTTCGGATGGAGGTCTCTAGCCGAATATGGAACAAATTACCAGGATCAACCTGGAGGAAATATCGTAACCATTGCTGACCGTGACTTGAAATGGGAAAAAAGTTATTCATTTAACGTAGGAACCGAATTTGCGTTCTTTCAAAATAGATTATTTGGATCTGTCGAATATTTCTCTCGAGATTCAAAAGATTTATTGCAAGATGTAAATATATCTTTGGTTACTGGATTTGGTTCAACGCTTAAAAACGTAGGCCTAATTAACAACCAAGGTATTGAAATTTCATTAGGTGGAGACCTTATCAAAAAGGATGATTTCCGTTGGTCAGCCAGTGTAAACACTTCTTTACTGAAATCTAAGGTATTGAAATTAAGCGAGGGAAAAGATCTAACGTGGTGGGATCCAACTGGAGGAGATGATCGTGTTCAATTTATTTACAGAGAAGGAGAAAATGTGTTCTCCTATTACCTCGCCGAATGGGCAGGTGTCGACCAAAGTAACGGGAAACCAATTTGGTATACCAATGATGGAACAGACGGCGATTTCTTGTTCAATGGCCGAGGAGCTAGCAATAAAGCAAGTGATGCTCAACAAATTATCGCAGGAACTCCAATTCCAAAGGCTTACGGGGGAATCAATACTGATATTGAGTACAAAGGTTTCAGTTTGGGTTTAAACTTTAACTATAAGATAGGTGGAAAAATATTTGACCATGGTTCAAGAGACGTCGCAGAGGACGGATATTATTGGGAAAGAATCCGCTCCTATTATGCGATCCAAGAATCTTGGACTCCCGAGAATACAGACGCGCTTTACCCAAAAACAAATGGAAATGACCCAGAAGATGGTATAACCAGATCTACCCGTCATCTTTATGATGCCTCTTTTATTCGTTTAAAGAACCTCAATTTATCCTACCGGTTACCGCAAGAAATTAGCAATAAGCTAAGGCTAAACAATGTAAGGATATACTTTAATGGCACAAACTTATTAACTGCTTCTAAATTTAAATGGGCAGACCCAGAAGTTAATCAGTTTGGGACAAGAGGATGGGAAACGCCATTTGGTAAATCATACACTTTTGGTTTAGAAATAGGTTTATAAACAATAATTAAAGTCAAATCATGAAAAAGAAATCAATATATATCATAGCCTTAGCGAGTTTATCTTTATTTTCTTGCAAGAACTTCCTGGACGTTCTACCCACCAACTCGACCGAATCAAGCGTGACTATACAAAATTTAGCAGATGCTAAAGTAATGATTAATGGATTAATCCGAAGTTTGGGAGGGTCTAATTATTATGGTCGTAATTTTATGCTGTATGCAGACGCCAAAGGTGGAGATTTAACGATATTATCCCAGGGACGTGGTCTCGATGCACTCTATGTATACAACCATTCAGTCAATAACAACAACTATTCTGGTTTTTGGTCGGAAGGTTACAACGCTATACTTCAAGCAAACAACCTGATTAAAAGCATTGAGAAATTAGAGGCCGAAGGAACAGATCTTGATTTTTCAAACTTTAAGGGACAGGCACTTACAATACGAGCGCTCATACATTTTGATTTAGTCCGCTTGTACGGAAAGACATATACGATGGATGCGACATCTCTCGGAGTACCCATCATCACTGAATTGCTTGAACCAACCGCTCAACCGGTAAGGTCAACCGTGAAGCAAGTTTATGAACAAATTATAACGGACTTAAAACAAGCAGAAGAATTATTACCAAAGAAAGTAGATCCTGGCTACATTAATTACTATGCGAACCAGGCGCTCCAAGCACGCGTTTACTTAACCATGGCAGATCATGAGAATGCCCTTCATGCAGCAGAGCAGGTCATTAATTCAGAAGTTTATTCGTTATATTCCAATTCGGAATGGTTAAATTCTTGGGCTAGTCAATTTGAAAAAGAATCTATTTTTGAAATTGCATTAAGTAAGGATCAAGGGGATTTAGGAGCCTCATCACTAGGTTTCTATTACCTTAGAAGTAAAGATAATAATGCTTTAGGAAACTTCACTGCCTCTGACTATTTTTTAGATCGCCTAGGAAAAGATCAGCAAGATGTCCGGTGGGGAATTTATGCACCGGATGAATTAAGCCGTCAAGCTGCATGTTACAAATATGTTGGTTCAGTTGATAAATCAGGAGATGGTAAGGATAATTTCACAGCAGTGAACATCAAAGTCATTCGCTTATCAGAAGTTTATTTGATTGCGGCAGAAGCAGCACTTAAAAAAGCGGCTCCAGAACCTCTTAAGGCTGCAAATTATTTGAACCAAATCCGAAAACGTTCACCTAATCTCCCACCAGCCACCGCATTGAACGTAAGCCAAGACATGATTTTGGATGAAAAAAGCAAAGAGCTGTATGGCGAAGGTCAACGTTTTTGGGACATGATCAGAACCAATAAAACCATCACATTCAATGATGAACATGTGGGAGTTTCGATGACTCACAGAACCAAATCAATTGATCGTACATTTTACAAAACCATTCTTCCCATTCCCGAAATAGAAATGAATGCTAATCCAGAATTAGCGAAACAACAAAATCCAGAATATTAAACAAAAAAAACAGAAAAAGGATGGGGGTATGCTTAAAAAAGCACACCCCCATCCTTTTATAATCAAAAAAATATCGTCCTCGCTACTAATATGAATAGTTTCCGTAAGAAAAATTACATTTTTCATGACCTTCACTTAATTAAAATGTGATAAATAAAAATTATTATGCATTTTTTTGCGATTATCCTAGAACTATTGTCATAATTCCGTTATATTAGTCATCAAATAACCAATCAAGCTAAAGATGACTCTACCAACCATTATTTCAATTGCGGTAGCCTCGGTTTGCTCAATGCAAACGCTATCCGCACAACAACTCTCTATAGCTGGAAAAATTACCGATACGGAAGGAAAACCTATTTCAGGTGCTTCTGTATTCATAAAAGGAACCCAACAAGGTACCTCCAGCAATGAGAATGGTTTATTCACGATTAACGCTCCTGGAAACGGAACTTTGTCGATCACAGCCGTAGGGTATAGGGCCCATGAGCAACCCATCAATGGTCGCACAAACCTGCAAATTCAATTAAACCACCAACAAAGTGAAATTGATGAGGTTGTGGTGACAGCAATGGGTATTCAAAGAAGCCAAAAATCTCTCGGTTATGGTGCCCAAAGTGTAAATAGTGAGACCCTGAACGTCAATAAACAAACCAATGTGGTTAATGCATTACAGGGAAAAGTTTCAGGAGTTACCATTAGTTCAACAGGTGGAGCACCAGGACAGGGAGCTAATATCCAGATCCGTGGTATTAATTCCATCGACCCCAAAAGAAGCAGTAATCCTTTGTTCATTATCGATGGAATCCAGATGGATAACAGCACAAGCACTGGAGGCGGAAATGCGGAACTCCGGGGAATGAGTAATCGTGCAGTGGATATAAACCCTGATGACATCGAAACTATAAACATTTTAAAAGGAGGAGCCGCGACGGCACTTTATGGTTTACGCGGAGCGAACGGAGTGGTCATGATTACGACTAAATCGGGTAAAAATGGAACGTTAAAAATCGATTATCAAGGCTCTGTCGGGTTCGAAAATGTCAATAAGTTTCCAGACATTCAAGACACCTATACCCAAGGATGGATGGGTAAATATAACTCAGAAGATTTCTGGCCTTCCTTTGGACCTACAGTGGATGTCGCTAAAAAAGAAGATCCCACGCATCCAGATAAATTATACAATCATTTTAAAGAAGCCTTTGATACAGGTAGTCAATATAGAAACTCACTGAGCTTTTCAGGGGGTACTGAAAAAATAAATTTCTTAACCTCTCTGTCCCAACTCAATCAGACTGGAGTACTTCCTGCCTCAAATTTCAAAAATTACCAAGGGAGAATTAATACCAACTTTGAAATTAATGAAAAATTAAAAGGAGGAGCTTCCCTATCTGTAAACAATTCAGGAGGACTACGCGGAAATGCAAACCGCTATGCAGAACAATTAATCTATTGGTCTCCTCGTCATGATTTACGGGATTACATTACCGAAAATGGCACTATGAAATCCTATGGTGAAACAGATAATCCGATTTATGTAGCAAACACAAACCGGTATACAGACAATGTTCTACGTGCAGTAGGTGGCATCAATCTGATGTATTCGCCAGCAAAATGGGTAGATTTCAGTTATCGTTTTGGTATCGATACCTATAGAGATAACAGGGAATGGACCGCTCTAGGATCACAAGGTTTGGCTGATGAAAGAATTGTGTATGACAATGGAGTAGATGGTGCAGATGGAAGAGGTTTTTACAATGTATATAACTACAATTACAGATCTTTTAATAGCACCTTTATCACAACCTTTAAACATGATTTTTCTGACGATCTTAATGCCACACTTCGCTTAGGTCATGAAGTCTTCGATAGCTCCTTAAAAAGAAATGATGTTGAAGGCGGAGACTTAACGGTTTATAATTGGTTTGATTTGCGAAATGCCAACATCTTAAAGACGAACACATACAATGAGAAAAGACGTTTAATGGGTTTCTTCGGAGAACTTGCCTTAACCTACAAAGACTATTTATTTCTGACCCTAACTGGACGAAACGACATCACCTCTACCCTAGAGCGAAGCAATAGATCGTTCTTTTACCCATCGGCATCCTTGAGTTATGTCTTCTCAGATCATTTGGAGCTTCCTGAATCAATCAATTTTGCTAAGTTCCGTCTATCCTACGCTCAAATCGGAAAAGATGCCTTGCCTTATTCAACCAGCTTTGGTTATACGCCGTATACGAATCTCCCAACTGGGTATATCGGGTATACCAGACCTTCCTTACTGGGTGATAGCAAACTCAAACCGGAGTTCACAGATACCTATGAATTGGGGCTGGAAATGAAGTTTTTTGACAGTAGATTTGGATTCGATGTAAATCTATATAACTCAACAAGTAAGGATTTAATTATTCAAGTTCCTGTAACCTCTACGACAGGTTATGTAACTGCATCCATCAATTCAGGAAGTCTGCGCAATAGAGGTTTTGAGGTGACCCTAAATACGGTTCCTGTTAGAAAGGATAATTTCACATGGAATTCAGATTTAAACTTTTCCATCAATAGAAACAAGGTATTGGAAATTCGAGACGATTTATCCGAAATTGTAGTTGCCTCCGAATCTGGTTATCTAAGTTCCACCGTGTCAATGAAATTAATTCCAGGAGAATCATACGGAACCCTTTTTGGAAGAAGTTACAAAAGATACTACACTGAACAAGAAATAGCTGAAGGATTGGACAAATCACCCGAATTGGATGAGAGTCGTCCTTATTTAATTGGAAGTAACGGATTCCCCGTTTTAGAATCAACCTCGGTACCTAAAAAATTAGGAAACGTACAACCGGATTGGATTGCAGGATGGAATAATAGCTTTAACTACAAAAATCTTTCTTTCGGATTCTTAATTGATGCACGTGTTGGACAAGACCGATACAACCAACTAGGAAATTACATGTCTTCCTTTGGAACGGCAACGTATACCGAAAACAGAAACGATCATAAAGTTTTTGAAGGTGTGTTGGCGGATGGATCAACAAATACCAAGGAAGTTTGGTTAGGACAGGGCAAAGATCCTAAAACCGGAATTGATTATGGTAATGGATATTATAGAAATTATCACCGTGGCAATTCAGACTTTTTCGTTGAGGACGCTTCATGGGTAAGATTGAGATCCGTTTCGGTGGGTTACAGTCTACCAAAATCGTGGTTGGAAAACAAATTTATTCAGCATGCAAAAGTTTCGGTAGTGGGTAATAATGTAGCACTTTGGACCAAATACTCTGGTTACGATCCTGAAAACTCAACTACTGCTAGTGGCTCTAATATTGATGGATTTGCAGGTATGACCTACCCCGCTGTTCGAAGTTTCTTATTCAGCTTAAATCTTGGCTTTTAATCTTTAAAAACATGAAAAATCTAATTAAAATAGGAAAAATATCCATCCTTGCTTTAGGGCTGATTTCATTGAACAGCTGTAAGGATTATTTTGAACTAACGGATAACCCGAATCTTGTTCAAACTCCACCCCTTAACGCGCTGTTAACCACAGCAACACATAAGGCAGCATTTAATAACTATAGAATCGCCTCGTTTACTAATTATTACACACAATATTTGGCAAGTCCATCTTCTGGTTCGGATACAGATACGTATCAGATCACAAACAATTCAAGCACTTGGGACAACCTTTATTATGCGCTATCGGATTTGTATGACATGATGAAATTATCAGAAGAATCGGCAGCTTATGAGCATTTAGGGGTAGCGCAATTGTTAATGGCTTATCAACTTGGATTGGTTGCCGATACCTGGGGAAGTGCTCCGTATAGTCAGGCTTTTTATAAAGAACCTGTGATTTTAATCCCTTACGATAGCGAGGAAGAGTTATATCAAGCGCAGCAAGATTTAGTAAATAAGGCCATCGAAAATTTAAACCGTTCTGATGCATCCCAAAGTTTGGGAGAGAATAACGACTTATTTTTCAAAGGGGATCTTGGAAAATGGACTAAATTTGCTTACGGTATCCAAGCGAGGCTTTTAAATAAAATCAGTAAAAAGGCCAATTACAATCCTAAGGCTGTTTTGGCTGCTACAGCCAAATCATTAAGTTCCAATGCGGACGACGTGACCATGGGAACTTACGATGGAATTAATCCTTGGGCCTCAATCGCCAGAAGTAACCTAAACAATGTCTTAGGCGGTTGGCTCTCCAGTAATTTCATTGATCAATTAAATGGAAAAACCTATGGAATTGAAGATCCTCGTATTGCAAAAATCACTGAAAAAACGGTACATAATACCTATGTCGGCACTAGAAACGGTGAAGGGAATACGGGGGCTGCCAATACCGTTCGTGATGAATGTTACATCAGTTATAACTCTCCATTAACAAGCGATGCCTCTACCTTGGACATCCTTAATTTTGCTGAAATCAAATTCATTGAAGCTGAAGCTGCATTTCGAGATAACAACAAAACCCTTGCTTATTCCTCATATTTAGCAGGCGTACAGGCGAACATGGAAAAATTAACAGTTGGCAATTCGCAGGCTCAGGCCTACATCACGGCGATCTCAAAAGGCGCAAACAATCTAACTTTGTTAGATATTTTCAAAGAGAAATACATTGTAACCTACCTGAATTCAGAAAGTTGGAATGATGCCAGACGATTTGATTATAAATACAAAGATTTCAAACTGCCTATTGGCTCAGTTCTAGGAAATGAGTTCATACGTAGGGTGGCGTATCCTTCAAATGAAATTGCCGAAAATGGAAGTAATGTACCTTCTGAGGTTCCTTTGAGCACCAAACTTTGGTGGGATCAACCATAAATTCATCCCTTAAAAAGAAAATAAAACAGGCCGTCCAAAGATCTTTAGGACGGCCTGTTTTGCGATTATTCATTTTCACTTGATGCAAACCAGCAAATCAGATTCAAATACAAATTAATGCATCAACAACAAACTCAGAAGAACCAGAATCATCAATAAAATAGAAAATGCAAGTGAATTGACTACAAAAACCGCTATTCCAATTGCAATACTCATTCTTTTTCTGGTTCCATAATGACGTCTGTGTGCAATAAAGAAATAAATCGTAGCATAGATCATTGCGATACCATACAGCCATGTACTTAAATAAGTAAACCAACTAGAGGAGTGAAGTAAGGGCTCAACCAAATTAATAATCAAAAAGAAAGTGACAATTAATAAAAGAAAGGAGAAATAATGGAGTGTAAAGACCCCGTGGTCAAAATACCACCATTTCTTTTTGTCGTGGAATACCCAAAGAAAAAAAGCAAAAACCGGAAGGTAGAAAAACAATGCTTTTGGAAAAGTGTGCATGAACACAATTAAAAAATTCCGCGCTATTTCAGAAAGTGTTTGCTCTTGTTCTTTTAATTCAAAGAATTTCTTAGCAAAAGGCCTTAACACTTTTCTTATAAAAGACTTATTTTCAGCCGTTAACGAATCATACTCTGCTAAGGAATTTACATCTGCAATTTTTGCATCTTTCAAGTTCAGGTCAATAATCTCGGGCTTTTTTTGCTGGTGATTTCCATCGGGTTCAGGAAGTCCTTGCAAAACCCTTTGAATAACAATCGAATCTTCAGGGCTTAAATTGGCCGCCTCCAGCGTGCGTTCAACATTAATGAGCTGTCTGACACTATCCACACCAATATCAGTTGAATTTGAGTTATTTTTATGAATATTTACCCCAACAAACGAAGCGATGAAAAAAGTGACAAATGAGATAAAAATGTAGAGCTTAACCGGAGGGACATAGGATTGCCGCTGTCCGAGGAGATAGATTTTCGTCAGCCGCCCCGGATTGAATACAAGATAACGCATAGTCTTCCAAAACTGTCCATCATAATGCGTAAAGTCTTCAAAAAAATGAGTAAAAAGGTAATAGAACGGTTGCCTTGTTTCTATATTTTCCTGTCCACAATTTGGACAATATTTCTGTTCAACAAAATGACCGCAATTTAAGCATTTCTTATCCTGTCTTAATTTTCCGTGACTCATCTATTTGGTTAGTTTTTTGTGCAAAATAATAGATTTTATTGAAAGCATGAAGTTGAAAAAGAAAAATAATATCTCTGTCTTAGGCTTTTTCTTTCAGAACGCAAAATTTTTCCAATAACAAAAAATGGATTTTCGTTTTGAGCTAATCTATTTTTGGTATCCTTGACCCTTTATTTCCTTTATTTCATAAAATGTTCTTTAAATGTGTCCAAACATTATCCGCTAGAATACGCTGACCTTCCTTTGTCGGGTGAATACCATCTGCTTGATTTAACGTTTGAATACCCGCCACATCCTCTAATAAAAAAGGAACCAAAGCCATGTTATGTTTCTTCGCTAATTTTGGAAAGATAGACGCAAAGTCTTCAAAATACTGTTTTCCCATACTCGGAGGAACCATCATTCCAGTTAAAACCAATTTACAACTCGGATAAGCCTTCTTCACTTTAATTACAATTGCATCCAAATTTCGGAAAGTAGCCTCTGTGGGAATGCCGCGCAAACCATCATTAGCTCCTAGTTCCAACACGAAAACATCAAGTGAATCCTTTAACAACCAATCTATTCGTTCCTTTCCAGCAGCGGAAGTCTCACCACTTAGGCCCGCATTTACACAAATATAAGGAAGCCCCAAAGAATCTATTTTTTGTTGAATCAATGCAGGGAATGCCTCGGATTGATTGTCCAAACCAAGTCCGGCGGTTAGACTATTTCCAAAAAATAGAATACGTTTCATGGTCTGGGTGTTATTGGTAGAAGGAAGATCATCTGGATTTTCAGTCTGCTTAGAATTCGAACTATTGCAAGATGGAAGTAAAAAAACAGCCATTATTGCCAATAATAATATTTTGATATCATTCATTAAGCTAAATTAATCAAAATATCAATACATTTATTAGATATGGCAGCCTCTATAATTCTACAAGTACAAGGTGTTTTCAAACATTATCAAATAGGAAGTACTAAAATTCCTGTTTTAAACGACATCAATTTCGAAATTGAGCAAGGTTCTAGCGTTGCTATTGTTGGTCCCTCTGGAAGTGGTAAGACGACTTTACTGGGTTTGTGCGCCGGACTTGATCATAGCTCTCAAGGAGATATTACCTTAAATGAAATAAAACTCACTGGGTTGAGCGAGGATAAACTGGCACAAATTCGAAATGAACATGTGGGTTTTGTATTTCAGAATTTCCAATTGCTCCCTACTCTAACGGCACTGGAGAATGTATTAGTTCCTATGGAGTTGCGTGGGATGAAAAATAAACACCAACAAGCCATAGATTTACTGGAAAAAGTTGGGTTAAGCGCTCGTGCAGATCACTACCCCTCTCAATTATCTGGCGGCGAACAACAGCGCGTCTCTTTAGCCCGGGCATTCGCAAATAAACCAAAAATACTATTTGCAGATGAACCAACTGGAAATCTTGATGCGGAGACCAGTCTAATTATTGAGGATATGCTCTTTCAGTTGAATAAAGAATCTGGAACGACCTTGGTCATTGTAACTCATGACTTAGATCTTGCTGCAAAAACCCAAAAGGTTATTCCAATTAAAGGAGGAATGATACGATGAATTGGAAATGGATCCTCTTAATGGCCTGGCGAGATAGTCGTAAAAACCGATCTAGGTTATTTTTATTTATCTCTTCAATCATACTAGGAATTGCTGCACTAGTGGCAATGAATTCTTTCAACAAAAATTTAAAACAGGACATTAATACGCAAGCCGCTGAATTGATTGGTGCGGATTTAGCGTTGCAAAGCAGGCGATTGCCATCACAACAGACACTGAATTTCATCGACTCTCTGAAAAGATTGAGTGAGGATTTCGCCAAAGAAGAGAGGTTCTTCTCTATGATTCGATTTCCAAAAGCTGCTGGTTCTAAATTAGTCCAAGTGCGTGCCCTAGAAGGAAAATTTCCATTTTATGGTAAGATCGAAACCGATCCATTAGATCATTTTTCTGACTTTGAAAAAAAACAGGGTGTGTTTCTAGAAAATTCTCTTTTGCTGCAATTCAATTCAAAAGTTGGAGATTCCGTACAATTGGGCAATAACACCTACACAATACTGGGCAATGTCCTTTCGCAACCAGGACAAACGTCCATTTCCGGAGCGATGGCTCCTTCTGTTTTTGTCCCCATAGCACAATTAGCAAATTCTGGTCTTCAACAAACAGGAAGCCGCATAGAGTATCATTATTATTTTAAGCTCCCTAAGAATTTTGCAATAGATAAAAAAATAAAAAAATTACAAAAGCGCATTGAGGGTTTGCAATTAAGCGCTGCAACCATACAAACCACAAAAGAGAATACAGGAAGATCCTTTGAGGATATGGCTAGTTTTATGGAACTAGTTGGTTTTGTTGCGCTCTTGTTAGGTTGTATCGGCGTTTCAAGTTCAGTCCAGATCTATGTAAGGGAGAAGTTAATCTCTGTAGCAGTATTGCGTTGTCTAGGAGCCTCAGCCAAACAAGCATTCTTTATTTTCTTAATCCAATTCGCAGCCATAGGACTACTCGGTGGAATTATCGGGGCTGTTCTCGGAACATTGATTCAGTATTTGATTCCACTGGTTATGCAAGATATATTACCGGTGTCACTATCTACAGGAGTTTCCTGGTTTGCCATCCTTGAAGGCATCGGATTAGGAGTTATCATTGCTGTATTGTTTGCCTTATTACCCTTATTAACTGTTCGAAATATTTCTCCACTTAATTCTATTCGCATTACAGATAAACAAGAGCATTTATTTAAAGACAAGCTGAACTGGTGGATTTATCTGCTAATTATTGGATTCATTACAGGTTTTGCACGACTTCAAATGAACGATTGGATCCAAACTCTTTTTTTTGTTCTTGGAGTCGGATTAACGTTCTTATTACTCTATGGGGTGGCCAAAGGCCTTACCCTATGCATTCGGAAATATTTCCCAAAGAAATGGCCGTATTTATGGAGACAGGGGCTCTCGAATTTGTACAGACCAAATAATCAAACGATTATTTTAATGGTTTCAATAGGACTAGGAACAGCATTGATAGCAACTATGTTTTTGGTTCAGGATTTATTGATAAACAGAGTTCGCGTATCTTCTGAGCAAAGTCAGGCAAATATGCTGATGTTCGATATCCAGCAGACCCAGCGGGATTCCCTGATTACTTTGGCAAGATCTGAAGGGTATCCCATTTTGGAATCTGTCCCAATTGTAACAATGCAATTGGAAAGTATTAATGGCACTACGCTACAGGATGTTTTAGCTGACACTTCTCAAGAAATTTCATCTAGAGCGTTTCGTGGCGAAATAAGAGCAACCTATAGAGATTCTTTAACAGATTCTGAAAGTTTGACATCTGGAAAATGGGTTCCAAAAGTAGCTCAAAATGACACAGCTTCTGTTTCGTTGGATAAAGGATATGCAGAAAATTTAAATGTAAAAGTAGGTGATAACCTTTCCTTCAATGTACAAGGATTAGTTATAGCGGCAAAAGTCAGCAGCATAAGGCAAGTGGATTGGAATAGATTCCAATCCAATTTTAGGGTCGTATTTGCTAAAGGAAGCATCGATCAGGCTCCTCAGTTCTATTTAATGATGACAAAAGTACCTTCAACCTTAGCATCCAGCAAGTTTCAACAGAAAATCGTTACTAGTTTTCCAAATGTTTCGGTTATTGATATGAAAGCTATTCTTGAGATCCTTCAAAAAATCCTGGAAAAAATTGGGTTTATCATCCAATTTATGGGAGCATTCAGTATCCTAACAGGGATTATTGTGTTGATTGCATCGGTTAGAATCAGTAAGTTCCAACGGGCCCGAGAAAATGTGTTGTTACGGACCTTGGGGGCAAGTAGAAAACAGATATATGCAATAACCCTCAGTGAGTATCTCTTTCTTGGATTCTTCTCTGCATTAACTGGGATAATTATATCCCTAATTGCAAGTTATCTTTTGGCTATTTTGGTCTTTAAGAGTGTATTTTTACCATCCATGGGAATGATGCTTCTACTCATGTCTTTCGTTGTACTGCTGACAGTAGTAATTGGTTTAATTAATAGTTTATCGGTCATTAATCGCTCTCCTCTCGAAGCTTTAAGAAAGGATTAACTTTACTAAAACATTTTGAAATCCACCCATGTCTTACCAAGGTATACTAAAGGAATACCCATTTGCCATTAGCAATGGGTATTCTTATGTCAATAATGTCCCAAAAGTAGAGAAAAGTTAGCTTTTTAATGCCCATTATCCGATGTACCTTGACTATAAAAAGCTTAATGTATCCTATTTTTTAATAGGCCAATATCCTTGACTGTCTTTGATAAATCAATCAGATAACCATTCAAAATTGCATACTTCAAATGATTGGAAGAATCAGCTAGATAAAAATTAGCAGTACCTCCCAGATCAATGTAAGGCGTGTTCGCAAAATCATTAGATGCAAAAACCTGGATCGGAAGATTGTGTAAGCTATTTATTTCATCCGCTTTAACAGATTGAACTTTCACACCCATAAATCCCTTTTTCAATAAATCAAAAGCAATCTGCGGGGTTAAAGAGCTAACGTCCGCAAAAACATCTGGTGAAATCTTTGCCGTTGCAAAATGTAATCCATCAGCCTGCAATTCATCATAACCGTACGATTCTTGAAGGTCCCCAATATCCTCGATACGACCACGCACAAAAAAATCATTCCCTATCGTGAATTCCCCTCTTCGGATAGCCACATCACTTCTTAATGGAATCGAATCGGAACCGAACTCCAAGCCCCGAATCAAGACATCGTGGAGTTGATTAACGTTAAATGGAATATCCTCATAATTTTGGGCGTTATAATCGCTATAGCTGCCCTGAGCAATTTCCATTAAAGCATTCAGGATGATAATAAAATTTAGTTTACGAATGTATTGTTTTTCTGGGTCTCCCTTTTTACCACCAGATTCAATTAACACCGTACTTGCCCCCCAGGATTGAAAATTATCCCCAAATCCACGTGGAGTATAAGTATCATCATATTTTGCTACGGCATCAGGAATATACTTTTGAAGTATTTGATTCATTCCAACGATGATTTTCATTGCTCCTTTTCGAACCTCATTAATCTCTCTTTGTTGATTATATGCAGGGGCTAATAAGGAAATTGACACAGGGTTTTTCGTCCCCGGAACATTGTAATATATATTTTGATCATGCAAATTAAAACCATAACCAGGTTTAATGTGTTTAGCACGGGATTTCAACAACGCCCCTTCTATCGTTTGACTCGCACGGGCATCTCGATTTAAATCGATGCTTTGCGCATTCCTTCTGTTAAATTTTTCGGCGCCATCAGGGTTTAGCATAGGAATAAAATGCAAATTTAGATTGGCCAAAAGCACTGATCTTATGGAATCAAAACCATCACCTTTTCCCTCAAGAAAATTAAAAATATCAAATAGGGCCATCGTTGCCGTTGGTTCATCACCATGCATTTGAGACCAAAGCATAACCTTTTTATCTCCTTTTCCATACTCCAATTCATAAATTGATCGACCCTGAACCGATTGGCCAATCTGGCTAATCTGAAAAAGATTACTTTTTCGATGGATTGCCACTAAAGAATCTACCTGACGATGTTTAAAACGCCTATTCATTAAAGCAGATTCCTTATAAAGTTCGTGCATCTGATTCCATTGAGTGGTGTCAATCTGGATTCCCGATTTTTTTGAGGTAGACTTTGAAAATGGATCGCTACAGCTCGTTAGGGCAAGAAGCGCAAGGCAAAAAAATAGTACTTTCATTTTATATTAACGCTTTTTCTAAAATTTCTATTGTTCCTTTGTCTGCATCCAGTTTCACCATAACGCCAACCGGTAACAAAAATTGATCGTTTACATGTCCAATGACTGCTCCTGTGTATGACGGAATTCCTAAGGGTTTGATGTAATCGTTCAGAATTTGATCCAGATTCAAGGAACCATAGCTACCAGAAGGTGAGCAATCCGTACATTTACCAAAAACAAAACCTTTAATTTGATCTAAAATACCAGCATTTTTCATTTGACAAAACATACGATCAACTTTTTCAGGAGATTCATTAATCTCCTCCAAAAATAATATGCTATCTTTAAAATCAGGTAAATATGGAGAACCACATAATCCCGAAATCAAGGTTAGGTTTCCACCCAATAGTATGCCCTTAGCCACTCCTGGATGAATCGTACTGATACGGTCTTTATATTGCACTATGGTATCTCCTGTTTTCACAGGGTTGCTAAAAGTCACAAGTTTGTTGTCAATAAATTGATCGGTAAATGTTTTTGCCACAAAATGACTCCAATTGCTTGTGCCTACAGGACCATGAAAGGTAACCAAACCCGTTTTAGCATAAAAGGCCATTATTAAAGCTGTAATATCACTGTAACCCAACAAAACTTTTGGATTATTTCTGATTAAGTTGTAATCAATTTTTGACAGCAATCGAGACGCACCTGAACCTCCTCGAATACAGAGGATGCCATGAACAGCATCATCGGCAAACATAGCATGTAAGTCTTCTAATCGTTGTGCGTCAGTACCCGCCAGATTACCATATCGCTCACGAATATATTTACCTTGTTTTACCTTGAAACCAAAGTATTCAAGAACCTCAATGGTAATGGTTATGGCCTGCTCGTCACCTAAGGCACTTGCCGGGGTGATTATACCAATCGTATCGCCAACTTTAAGAACATTCCCTTTAAGTAAAGGTTGGATTTGATTGGCTACCGAAAATGCTTCAGTACTGCCAAATAATGGAATGGAGGCTAAGCCCATGCCCAATGATTTTAAGAATAAACGTTTATTCATGTTTCTTTTACCTGTTAAATAGTAAGCGATGACCGGAACCCGCCTCGAGTATCTTCCCTTTACTATAAGCTAAGGACCCTGACACCAGAGAGTGTTCAATTGTGGATGAAAAAGTATGATTTTCAAAAGGTGACCACCCACATTTTGAAAGTATATTTTCTTTGGTAACGGTATATGGTTTGTTTAAATCAACCAGCACCAAATCAGCCCAATATCCCTCGCGGATGAATCCACGTTGTTCTATCTGAAACAAAATCGCTGTGTTGTGTGCAGTTTTCTCAACCATTTGTTCTAAAGTAAGCTTTCCCTGTTTTACTAAATCCAATAAAGCTTGTAGGGCATGTTGCACCAGTGGCCCTCCAGAGGGTGCTTGAAGGTATGGCATTAATTTCTCTTCCAAAGTATGAGGAGCATGATCGGTGGCAATCACATCAATATGTCCATCCAAAACCCCTTCTAATATCGCTTGTCTATCCTGGATTGTTTTTACAGCGGGGTTCCATTTAATAAAATTTCCTTTGGTTGTATAGTCCTGGTCTGAAAACCACAGGTGATGAATACAGGCCTCAGCGGTAATTCTTTTATCCACTAGTGGGATTGAATGGTCAAATAAGGAAATTTCCTTTTGTGTAGAAATGTGTAAAATATGCAAACGGGTGTTGTGTTTTTTTGCTAGTTCAATCGCTTTGGACGAGGAAATATAGCAGGCTTCTTGAGAACGAATCAACGGATGCATTTCTATTGTGATCTGGTCGCCATATTTCTCCTTATAGGCAGCCAAATTCTTTTGAATAGTCCCCTCATCCTCACAATGCGTTGCAATTAAAGTAGGAGATTGACTGAAAATTGCCTCCAAAGCTTTTTCATCATCCACTAACATATTACCTGTTGAGGATCCCATAAAGACCTTTATTCCACAAACATCTCTTGGGTTGGTTTTTAGCACTTGAGAAAGATTATCGTTTGCCGCTCCCATAAAAAAAGAGTAGTTCGCCAAAGAAGAATCCTGAGCAATGTCATATTTATCTTGTAGTAATTTTTGTGTTAATGTGTTGGGAACCGTATTGGGCATCTCCATAAATGAGGTAGTTCCCCCTGCCACTGCAGCTCTACTTTCCGTAAATATATTGGCTTTATAGGTCAAACCTGGTTCACGAAAATGAACCTGATCATCAATTAGTCCGGGAAATAGGTGTAAACCTTCAGCATTTATTTCCAAATCAGCGGAAATGGAAATCGAATCGTCAATTTTCTCAATTCTTCCATTCTTAATAAAAAGGTCTTTTGTTTGTATGCTTCCTTCGTTTACAACTTGGGCATTCTTAATCACTATTGTGGACATGTATTTCGATTTTCTGAATGAACAAATATACTAAATTAAGCATGTCATTCCGAGCAGTATTTAGTCCTTTCGAGCGGAAAAAGTTCCCTCCGGGACGTAAAATAATTCCAGTTCTTCCTTTTTTTGAATCATCCGACAACTTCCATTCTCTAGCAGCAAAATTTTCTTACATATTTCCAGTACATTCATGTAGTCATGGTCAGAAATCAAAAAGCTCTTTGTTGAGGTTTTTGATAAAATGATTTGCTTCACTCTTTCGGTTAAAACAGGGGAAAGTCCAGAAAAAGGTTCATCCAAAAGGATAAAAGTAGCTTTTTGCTCTATAAGAAGTAAAATTTCTAAATAACGTAGTTCCCCTGCTGAAATATCAGCAATTTTGTTTTTTAGAATGGGTAAAATGATTTCGTCCTTTTCAATCTGGTCAATACTTTGCTTCTCGGTTAACATGAAATGGATGGACTTTCGGACCGTAAAAGCCGTAGGCAAAAACCTTTCTTGAGACAAATAACAAACCTCTTTGCTCGAAAAGGCCCTACGCACCTTTCTTCCATTAACTTTTATGAAGGCATTTTGTGCAGTTAGTGCTCCAAATATAATTTTCATAAAAGTTGTCTTCCCAGCCCCATTTCTGCCTAATAAACCAGTCACATCACCCGTTTGCATTTGAATAAATCCACCTGTCAGAACATCTTGTTTTCCACTGTAGTGAAATTGAACCGAGTCAACATAAAGTTCTTTCTTTTCTATTTCCATAACATACACTGAAAAATTAACAAAAGAAGGGATAGGGCTGAATTTGCGAAAAAGGTATACATCAACAGTCGAACTCTGCTATATCCTAAATTGAAAAAAAGAAAAATAGTATTTCCTTCAAAAAAACGCACCATTGCAACGGAACATAAATAGCCAAAACTCATAAACACATAGGGATATGCTTCAATTTCTCCTAGACTAAATGCAGCAGAAAGCACAACATTAATGAGAAATATTGGTTTGTAGAATTGCCAAAGGTGTTTAATTGGTAAAGGCATTAATAAATGTACAAGAATTAAATGAAATGACAAACTCTTCAGGTATGCCAAAAATAAAATGGGAAATAGTCTGGTTGACTACTTCCCATTTTTTCTTATTTATTTCTCAACTATTCCATTGTTGGATTGAAAGTCCCGCCCCAATCCTTATTTTGTAGGATATTGGGATTCCGATCAATTATAGATTGTGAAATCGGGAAGAAATAATACGTATCAGGCACTACGTTTACCTTGACCCCATTTTTTGGAACCTGTAGAACACTGTATTTAAATTGATGTTCCTTCAGTTCGTATTCAGAGGCCAGTTCATTTGCCCTTTTAATATCCATGTCTGTCCCGTTTGCATTAATAGCAATTGCTTCCACACCATATTTTGTAGATTTATCCAAGACATGTAACTTACGATTACGTCTTAAATCCCAGAATCGATGACCTTCAAAACAAAGTTCAATGTTTCTTTCGGCTAAAATAGCCTCTCGCATTTGCGCTTTATTGGCTACTACAAGACCATAATTACCATCTATTCCCGGTTCTATTCCAGCGCGCTTTCTAATTTGTTTCAATAAATCAAGAGCTGTTCCTAAATCTCCAGTTTCATTAGCTGTCTCAGCATAATTCAACATAACCTCGGCTAATCTCATCAGCACAAAATCAACATCATATTGGGTCTGAGCTTCCGTCTGTTTTAAAGAAAGTTTACTGTTTTTCAATATGAAGAATCCACTATAGCGATCTAAATTTTCTGAATTCACGTTGGCTTTGGGATTAACTCCGAAGTTGTCTAAGGCATCTGCAATTCCTAAACTGGTATACTGCCTTTTTCCGGCTTTTCCAGAAACTTCATACAACTTGCCATTCCAAACAAAGGATTTATCAAAGCGCGGATCTCTATTTTCCCAATAAGATTGTAAAAACTCGTCATCTGTTTTGTGGTATTTTCCTGTAGGATCAGTATAATGTTTACCATCCTTCATCGGAAATTCTTTCACAAAACCCCAATTTGGAACCGCACCAGCAGTACCACGGCTCTCCGATCCTGGCCGAACAATATGATCCCAAGAGGCAACCTTATTAGGGAATGTATTAATTACAGCAAACACGACCTCTGATCCTCTTTCCAAAAGAGTAATATTGGAATAATCAGGCGTTAAAGCAAAGCCATTGGCAATCAATTGCTCATAGGCCATTTTATTAGCAGCATGCGCTTCTGCCCAATACGCATTACTGAATGGGTTAGATGGGTTAAATTGAGGTGAAGCTTTATACAATAAAACTTTTGCTTTAAAAGCCAAAGCAAAATTACCATCAATACGTCCATAATCGTCTGAAGATTTATCAATAGTTTGCGGTAATAATTTGATAGCCTCATCCAAATCCTTAACCAAAAGATCAAAAGTCTCTTTTGTCGAATTTCTTGGCGTATTTAAATCATCAGAATCAGCTTGTTGAGGAACAGTTATATAAGGAATCCCACCGTGAGTTCTGAGCATATCAAAATAGGTAAAAGCGCGAAGAAAATAAGCTTCACCCATTGTTTTATTCTTCAGATCTTCACTCAACACTGTGCTTTCACCGATTTTTTGGATGGCGGTATTAATCTTTCTGATTTGCGTATAATCCCAAGATTTATATCCTCCGGAGGTCGGCGTAATTGAGTTTACTTGAAATGGAATTCCCAGTAATTGTTCACTATTTTCATCCGCCTCAGCTGCCCAATTTCCAAAAACAGTATATAGGTTTGCCATATAAGCATTTATCAAATTTGGGTCCTTCCAAACTTTTTCTTCATCAAGTGATCTTAAATCCTCAATATCAAGGACATTCTTGCATGAGGTAAACATGCTTAAAACGCCTATTGTAAGTATAAATATTTTTTTCATGATTCTATTCCGATTAAAATTTAACGTCTATTCCAAGGGTAAAAGTCTTCATCAAAGGGTATGAGTCATAATTCAGTTGTTCTGGATCATGAAACTCAGTCATTGGTGAGAAGACAAATAAATTCGTTCCATTAAAAAAGACATTTACGCTATTCATTTTCACTTTATCCGTTACACTTTTTGGTAAAGCGTAAGCAACATTCAAATCCTTCAATCTAAAAAACGCGCCACTTCTCATCCAAAAGGAAGATGCAGCACCACCTGATTCAGCCCAGTTGTATCCCGTTGGACGTGGGTAAGCAGAATTCGGGTTCTCCGGTGTCCAAACATCACCTGCCCAAATTGGATAATACGGACGGAAAGTTCCTCCATGTTGACGCATTCCGCCACCTTCTTGATTGGAAATCATACGGTCATAATTTGCAACACCTTGGAACAATAAATTAACCGAAATTCCTTTCCAAGAACCATTCAGGCCAATACCATAATCCAAACGCGGTGAATTATTTGTGGACAATAGGAGCATATCGTTCCCGTCAACGAGCCCATCGGGTGTTTCTGAAAAATCCTGACCTCTAACGTCTTCAAATAAAATCATACCTAAATATGGATCTCGTCCATAGGTTTTAAAACCAGCATTTTTCAACTCATCAACTTGTTCTTGGGTACGAACAATGCCCAAAGAGTTTAATCCGTAAATTCGGTTATGTGGTCTTCCAATTCTTGAATTAAATTCTTGCAGACCACCAGGTCCATACGCTGCAGGTTCATCATAAACATCCCATTGGTCTACAGCATATCCAACATTTCCTGTAACGCCATATCGAACCTCACCAATAGCATCATTCCAGTTCAAGGAAAGTTCGCCTCCACGATAGCTTCGCGCAGCATAATTTTCTGGAGCAAGGCTTCGTCCATAAGTATCTGGCAACAACACTGTTCGTGGGCCTAAAATATTGGTCTCGGCACGCTTAAACACTTCAATGGAACCATTCAATTTATTGTTTATAAAACCGAAATCAAGACCTAAGTTGTAGCTTTCCGACTCGGTCCAAGTAACATTGGGATTCGGTGTAGAACCGTAAGCCAATCCATTATAATATCGATTACCAAAGATCATTCCTGAGGTTGTGGCATATTTCTCTAAATAAGAAAATGCACCAATAGCATTTCCATTTACATCCAAGTAATTACCTGTAGCACCATACGCAAAACGCAATTTCAAATCGCTTACATGATCTCTAATTTGTTCAAAAAAGTTTTCTTGTGAAATTCTCCATGCGGCCGATACTGAAGGAAAGAAACCGAATTGTTTTTGTTCAGGAAACAACGCTGCTCCATCATAACGGAACGATCCTTCTAAAATATACCGATCAGCATACGCATAATTGAAACGACCAATAAGCGACTGACGAGCATCAATTCCCTCGAGTCCATTGGTTGACCTAAAATTACGGTCTGTTGGGTAAACATGCATCTGGTCCAAAGGAGTTATCGGGCTTTGTGCCATGGAGGTAATCTCAGTTATTCCCATTTCACCTTGCTCAAACACCAACATAGCCCCTACTTCATGATCATTGAATTTTTGATTGTAATTCAAAAAAAGATTCATTTGATATTCCCATTTACGTTCGGTAGAATAATCCATAAAAGGATTTTGCTGACTGAATGTGAATATATTTACGCGATCCTCTGAGGGTGGAGCTGGAATGAAAGGATTACCATCAGGATCCAAAGACGTGAAGGTGTAATTTTTTTGAAAACTCATGTATCGCTTACGCAGGTAGTCTTCAGCGATGTAACTTCCAACAAATTTAGTAGACAAACCTGGCAAAAGTTTATCCAATTTAAGGTTTAAAGAGAGAATTGGATTTACCTGACGGACTTTACGATCAATATATCGATCTCCAATAACTTGATCAATCACATTCCAAGCCTGCCAGCTTCCCATCGGCGTTTGAACTGGAAATTGAGTAACCTCATTACTCGGAGTCCCATCTTCATTTAAATAAAAAGGATACATTTTTGGCCAGTTGAAGGTCACGCGATAAAAATCGGATACATCAAAATCATCATCCGCGGAAGAGGTACTAAAAGGCCAATAGAAACGATTGGAATTCTGTTGATTCGCAGAAAGATTTAAATCCACACTAAAAGCATCAGTAATGTTTGCGGACACATTACTTCTTAAATTAAACTTCTGATGATCAAGTGACTTATAAGAACCGTTTTCATTTCTAAAACTCAAAAGATTATAATATGTTATGCGTTCAGATCCCCCTGAGACTGAAACAGATTGGCGATGGCTTAAAGGATTTCTCCAAATCACATCATTAACATTATAATTTCTGTCCTTAAAGTAGTCGAACTCTTCTTCTCCATTTGGAATAGCCAGACCACGAAATTCGGCCACTCTATTCTGGTAAGTTAGTTCATCGATTGCAGTCGTTAAATTGCCCAGAGGATTCATGGTAGCTTGATTTATAGAATAGTTACTCTGAATATTAAACTCTGGCTTTTTAGTCGTTCCTTTTTTTGTGGTGACAATAACCACCCCGTTTCCAGCACGCGTTCCATAAACCGCAGCTGCACCAGCATCCTTAAGAAAGGACATTTGATCGACTTCATTCGCCTCTAATGCATCGTATGCAGCTTTGTCCCGTACGATTCCATCAATAACAAACAAAGGTTCTGCAAAACTTCCGCGAAACCTGATTTTAGAGGTAGCCCCGGCCATACCAGATGTTCCGGTCACCTTCACCCCAGCCGCTCTACCAGCCAAAGCGTTGGATAAATTGGCAGGAGATATATTTTTTAGCGCATCTCCATTTACCGTAGATATAGCAGATGTAATGTTTGAACGTTTTTGAGTACCGTACCCGACAATAACGATTTCATCAATATTGGCGTTATCAATACGCAGAACGACTGAAATTTTCTCTGTATTTTGAATAGTTATTTCTTGGGTCTTGAATCCCAAATTTCTGATTTCAAGCACCTCCCCAGCACTTGCTTGAATATTAAACATCCCTTGTTCATCAGATGAGGTTGCTCGATTGGTTCCCTTTACGCTTACCGTCGCACCTGCTATCGGGGTACCGGATTCATCTGTTACAGCGCCAGAGATTTCCTGCTGTTGGTAGGTCCAACTAGGCATTGCAAAACTTGTATTTCCAGCAAATACACCTTGGGAACTTAGCAATAGGCAGGCCCCAAGTAAAGTCAAAGGTTTTGCAGCAAAAAAAGTAGTTTTCTTTTGGTTCATGATTAATAAATTGAGAATAAGTGTTCGACCACAATGGGTCCTTAGGTGGTTTTTAGTTAATTTTTTACAATAAAATGCACATTAATTCTAAGAGGTAGATTAGTTTCTTTTCATTTGTATTTATTTAGATTTCTACATGACCAAAATAGTTCAAAAAAGATAAATCAACAAATTTAAATTCAAAAATGTGGGCATAATTCACAATAACTTGAATATGGTAAAATACATTGTAACATAATAAGTTATGAAGTTATTATTTCACAACAAAGTGAATTTTTCACCTATTTAATAGAGGGAAAATCAAAGCCAGGACATACTCCTGTTTATCAATGGAAAAGTCACCAAATAACTGCTTATTAATTAATAATCTTTCTTTGTCGCAACAAGTGCATATACCATAGGAATTTTATTATCAAAATGAGAAATCCGAAACTTACCAGGCTCAAATTCAATCGTCCTATTAAAGCAATTATAAGGTGAGTAATCGTATTCATCTAACGAATCTATTTTTAAACCATGAAGAATCAAAGCATTAACCACCTCACTTATACTATGGTTCCATGTGACGGAGGTTAACTGAATCGCAGCCTCTTTATTGGCATAAGTTCCTGTTTCATTTTCTACGATAGCCTGAGTATTGAAATAATTATAATCGATTTTCGTGAAATTATCGTCAAACATCCAGACAAACGGATGAAATTCAACAAACACAAATTTTCCATTTGGTTTTAAAAACCTTGAGATTATGGCTGCCCATTTTGTCAAATCAGGCAACCAACCAATGGTTCCATAGCTCGTGAAAACAAGGTCAAATTCTTGCGTTAAATGATTTGGCAAATCATAAATATCGCAACAAATAAATTTGGCCTCTGAATTTGTTTGTTGGCCGATCTGGATAGCCCTTGAAATTGCCCGATCAGACAAATCAACTCCAGTAACATCTGCCCCCAATCTATTTAGAGAAATCGTATCTTGACCGAAATGACATTGCAAATGCAGAATTTTTTTTCCAGTCAAATCTCCCAACAGGTTAAGCTCAATCTCATTTAACGAATTTTTGCCCTTTAAAAACCCTTCTAAATCATAAAAATCTGAATGCATGTGAAGATCTGTTCTCTGATTCCAAGAATTCCGATTGATGTGTATGTAATTGTGTTCAGGATTCATTTTAATAGCTAATTTATACACTTGATTGATCGAGTTATTGATCAAGTAAAATGTGATACAATATAATGGACTAAATATAAAAAATCATTTTTTAAAGGCATTATTTTCAAATTATATATTACCCACAGAATGGCAAAAGTTCACGAAATAGGGTTCAAATCAGAAAAGCAGTACCGAACGAAAACAGCGCAAGATTCGGGTTTTTTGAGCTAGAATAATCAAGCATTTTTGTATAATAAATGAAAAAGACATGGAAAAATTTAAAAACAAATTTGTACTGATAACAGGTGGAACGAATGGAATGGGCCTCGCAAGTGCTAAAGAGTTCATTCGACAGGGAGCAAAAGTAATTGTTACTGGTCGAACAGAGCAATCCGTTGAAAGAGCATTGAAAGAGTTGGGTGAAAATGCATATGGAATTGTTTCCAATGCAGGCAATATGCGCGATATTTTATGTTTAAAAAACCAGGTTGAAAAGTATACCAAGAAGGTTGATACGCTATTTGTAAATGCAGGATATGGAAAATTTGCAGCCATAGAGCAAGCAGATGAAAATCACTTTGATGAACTGTTTAACCTATTAGTCAAAGGAACATTTTTCACCGTCCAACAGATCCTCCCACTAATGGAAAATGGTGCATCCATTATTTTAAACACATCGATTGTCACAGAAATTGGCATGCCGAATTTTTCTGTTTACTCGGCGGCAAAATCTGCCGTTCAATCCTTTATCAAAACATTTGCCGCAGAATGCACCCAAAGAGGAATTCGGGTAAATGGAATTAGCCCAGGGTATATCAAAACAAACGGATTTAACAATACGGGATTAACCTCTGAGCAGATTGTCTCTGCTATTGAAAGCATTGAGCCTACAATCCCTTTTAAACGTTTTGGAGAACCAAAGGAAATTGCTAGCGTTGTATTGTTTCTGGCCTCAGAAGCAGCCTCATACATACACGCTACTGAAATAAAAGTAGACGCTGGACTCTCAACTATTCACTAATGGAAGATATTTTAAATAAAATAAACTGGAATTTGATTACTGAGCAATTGCATGAGAACGGATTTGCAATAATCCCCAAAGTGATCAGTGATGAACTATCTAAGGACTTAATTCAGAATTACGACAACCCGAAGATCTATAGAAAAACGGTGAATATGGAGCGTTATCGCTTTGGAAGAGGCGAATATAAATATTTCAATTATCCGCTGCCCGAAACAATTCATGAAATCAGGTCCACCCTCTATGCCCATTTGGCACCTATCGCAAACCAGTGGTTTAAAGCCTTAAAAATCGACAAACAATTTCCCTTAACACATACAGGCCTTTTGGAAGATTGCCGCGCAAACAATCAACTCCAAGCAACAGTCTTAATTTTAAAATACACTAAAGGGGACTACAACACATTACATCAGGACTTATATGGTGATATTTTTTTTCCAATCCAAACGGTTTTATTCCTAAGTGACCCGGTAGAGGATTATACGGGAGGGGAATTTATACTTACTCAGCAAACACCAAGAGCCCAATCTAAGGCTATGGTACTAACGCCTGCAAAAGGGGATTTGTTAATTTTCACAACAAATTTCAGACCCGTCAAAGGCAAAAACGGATATTACAGAGTAAACATGAAACATGGTGTGAGTGAACTGAAAAGTGGATCCCGGTATAGCCTAGGCATCATTTTTCATGATGCAATACACTAAAAAAGAAGCTGGATTTCTAAAATCTTTAGGCATAACAACATAGATGCCTTGCCTTGAGATCAAATCGTTCGGGGCAAGGCATCTATGTGATTTATTTTTCTAAGAACTTGGCAAATTCAGCTGGAATCTCTTTTCCATGTGCCTTTGCCTTTTCCAAATACAAGCCAAAATTCTGCTCATCTTTCATTCCAGCATAGGACCAAGCAAGCAAAAAATTCAACTCCCCTAAATTTGAGGGACTAAGGTTCCCATATATGCGTTGCCTCTCCCCCATTTTTCTTGACTCAGTAGCAACCATCTCGTCCTGAAGGGTTTGTTCCATCAAATCTTTACTTTTTACAAATTCAGCATTCGCATTTAAAAATTTTGCATAAGTAGATCTCACCCAGAAAAGGTCATTAATGTTTAGTAACCGATGAGTTTGTTTTTTAATAGATTTTTCTCCCTCACGTTGAAAAATTTCGATCGCTTTATTAAAAAATAGATCAGCGGAAGCCTTATCCTCTTTGGTAATAGAAATAGATGCCAATTCGAGATAACTTCTAAAATGTATAGAGTCTTTCTCACTCAATATCATTTGAAAGGTATTTGCCGCAGAATCGAGCTCGTTATACCTTTTCTCCATTACTCCCTTTAAAAACCAATTTTCAACAACTCTAGGATATTTCTTTAGCAAAACAGAACAATATCGCCATGAATCTTCTTTATCATTTTCAGTCAGTGAGATCAATAACAACTCTCGGTATGCATTCATGTTAGTTGAATCCAAAAGTAATGCTTCCGAAATTTTCGCTTTTGATTGCTCAAAATTCTTTTGCCTAGCTAAACCGTTCGCTTGCCTAACCAAAGCATTTGCTTCTACCCTTTTTTTCTTCAGTTCGTATTTTTCTCGAGCTTCCTTGAGTTGCAAAGGATCATTTAAGAAAGAGAATTTACCAAAATATAAATCTGGTTTTCCCGGTTTCCAACCTTCTCGATTAGGGTGCACGAAATCCTTATCCGCTTTGAAACGAACCATTCCCCAGGAACTATTAATTTCTGCAAGCGCTTTCTCGCGTTGATCTAGCGGATAATAATACCATAGACTCACCAAACCAAGATCAAATTTCACCAGATGAACAACAAAAGCACCGTAGTTATGAACCGTGTCTTTGAATTGATATAAATTAGGCAAATCATAGATTAATACCGTGTCCGCATTGATTAACTTAGTTGCTAAAGGATTTACATTTTCTAACAATTCAGCTTTTGAACCGTACCTGTAATCATTTTTTGTAATTAGGTTTTGATTTAATTTTTCTCTAAAAGCCTGTTCAGAAATATCCTCAGTATTAAACTCAAAATAAGAGCTTAGTCGGATCCAAGAATTGGAAATAGAAACGAATAATTCTCCTTTTTTTAAGTCAATTGGATTATAAAAAACCAGATAAGGATTAAATTGAATTCGCTTTTTTCTCATCTCTTCCCTTTCATCTTTGGAAAGCATCGACATGCTATTCAAGTTCTCTGGTAGTTTCTCGTGTTTTACGCGTTCATATCCTGTAGGAATGAGTACCGTCGCATTTACTTCATCAAAAGCTTTATAAATCTCCATTTCGCTCTTTTGAAGCTTTTTCGTGGTAATAATTTCTTGTGCAAATCCAGCAACATAGAAAAGAAATGTTAACAGGGTAAAGATAATTCTGCATATCATAATTATAGAATATAAGTTAGTTATTCAAGTTCATTATTTCAGTTCTGAATCAAAGGAGGTTCGATTTAGACTAAACGAGTGTATGATCTATAAACTAATTAGATGCATTTTAGAGAAGAATTCCATACAAGCAATTAAAATAAATTAAGCTCTAATTTACTGGTTAATATAAATATAGAACATTTATTTACTTCTGTTTCAAATCACCTGGTAAAAATATCAATTACAGCCGAAAGAAA
This sequence comes from Sphingobacterium sp. GQ94, assembly GCF_059758715.1. Lineage (NCBI taxonomy): Bacteria > Pseudomonadati > Bacteroidota > Sphingobacteriia > Sphingobacteriales > Sphingobacteriaceae > Sphingobacterium > Sphingobacterium sp. GQ94. Next base: position 166,425 of record NZ_JCAXEC010000006.1, read on the forward strand.
AAATTTTTCTCCTTGATGAGATTTATTATTTAGGCTTTAGGCTAAGCCACCGGCATCAAACGATCACTAGGTATTTAACCAATAAATTTTCGATAAAAACCATTTCAAGCTACCTGATTTTTGGAAAAGGCGGCAAATTAAAAGCGAGGAGTATAAATAGATATACGAGGAATGACAAATTAACCTAATGGATTGAAAATGCATTAAATAATTAATTCATGGACTCAAAATCGAGGAAAAGACGTTCCCATCTAACTGAAAAAACCATAAAAACAAACTGAGAAGCAACACACTATTCTAAAAAGATAGAAACCTTACTAAGTAAATATGTCATCTTAATGTCATTTTGATACTGTGTGCGGCTGGGTTATTTTTAATTGGTCTAAATAGATATATTTTTGACCGATTTAAATGATTTCAGCATCAATTCTATATGAAAGTATTATTAATAATAACTTATTCCATTCTGGTGAACCTGACCGCATTACTTGCACAAAGTCCATTTGGCGGGTTGAGTGGTCATGTGTATGATACCAAAGGAAGTCCATTGGAAGGCGTAACGGTAATTTTGGCAGACAGCTTAAAGCAAGACAAATTCACTACCAAGACGAATCAGTTTGGTGAATATACCTTAGCTAACCTATCGCCTGGAAAGTACATTTTGAGGGCAACGTATGTAAGTCACCATTCTCTTGAACAAACAGTTAGTATTTTTACGGGAAAAATGACTAATCAGGAAGTCCAACTAATTCAGGATACCAACTTAAAAGAAATCGTAGTAACCGCCGGTCGCAAACCGGAAAGTATTGACGAGGTTCCTTCTTCGATAAGCGTGTTAAATGAAAAAGATATTCAAGATCAGTTAAGTATCAATTCAACAATTACTTCTATACTTGGAAATACCATTCCAGGATTGGGAACCTCCACCAACAAAGCAACCAACAGTGGACAAACGCTTAGAGGCCGCCAAGTATTGGTCCTTATTGATGGCATTCCACAGTCTACCCCACTCATGAATGGAAGCAGGGACATTAGAACCTTAGATCCGGCAATCATCGAGCGGGTCGAGGTAATTAAAGGAGCTACATCGACATATGGTAACGGATCTGCAGGCGGTATCATCAACTTTATCACAAAAACACCTACAGCTGAAAGACGTTTCGCTGGCAAATCTAGTCTTGGCACTAGAGCGAACTTAACCCATACTGCAAATACGCTGGGATATCGATTTTCACAATTGTTCGAAGGTACTATTGATAAATTTTCTTATGTATTAAGTGGAACTTATGATTATACGGGGGTCCAAAAGGACGCCAAAGGAAATGTGAATGCACAAGGGGATGGGCTAGGTGAAAACGCATTATACAATACGTTTATTAAACTGCGATATAAACCCAATGAGCACAGTGCTTTTGTAGCTTCCTATAATTTGTTTCGAAGCGTTCAAAACAGCGCGTATATAAATGAAGTAGGAAAATATGGTGAATCCCCGTCGGTAGGGATTAAAGGAGAAAATCCTGGAGAACCAGGAGGTACACCTTACAATCATAATGTTTTTATAGCCTATAGCAATAGTAAGCTTCCTTTGCAGACAACACTGGATATTACAGGATATTATAATAGGTTTATTTCAGTTAACCGTTATGTTGAAAAAGGGACAGCTTGGTATGGTCCAGGGCAAACTAAAATTCAATCCTTTAAAAAAGGGGTCCGTTTGAACTTAAACACACCATGGGAATTCAATGAAAACCTAACAGGAGAGATTACCTACGGTCTGGACCTTTTGAATGATAAAACTAATCAAGTATTAACCGATGGCAGGATCTATATTCCGGATATGGATATGGTCAACCTTGCCCCTTATGCTCAATTAAAATTTGATTTTTGGAAAAATCTCGTACTTAAGGGAGGTGTTCGTCATGAAAATGCCAAAGTGAATGTAAAAGATTTTAACACAATAGCCACAGGACCGGGAACTGAGGGTAGTATCGCTGTATCCGGAGGTAAAATACCGTATAAAGCGACTCTGTTTAATGCAGGTTTGCGTTACACAAAATACGACTTGTTTAACCCCTTTGTAAGTTTTTCACAAGGTTTTGCAATTAATGAATTGGGTAGGATTCTAAGAAGGGCTAAAGAAAATACCTTAGAGGCCATTGAGACAGATCCGATCATCACGAACAACTATGAAATAGGTGCAAGTAGCCGCGTTGGTTTATTAAGAATGACCGCCGCTTACTACATTAGTACGTCAAATTTTGGGGCGAACTTAGTGGATGTGGGAGGCTATTTAGTGGCACAACGTGAACCTGAAAGGGTCTCTGGATACGAAATAACAATTGATGCTTTTTTAAATCAAAATTGGACAATTGGCGGAAGTTACTCGTTTGTAGAAGGAAAGGCAGAAACAGAAGATGGAACGAAAGTGTATATGAATGGTCTACGAATAGCGCCACCAAAAGCAACGGCTTATCTTGGTTATCAACCATCTTCCTGGTTTGAGGTAAAATTAAATTGGGTTTATACCTCCGCTAGAGATCGCTTTGAACCTCGTTCAACGGGTCTTTATGCAAACAGTGAAGGTCCGGTCACCTCCGTAAGCTTAATAAATCTATCTGCATTCTATAAAATGAATACTAAATTTTCACTTGGTGCCGGAATCGAGAACTTATTGAATGCCTCGTATTATCCAGTAGTTAGCCAATATAGAGCAATAGATGCGGAATATGTCCGGGGAAATGGAGCTACTATGAACCTAAATTTATTTTATAGTTTTTAAACAATGATAAACAAACTTATCTTTTTCTTACATAAATGGTTGGGCATACTGACGGGTATAATTATCGTAATTGTAAGTCTGAGTGGATGCATTTATGTTTTCGCAGATGAGTTAAAAGAATATTATTACAAAGAGCGTCTGTTTATTACCACCCAACAGGAAAACGCATTACCTCTGAGCGTACTGCGAGACAAAGCGCAAACTGCACTTGGGGAAGCCTACCCCATAACCCGAAGTGACATTTACCCCCAAAGGGACCGTTCATGGATATTCAGGGCCTCAAAAACCAAGCCTCAGGCTATTGGCTATTGGAATTACTATGAGTATTATTACCGGGTGTATATTAATCCCTATACTGGAACTGTGCTCTATGTAGAAGATAGTAAGAATGAGTTTTTTCAACTCGTTTTAAGTTTACACATGAATCTGCTATTGGGTGAACATATTGGTTCCCCGCTGGTAGGTTACAGTGTCGCGGTATTTTTGTTGATCATGATAAGCGGTATTATCCTCTGGTGGCCGAAAACATGGAGCAAGAAAAAAATTAAAGCGGCTTTCGTAATAAAATGGGCGGCCTCAAAAAAAAGAGTTATCTACGATTTGCATAATGTCTTAGGGTTTTATTTCTGGATACCCGTTATGATTCTTGCGCTCACTGGCCTGGTTTATTCATTCAAATGGGTGGATCATACCATTCAGTTCGTATTCAATGGTGCAGAAACTGCAATCGAACGACAAATCCCTAAATCAAATGCTGAGCAAACTATGCCGGGTTTAAATCATTCCTTAGATAAAGGTTTAAGAACTGTTTTGCAGGAACATCCAACGGCTCACATGCTTTCAATTCGTTTTAAATCGGACAAAACCTCTCCTATCGATATCCAGACGCGGCTAAAAGAGGGGCAAACAAGTAAGTTTGCCTGGTACTATTTTGACCGCAAAACAGGCGATATACTCTTAAAATATGGCGATAAAGACCTTAAAGGTGGAGCAAAAATCAGAACAATGAATTTTGATCTGCATGTTGGATCCATTGGGGGCATGAGCACAAAAATTTTAGCTTTTATTGCTTCATTAATCTGTGCAAGTTTACCAATTACGGGATTTTTAATGTGGTACAATAAAATCCAGAAAAAGAAACAAAAACGCTTAAAGAATAAACAAAAATACAATCTGATTCATGCAGAACCGATGAACCTTTAAGCATCCAGGTTATTAAAAACAACATTCCCTTTATAAATCAATGACTCGACGGAAGATACTCTAGAAACAGCCTCTGCCGAGCAACTAGCATCAAGAAAAGCTAAATCGGCTTCATCACCAATTTTTGGCCATTGCTGAACCCCATGATCATCTAATGGCAATGTACCGAGTGTGGCTAATTTTAGTATTCTAGACAAATCAAATTCTGTGGAATACCCATACAGTTGTGCCGCAAGATTAGCTTTTTGCAACACACTTCCTGAACCAAATGTATTCCATTGATCTACAATACTATCATTACCGACCATTACCTTAACTCCATACTTTAATAAAGTTGGAATGGGCATAATTAATCCGCCAATGGGTACCGTTGAGACAATTCCAATTTGAGCAGAGGCTAATTTTTCTGAAACCTCTTGCAGTTTATTTTTTTCAAGTCTCCCTAAAGCAAAACAATGACTTAAATAAGTTTTCCCTTTTAAGCTAGGATTCTCATTTACTTTATCAATTAAATAAGTAATGGTATTTACGCCTGATTCGCCTGATTCATGCAAATGTATATCAATCCCCTTATTGTGATCCAAAGCGAGCTGAATGAGAAAATCCATCGATTTTTCTATAGCACCATCGATTGAAAATGGATCTAGACCGCCAATAAAATCAATATCCATTTTAGCAGCTTCTTTTAGAAAAGGAACAGAATCAGTATAAAAAACACCGTGTTGAGGAAAAGCGACCAACTCAGCCCCAAAGCCATTGCTTTTATTTTCTAAGGCAAGTTGGAGATTTTTAAGAGAATCCAGTCTTGAGGTTGGTTCTATATTCACGTGACTTCGAGCGAAAGAGGTGCCTTTTGACTGCAAGAGCTCAATTATTTTTTCTGCTTTAAAAGTAGAGGTCTTCAACATTTCAGGTAATATTTGTTGTTCCAAGGCAATCATTCCTTTAACACCACCTGTTATTTTTCGTCTAGCTTGCCATTGCTCCCCATAATACGTTTTATCCAAATGAATATGCATGTCTTTAAATGATGGCAGCATGAGCATACCCTTCATATCAATAGCTTGCGGATCAGATTGGTTCTCACTAATATTTTTTATTTTTCCGTGTTGAATTTCTATACAAAAAAGTGCTGTTTTAGTACTAACAATCTCTCCTTTATCGTAGTTAAAGCCAATCTCCAAACGTACATTCTTCAACTTCACATTCATTGAGAGTGCTGTAGTGGGATTTTGAGGCTGCTCCACTTTTATTTTGGATTTGCGCATGGACTCACCCGAAGGCAGTGATAAACCTACTAAACCAAGTGCAGAACTTCTTATAAAATCTTTTCGTGTGGTCTTAAGTAATTTCATGTTATTTTTTTTTCACTCTTTATAGAACGGTCAGAATTCACATCCTGTTGGATCAAAAAGCTGTACACAAAGGTAAATCATATTTCATAAATTAAATTCAAAATTTGAATAACCGATCAGAGAAAACTTTTTGGTCACGAAGACTTAGGGCTATTTTAGTCGAATAAGTTCCCCTTTGCGTTTAACTATGTTTTTATAATCCCATTGAATCTCACTTGATTTTTTCAACCAACGTTTTAGATCTATTTGATTTATCTGATCAGCTGAACGATAATATATAGAAGCATCCTTGAATTTTGCACCCTTTATATTTAATTGTTCTTCCTGAAATCCTGCCCCACTCCAAAACATCAATCGAATACCAGCTTTCTCTTTATTAAAACCAGTTATCGGATTACCTTCGAGAAACCAAACAGGGTGTGCATGCCACACCTTATTTTCTGCATAAGGCAGGTTATCAGAAATTAGTCTGGCTAATAACGCACCTATTTCTTTATCCTGTTCCTCTAAGGAGTTAATGTATTTCTGTACATCATATGAAATCTCATTCTTGATCATAAAATATAAGGTATGATTTGAAAAGTCAAAGTTAACTCCGGTAACTTCTCCTCTTTCAGTTTGAAACATTCTTGCAAAAACAGACAGTCTAGTACGATAAATTAAGTATGTTTAGCGTTAATTACATGCATTAAATGATGTTGGCAATGCCACGCATACATTCCAATATTTATTTTTAGTGAATTTTTTTTATTGCTTTCAGGATTAAAAAATTCCTTTTCCAAATCCCTTTCATTTAAGCTATTCATCAGACTTACCCAACGCACATGTAGGCCTTTCAAAATTTTCAAAGAACTTTCGATAGGGTGGCTTTTTGAGTCTATTAATTCAGCCCATAAATTTTCTGAATATGGTTTTATCGTGGGTGTTTCTTCAGTAAGTGCCAACTTGAATCGAATCAGACTGTTCATGTGGCTATCGGCACAATGATGAACAAGTTGTCTAATTGACCAACCCCCTGGCCTATATTTTTTTTCAAGTTCTTCTTCAGTTAAGTTTTGCACTTGAGTGTCCAAATTGCTTGGGAAAAGTTCAATAACTTTAATCCATTCTTCAATTTTCTCTTTTCCAATATGCAAGGGTTTTTGAAATTTGCCAATTGGGTATTTTAATTTTTCGATATCTGAATTCATGATTTAGGATTAAAGTTCGTGTTGTCGGAAAATATAAACGCCATTAGGTAAATGAATTGAAGATCTAGGTTATTTATTCTTCTTTTTTAATTTCGGTTCAGGTAGTTCACGAACTGATATTCTAACTAACTCACTTAACCATTTACTATCTTCAATTTTGTCTTCAATTAAAAAGTAATTTTTAGCCCCTTTATAAGGCGGGGATTCCGTGACTATTCCGATATATTTTTGTCCAGAACTGGTTGGTTTTATAAATAGTGTATTCTCGCAGATTAGTCCAAATAATTTTTCATCTGCATAAATACCATATTCACCAAACATTTTCCTTGCTGTGATTTTTCCAGATTCCCTTATTTGTCCCAAAACGAAATCCACAAATTCTTTATCAGAGGCCATCAGATATTATTCAGGTTAAAATGAGGATTGTAGATAAAACCTATGATGTTTCCAAACGGATCTTTTACACTTGCGGTTATAATTTCACCTCCGACATGTTTTGGTTTTTCATTTTCGTTTGCTCCCAATTTAAGGAATCGTTCATAAGTCTGGTGAATATCTTCAACCCCCCAATATGAAACGACACTTTCAACTTTATCTAAAGACAAATTCTCTTCTGGTTGAAGTCCTAGTTCGTATCCCATTATATTGAAACCTACATAATAGGGTTCCTTAAAATATGGATCAACTTCAAATGCTTTAGCGTACCATTCTGTAGCTCTTTGAATATCGCCAACTTTATATATGGTGGTTCTTAGTCCTAGCATACTGTTTACTTTTGATCTTTTTCTTGATTCCAGTTTCAATTTCAAATTCCTACTGATCTCTTCTCAGATAATTGAGCCCAAGAGCTCGTTTCTAAAATACAAAAAGAAAATTAAATCCAGAACTCAACAGGTAGGATAAGCTTCGCTTTAAAAAAAACAATCGGCAAAGAGAATTGAAACATTCCATGCTAACTTTTCTTTTGCCCGTAGAATTTTGCGATATTGAGGTAAACTTTAGAAGGGCACCAAGCTAAACAAATTGTCTAGTTCATTCATAAAACAAGGCGATCATTAAAAAAAATACTCCTATGGTAAATATTGAAACCAGAGAAATAAAAATGCGTAAAACGTTTATTGCCCCTATTGAGCTGATCTGGGAAGTTTGGTCTAATCCCAAACATCTCGTGAACTGGTGGGGACCTAATGGTTTTAGCAATACAATCCAAAAAATGGAATTTCTAGAAGCAGGAGAATGGTTAATGACTATGCATGGACCAGATAAAACAGATTTTGTTAATAAGAGCATTTTCAAAGAAATAATTCCTTTCAAAAAAATTGTATTTGAGCATTTCAATCCTCATTTCATTACTACAGTATATTTTCATACGCATACGCAAGGAACAGAAATAGAATGGTCATTGTTATTTGAGAGCACAGAAATGCGTGATACGCTAATAAAAGTACATCAAGCAGATCTGGGTCAGAAACAAAGTTTCGATAAACTTGGGAGTTATCTTTCCAAACTACTATTAAATAAATTTGCTGGGATCTGGGATACCCAGGGACTTATACCTTGCTCAGAAAATAATCCCGCACTAAAAGTAGTTGGGATAGATAAATATGAATGGATCTTAGATGGTTGCTTTTTGCTTCATACGGCAGATGTAATGATTGGCGATGAAAACAATAAGACGCATGAAATTATCGGATATGATCGTATCAATGACCATTTTACGATGCAACATTACGAAAACAAAGGAAATTCTGGGTTTATGAGCGCAACGATTCGAAATGGTATTTGGATATATACCGGAGATAATTTACGGTTTAAGGGCAAATTTAATGGAAAAGAAGATGTCTTTTCAGGGGTTTGGGAACAACGCATAGATCACGAGAAATGGATACATTTAATGGATATAAAACTTTCTAAAAAAATCATCTAAACTTAGTAAAACAGCCTACGAAAATTTTAATGAAATGAAAGATAAAAAATCAATAGCCATAGATATGGATGGAGTTTTAGCCAATAATCAAAGTCACTATCTTAAATACTATTTTGAGGAAACTGGAATTTCGCTTGATCCTTCTGAAATTTATGGCAAACCGGAGTTGTCTTGTTTACCAGGAGTTGGAACCATTCTCCGATACGTGTTAAGTAAAAACTTCTTCCGAACACTACCCGTATCCAAAGATGCAGTCAGAGTTGTTAAAGAGTTGCAGGAGCATTACAATATTTACGTCGTTTCAGCGGCTATGGAATTTCCAGATTCGCTCAATGAAAAATATGAATGGTTAAAAGAACATTTCCCTTTTATTTCCTGGAAAAACATCGTTTTATGTGGAGATAAAAGTGTGATTAATACCGATTATATGCTTGATGATCACATTAAAAATTTGAAAACTTTTAATGGAAAAGGTCTATTATTTAACACTTTTCACAATGTGAACGAATTGGATTTCGAACGATTAATGGACTGGGAACAGGTATATGAATATTTTAAAAATAACTTGAAATAAATAAACATCATCCTTCCCGTCCTAGGTTGGGAATTTCTTAACAAAAAGGAATAGCCGGTCTCCGACTATTTCCGATCTTGAACAATACTTCTTTTGATAAAGTCAATACTATCACGAGGAAATTGGTTGCTCACCCATTGTCTCAATCTATTGTCCTGCTCTTCCTCCAAATTCTCATTTATGGTATATATAAAGGCAATATGCTTTGATGTACTATCCGTACTTATGTAACGGCTTTGAACTCCTAAACTATAATTAGTTACCTCAGGAAATAAAATAGACAGATCGCTTTGAAATCGTCCATTGTCCAACTCATATTGAGCGAGTTTATTGTTAAGTGCTCGAATCGCAAGATCCTTTTCATTAACCGATATATTTCTACGATTTATTTCATCCAGTATACTTGAGCGGATGTCAAGACTATCTTGGCGTATAATTAGTTCAGTATTTTCAATTCCCTGTGATTTCATGGATTGAGAAAGTATCTCGATCTCCCGATTACTGAACTTCTTCGCAAGAAAAGCCAACTCCAACTGCTTGGGTGAGCGGTTCTGCAGAAGACGCTGATAAATGACTGTATAGCCTTTCCCCGTTAATTCTTGTTGAATAAATTGCTCAACCTTATTGGTATATTTTCTTTGCTCCAACATAGTGTAAGCAAAGTATAGGCTTGGAAGGACCAATACAAGAGTGATAATAGTTATGGTCTGCGTAATTCTTTTTTCACGCATTTTATCTACATAATGCATCTTGGGATATCGTAGATATTTAACGATCGCAAACGTTGCCAAGCAGATAAACACACAGTTAATAATGTATAGATACAGTGCCCCGGCGAAATAACTTAAATTACCGATGGCCAACCCATAACCTGCGGTACACAATGGGGGCATTAAAGCGGTAGCAATAGCAACACCAGGTATGGGATTACCTTTGTCCACACGAGTAATTGCGATTACCCCAACAAGACCACCAAAAAATGCAATCAGGACGTCATATATGTTCGGCGAAATCCGGGCTAAAAGTTCAGATTGTGCTTCTTTAAATGGGCTCAAGGTAAAATATAAGAAAGAAACGACAAGCGAGATCCCAGTGGCAATCAAGAGGTTCTTTATCGATGTTTTCAACAATGGGAAATCAAAGGTTCCCAATGCAAAACCCGCCCCAACAATGGGGCCCATTAGAGGCGAAACTAACATCGCGCCAATGATGACGGCAGTCGAATTAACATTTAAACCAATGGATGCTATTACTATAGCACATGCTAGAATCCAAGCATTTGCTCCTCGGAATGAAATGTTGCTAACAACACTATCCAACACGGTTTCCTTCTTATCTTCTCCACGGTGAAGATCGAAGAAACGTAAAAGTTTTATCATCATAGTTTCATAACCATATCATTAACAACAGGATTCGTTATCCTTTTTACGAATATCCCTTAAAGAACGGATCACAATATCTCCCTTATCCAAAGCCGCATTGCAGTCTCATTAAAGGTGGTCGCCCGTATCGATGAACAACAATACTCGCATCAGTTCTATGATGAGAACTGAGGAATCTGAGTCTTAAATGAATACTCATTCTTTTCAATAAGGTCCATCCGTAAAATCTTGCTGAATGGAAATATAACAAAAATTCTTAAAAAAACCGTAAGAATCCGAACCCAAAACATCTTGCCACATTAGAACTGAACGATAGGATTACCTCAGAGCTCAACAAGTTTGCCATAAAGACGAAAGGTCCATATACATCGCCAATGACTAAATTAGCATTCATCCTGTAACTCATTGGATGATTTTTACGTATGTTATTATAAGCAACCATTAATTATCCTTAAATTATTATCATTATGTACATTAAAAAATTACTTTCTCTGTTCATTCTCCTGTGTATATCCTTAGGCTGTCTGGCTCAAATACAATGGACTATTAAAGCTGGATTAAATTATTCCAATGTAATTACCAAAGACCAGGACGGAAATAAAGCAAATACCTCCACCATGCCAGGAATATATCTGGGAATAGGTCCCAATATTTCCTTATCTGATCAATTTGCTGTTCATCCTAGGCTTGTATTTGCAAAACGAGGGTTTAAACAAGAAGGTTCATCCCATATTGGTTTAGGTAATGATTTTGAAGCTAAGACTTCTTATATCGAGGTCCCTGTTGAATTAGTATATAATCCTAAAATTGGTCCTGGTAATCTGTTACTTGGAGCTGGTCCTTATGTTGGTTACGGAACCAGCGGGAAATGGACAACAAGTGCTCCTGTAGTAATCGGGGATATTCTAATTGATGGAGAAGGAGATATTTCTTTTCAAAACGATGCATCCTATGCATCAGATATGAATACGTATGTATATGCAAAACCGTGGGATTATGGAGTACATCTCAACATTGGATATTCCCTTTTTAATCAGTATTCCTTATCTTTTGACATGCAATATGGGATTGCTGATTTACAACCAGATTGGGCAGATTATACCTCAAAAAATACAATACGGAACAAGTCGTATGGCTTATCCGTGGGGTATAGGTTTTAGAATACACCACTGGATCAAAATACAATTTTCACAGGATCAAGTTATCCAATTTGATTAGTTTTGTTGAATTATCCAATTTATAAACTTTAATGGTCAATAACCCTTTGAAAATAATAGCTATTTCAGATACACATGGGCAGCATAATTTCTTAAAGCTCTCCAAAGGAGATATGATAATTCATGCTGGAGATATAAGTAGGTCAGGATTGCCTCAGGAAATTCACAAATTTTTACAGTGGTATGGTGGGTTGGAATTCAGATACAAAATATTCATTGCGGGAAATCACGATTTTTATTTTGAAAAAAAACATAACGATGATCTTACTCAAATTATTCCCCCAGGGATAATCTATTTAAACGACTCTGGGGTTGAAATAGAGGGGATAAAAATATGGGGTTCGCCAATTACGCCATGGTTCCACGATTGGGCCTTTAATCGGGACCGAGGAAATGAAATAAAAAAACATTGGGATTTAATTCCTGATGATACAGACATATTAATTACGCACGGACCGCCTTCTGGAGTATTAGATAAAACGATTTACGGGATACAAACAGGATGTGAAGAGCTAATGATACGGATTGAGCAAGTAAAACCAAAATATCATATTTTCGGGCATATTCACGAAGATTACGGACGGTTTATCAAAGGAAAAACAACCTTTATAAACGCTAGTGTTTTGGATCAGCAATATGAGATGAGCAATAAACCAGTAGAAGTAGTATATGGAAATTTTACTAGTGAATATTCCCAATTCGAGAATCCTCAGGATAATTGAAAAAGGATGCTAAGCTCAAGAAGACGACGAATAAACGTCAGTAAAGGCGTAATAAAAAGATAGATTTAACTTAATATACATAGAAGGTAGCGTTCGTAAATTTGATCTTCATTGGAATTTTATTGGTCGCAATTAGCATGTTAATTTGTCATTAACACACCTATCTATTTGCGAAAAAGCTTCTGATATTTGAATTAACAATTAATATTAAAAGCTATGAAAAACACAAAAAAAGTAGATGAATTCATCTCTAAACTTGAACACCCATTGAAAAAAGAGCTCGAGGCAGTCAGGTCTATAATTGTTGATGCAAGCCCTAAAATAGAAGAAGATGTAAAATGGGGAGGCCCCAGCTTCTCATATAAAGAAGAGTTTGCCACATTCAACCCCAGAATCAAAAACTATGTTGCGCTGATTTTTCACAAAGGACAATTGCTTAATATCAAATCGGACTTTCTTGAAACTGCCCCAAAAGGAAAAGTTTACGCAAAGTTTTATTCCATGGATCAAGTTATAGCAAACAAAGAACTTATTGAAAAAATGGTCAATGATTGGATTGAACTAATGGATCATGAAAACTAATGTGAAAAACAGTAAATGTGTATTTTACTCAGGTGATAAGTACCCTTGTTAAGGTCAGGTGCTTACAGGTGGTTAATTTCACGCATCACTCTTTTGGTAAAAGGGTCGCAGTAACACAAATAAAATTCATAAAGTTCTTCAGCCGAGTATGCCTTTTCAATTTCAGCTCTCAACCTTGCTTTAGCTCTGTTTAACCTAACTTTTACATTTGTTTCACTAATCTCGAGCAAGGCTGAGGTCTCAGACACACTCAGTCCGTTTATTTCTCGAAGAGAAAACACCAAGCGATAATCTTCAGGAATTTTTGACAGAGTTTTCTCAATGATATGCCCTAATTCACGACTGTAAATTTCTTTCTGTGTGTCATTATTTGAATTGCTAAACATTGGCGTTATATTTTCATTGATGATCTCATTTGCAAATTCATTTTTGAAGCTGAGTTTTCGCTTTTTACGGTAGCAGTTGTTTAGCATTATTTTGATGATCCAGGTTTTAAATCCTGAACGTTGCCCAAATTGAGATAAGCTTTTGAAAGTATCGATATAAGTATCCTGCATCAAATCTTGGGTGTCTTCATGATTGTAGTTATAAGATCTTCCAATTTTGTATAAACAGGAATTAAACCGCCTTAGAATAATTTCGTAAAGCGGTTTCTCTCCATTTAAAATACGATTGATAATTTCAACTTCAGTCAGTTGTTCAAATTGCTTCATTGTTGATCACCCACAATTCTTGATATCTTGGCCATTGAAAGAGCTGCAATTGCCATTACTAAATCACGTACAGCTATGTCCAAATAATTAAATCCAAGCAATAAGGTTAATGCGATAAGCGTTAGCCAAGCCGAAACAACATAACCACCTATTTCAGCTTTCATCAGAACAAGAATACCGGCTATAATTTCAATAACACCTACAATCATCATAAATACCGAAGTGGAAACCGGTAATAGGTTCTCAATTGACGGATTAATGTACTGCTCCCAATCGGTCAACAAGTTGGTAAACTTGTCCACGCCAGCGACTATAGGAACAATGACAAATGTGAACCGTAATAAGTTAAATACGTGGGTTAGCGAACGATTTCTAATTTTATTTTCCATTTTTTACCTTTTAAACGATGTATATCCTATTAGGGTAAATGACAAATGGAAAGGTTACAATGTTTGAAAAAAATAAATCTTTTCATCAGATACCCAATCGACCTCCTAAGCGGAGTAAGTCGATCCTGGTTTCCTGTTTTTTGTATATATAGGCATGCTTGAACGTTGATACTTTCTGTTCCTATACTTTAAATACTTTTCCTTTCAAAATTGCAGATGCTATTTGTCCGCAGTGATGAGAATTGTGAAAAAGGGTAATTGAAAAGAGCTTTATTCTTGAAATATTACCAAACCAAGTAGTTTCTATATCTTCGAGCCATTCTTTGTCAGATGTTTCGTTCACTAATTTCTCAAGAGTACTGTAACCGGTTTCAAAATACATACGGCTTATTTCTAGGTCGTATTGCTTTCCGGTATCTTTTTGCCCCATTGTTGTTCCTTCTACCCTTGTTTCGTAACCAAAAAACTGCCCAATTAAATTTGTTGTTTCGACGAGATGTCTGTAAATAAACCCAACTGAAGCAGTCTCTTCTGTTAAACGAAAATCAATATTTTCTTTTTCTATTTTTTTGCAGAAATGAGAACAGTCCTTCCGGTTTTGTTCTAACATTTCGAGTAATATTTCTTTTTGCATTTCCTTTGTTTTTAGTTTACCTTTTTTTTGTTTTTAAAACTGTATCCAATTTTTTCAATTTGCTGTCCCAGAATTCATCAAAATAGTTTATCCAATTTCTAATTTCATTGAACCCTTGCTGATTCAAAACGCAATAGCGCTCCCTACCTATTTCTTTAATCGTTACAAAACCTGCAATTTGCAGTATTTTGATATGCTTTGAAACAGCAGGTCTACTCATTTCAAAATTCTCAGATAAACTATTAATATTGTAACTATCTCTGGTAAGCAATTGTAGTATATGCCTCCTACTCGGGTCGGCTATTACCTGAAAAGTATCAAGATTTGGTATGGCCATACATTATTCGTTTAAAATGGTTTTTGTCAGCCTTAAGGTTAAGAAGATAATTTCTTCTTAACTGGCCAAAGTCATGATTTATTGAGAAAAAAACTGAAATTTGAGTTCACCCTCAATTAATAAACAGCTTTTATTCTTGTTTCACTTTGCAATTAGTTAGTGGCTTTTGCCATCCATGTGATTGTACATTTTCTGAATATTTTTTTCCCAACCCTCCATCATTCCATTGAAGATAGCAATATTTTCTTCTTTGAAACCTGAGTGTTTCAAGAATAACTTGGTTCCATTTTCATGAGACTTTAATGTCCACTCAACAGATGTGTTAAGTGAAAACATACCATTGCCAGAACCACCTTTCCAGCTATAAATAAGTTTTTGAAAAGGAACAATTTCAAGAACCTTACAATAAAATATGCCATCCAAATTAAGACTTGGAATCGGTTTGGTCTGGAATTGAAATTCGTATCCGAGAATTGCTTTGAAGTTATTCGGCATTAGCCAGAGAGCGATTAAGTCCGATTGTGTGAGATATTCCCAAACTTCTTCTGGAGTATGCTCATAAATCCACTGCTGTTTAATTTCTGTTTTCATAATGAATCGACTTTGAAAATATAAATATAAGAGTAACCTGTGGGTTACACAAGTTTTTTTTATATACATTAGAGTACATAAACACCTTAAGATATTTTTATAACTCATACGCATCTGAATTAAACAGATGGTGTTTAATTCAGATGCGCTCGCTTTCTCGAGAAATTCGGTCATCTCTTCCAATCCTGCAATTCCACAAGAGTAAGAAACGAGATTTCCATATTACCTTGCGGAATAAAACTATATGTAACCGGAGCTAAATCCTTTAGAATAGAAATATTGTAACGGTCGCCACTCCTATATATCATTAGCACAGCCTACAAACGAGGAACATCTTTAGCATTCTGTGGATACTTCAAACAGAACTGGTTAGTCAAAGTCTTGTCATAGAGGGGCGCTATTCTTCGTTGGAGAGTATTAAAAAAAAATACCATTGCCCAACTAGTACATAATTCTGTTTTTATTAAGTTTTCAAAAGCTTCTGTTCCAAAATGCTATGGTGAGGTAGGTCTAAGCTGATATTTAGTTTGAACCGAATCGACATTTAACTTTGAAAAAAGACTTTTCATTGAAACTGGGTCTATTACATCCATATCGATTAGTTTCAAGGATTTTATCATATGTGGGGTTGATGTTTTATACTTTATAAAGTGTGGTGTTTTAAGATGCAATTGATAAGCTTCCAAATTAGCGTACATTTCCAAGATCCTAATCTGATGCGGCCTTTCCTTTTCATACATTGGAAAGATTGCAATAACGCCAGATTCCAATCTAACCGAAGCCTCTGCTTCCTCTTTCAAAATCGTATTATACTCCTCTAGAAATTCAGGGTATACCTCAATCTCTGAGATGCGAACCAACATATCGTTTTGTTGTGATAAAGCATTTTTCCAAGGAAAAAGTATCAAAGCAATCAGTACCAGAAGCGACTTAATTTTATGTATCGTCTTATCTCGATTAACTTGTCTGAGTATCATTTCTGTCATTATTTAATTTGAACTTTTAAATAGGTTTAATTCTGGAATATTCTTTTTTGGGGAATAAGCTGCGCCATTTGCGCATTTTCAATTATTATTAATAATATACTGTTTTTCTCAATCAACCCGTTTCCGCAGAACTTTAAAATGAAACAGGAAATCTAGAACAAGGTTTTCAGCTTTTTCAAAAAACACCTAATAAATTATTGGAATAATAACAGACGGGGTTCGTCGGGCGGATACAACAAACGGAAGTTTAGGACACTGAACATAATCGATGATTACAACAGGCAGGTGATCGCCGTAGAGGTTGCCCACAGTATGCCGGCAACCACCGTGACCGGATTATTGGAACGGATCATCAAAGAGCATGGCAAACCCTTGCGTTTCCGTACAGATAATGGACCGGAGTTTATCAGTAGGGAATTCCGGGACTGGTGTGCCAATAAAGGAATAGACATACAATTTATCCAGCCTGGCAGGCCGATGCAAAATGGGTATATCGAGCGGTTCAACCGCACATTCAGAGAAAATATACTGGACGCCTATCTGTTCGAGAGTACCACGCAGGTCCAGATCCTTGCAGAGGAATGGATGCAGGATTATAATTATAGCAGGCCCCATGAAGCATTGGGGGGCAAAACGCCCATGGAATACCGTGCCCTGCCGGCGGCATGTTGTTATTAGGGCAACTTTAAAAAGACTGAACTAATAACAACAACTATTTTTATATTTGAATAATCGCCCGGATGCTAGTCCGAAAATAGGGAGGGTTACAATAATAATCGTTACCACAGCAAAAAAGGTAAGATAATTAGGCATAATTTTTAGACCTTTCAAATTCGAGTCGTTTGCTAAGCTAAGCATTGTCTTATTTTTCATTTCACGGATGGTCAGGTCTTACATTTGCTGCTAACGGTTAGGCTATAAGTAGTTGCGTGGGTTTGCATTTAACTTTGCATGTACACACCAAACTGTAAATCCGCAAGGGTTTTCAGAAGTAGGCGAGAACAAGCAATTACTTATAGCCATTGTTGTGTGCAGTTTTTTTATTCCGCAATTCTTTTCTTTAAGTCCATTCTTTCGCGCAATATTCTCGTTATCTCAACATAATTTTCGTTTAAAGTTCTGTAGAATATTATATGTCGATTTGCTTTTATTCCGAGAAGTTGCTCTGATATTCCTTCGTAGTTTTTTCCTACATCTGGATTTTCAGCAATTTCCTGACAGTTAGAAATCAGCCCATCGTAATACTTGTCAGCTTGTTGTTCCGACCAAACTTCAAATGTATAATCCCAAATCTTTGACAAATCCTCGACAGCTTTGTTGGTCAGTTTATATTCAGCCATTCGAGTGCTTTTTCGATTTTAGAGATTTAAGATGTTTTTTGGGGTCAAAATCGTGTGCTATTCCACTGTCAATTCCTTCTTGAATTGCGGTTTTTAGAGCAATCACTTTACTTTCTTCCTCTTCCAAAAGTCTTAATCCAGCACGTATGACTTCGCTAACATTTTTGAATCTTCCTTTGCTGATACTATTTTGAACGAATTGGTCAAAATAATTCCCGAGTGATATTGATGTGTTTTTGTTCATTTTGATTAAAATTTACTCAAATATACCAAAAATTGGTATTAAAGCGAAATTTTTCTCAAATTGCACACAACGTGTTTGTGTATGATTTCGTTGCGTGTTTCAGCAACTAAATTAGTAAACTAAAACGAACCAGAGGAAATTCCGCAGGAATTTCCAAGTAGGCTAGAACTAGCAATGAATTATACACGTTGTTATGTGCATACTGGATTCAATAGTAATGCTTTTCAGAAAATCGTCCATACCATAGTAATAAATATCCATTCCACAGTCCTTTGTTTCACCCCAAATTTGCATTGTAACAAATAAACAAGAAAAAATGAAAACTACAGTTCCATTAAAATTAGTGCTCCTAGTTTTTTACTAGGATTTACAACTCAAACATTTTCAAAAACTAAAAACACAAACATTATGAACAGTACCAAAAATGAAACAATCGGATTATTAGTAATTATGAAAGCAAAGCCAGGAAAAGAGCAAGACGTTAAAAACTTTTTGCTTGGTGGATTAGCACTAGTCAATCAAGAACCCCAAACAGTATCTTGGTTTGCCTTTCAGATAGACAGTAAAACTTTTGGTATCTATGATACCTTTGAAGTAGAAGAAGGTAGGCAAGCTCATTTAACAGGCGAAGTTGCAAAGGCATTATTAGCAAATGCAGGTGATTTGTTAGAAGATTTTGATCCTAGTACAGATATTCAACCAACAGATGTATTGGCATCTAATCATAAGTCCGGATTGCAAAACAATGGCTTACTTGTTATTATGAAATCTAAAGAAGCAAAGACAGCAGATGTCGAAAATTTTCTTAATGTTGGAAAACAATTAGTAAGTGATGAGCCAAAGACTTTATCTTGGTATGCTATAAAAATAGATGCAACTACTTATGCAATCTTTGATACCTTTGCAGATGATTCAGGTAGAGATGCTCATTTAACAGGTAAAGTTGCTGCAGCACTTATGGAAAATGCTCCTGTTCTTTTAGAAGGTTTCCAAGCAACTGCAATTCAAAAAATAGATATTATAGCTTCCAAATAATTTATATCTTTAGAAAGGAGTGTAAAACACTCCTTTCTTTTTATATGTAATATTAAATAAAGAAATATATTCTTATGGCTCAAATTATTATAGATAAACAAAATGGTGAATTAGCCTTTAGACTAGAAAGGTTTGAAAATCTTAATCAATTTGATCATTTACAAAGAAAAAATTATTATTCTATTATTTTACTTAACGCAAGCAACTATAAGTTAAGTGTAGACCTTTCTAATTATGAACTGCAAGGTTATCAAATGATTTGCTTGTCGCCTTATCAACCATTTATGATTTCTTCTGAAGAACGTTGTCAAGGCTGGTTATTAAATTTTCACCCTGACTTTTTTTGTACATATCGTCATCAAAATGAAATTGAAACAGAAGGCGTTCTTTTTAACAACTTTCATGGATTACCACATTTTCAAATTTCTGAAGAAGGGCTGCTTTTTAATCTCATAGACCAAATTTCTAAAGAGATGGATAGAGATTCTATTGCTCAACATGAAGTTCTTGTGGCTTTTTTAAAGGTATTTTTGATAGAAGCAGTGAGACAGAAAAAACAATTCGATAAAGAGATAGTTCCAAAATTTTCTGATGGTCAATCAGAAATCCTACAAAATTTAGTAGATTCTATTGAGAAAAATTATTGTGAATTACATTCTCCGAAAGATTATGCAGATGTTTTGTGTGTTAGTACAAAAACATTGGCAGGGATTGTAAAAAAATATTTACAGCAAACACCTAGCGATTTAATTTCTAATAGAATTGTTATAGCGGCTAAACGAGAGCTATATTTAACATCAAAACCTTTGAAACAGATTGCAGCTGAACTTGGTTATTATGATGAATTTTATTTTAGTCGATTTTTTAAGAAAAAAGTAGGTGTTTCTCCAGATAATTACAGAAAGACAGTAGGTTTCGCCAAACTAGAAAGGCTATAATTATCAGGTGGTCTTAAGTTGCACATAACGTTCAGTGTATGAAACGTAGCGTATAAAAATACGATAATTTTCAGATTAGCAATTAGCCAAATCTTTGATTTGGAACGGGATTCTAAATAGTTTAGCCCAAATCAAAGATTTGGCGGACTTGGCAAAAAGGCACAGACCTTTGGATTTAGCGCAAACCAGCTATGTTTTATACACGGTGTTAGCGACCGTATTTGCTCTGCGCTCTGTTTTATTTTCATTTATCGGTCAGTTTAATTTATTTTGGGCAACTGGCTCAAGTCCGACGTTTTGATTTTATTTCTCCAAACCGGCTCAAGTCCGACGTTGTGATTCCGTCCACACGAGTAAAATCCGACGTTGTTATTTTTTGCTTGTCTGGCTCAAATCCGACGTTGCTATTTGAAGTCAGATTTTTTGATTTCAGATTTGGTTCGGTTTTCTATTTCAGATTCCAGATTCGGTCAGTTTTTCAATTCCAGAGTTATTTTTTTCGGCAAACGTGTTTTTGGAATTTTGTCCTTAAAAACCAAAAAAAATTCCGACTTTCATTTCGCAAAATTTCCGCTGTTTTTGATTTTAGATTTGGTTTGGATTTTTATTTCTTTTTTGATTCCTTCCACATTTTTAAGAGTCAGTTTGGTTTTGTTTTTTCAATTTCGGCGAGATTTTTTTTATATGGTCGCTAACTAGTGTATATGCACACCAGGTGCGTATACATTTGCTTTAACTGTCACGTATTTCAGGTTGGACAGTTCAGAACTACCCACTAGATCCCGGCAGTTGGTTTGTTTATTCTTCATATGCTCAGTTATTCGAAAAAAACTTTTTAAAGATATAATTTTAACTAATGTTCAAGCTATCAAGTGGACTTTTTATCTGACTGATATGTTTAGTGCTTACATGGGTATATATTTCAGTTGTTTTAGAACTGCTATGCCCCAAAAGCTGCTGGATGTAACGAATATCAGTTCCCGCTTCCAATAGATGAGTTGCAAAGCTGTGTCTTAACCAATGTAGCGTTGGCTTTCTAGTGATGTGAGCCTTTTGACAGGCCTGGTGAAGAATTTTTCTTAATGATCCGTTGCTATACTCATCCCCATACTGTCCTTCAAAGAGATAGTTTTTCGGCTTAAAAGCTTGGTAGTACTCTCGCAGTTTCTCCAGGAGTTTATTAGAAAGCATCACCGTTCGGTCTTTTGAACCTTTGGCCTGCCGTATCCGCCCTACTAACCCCGTCTGTTTTCACACCTAGCGTGTTTTTACCTTTGTTTTCTTAAACACATACTATGGGAAAGAGAGATAAAATGTTCAGTTTGGTCGAGCGTTGGCGTGATTCAGGTCTCAGCAGAGAAGTATTCAGCCAGCAGAATGATATAAAAGTCAGCACATTGGCTTATTGGATCTCCAAAAAGAAGGAGGTGGAAATGGCTGCATCTGGTCGTTTTGTTCGCTTACAACCACCAAGCTTTGATTCGGGTTACGAGATTACCTACCCCAATGGAGTGAAACTTTGTGTAAAAAGCGCCGACTTGGCCACTCTCTCCCAATTGCTGAAGCTCTAGATGTTCGGTCTGAGCAGTTCGCATTTTTACTACCTGTACAGCCGGCCTTGTGACATGCGTAAAAGTTTTGACGGGCTTTGCGGGCTTGTCTCTGGAGAGCTAGGCCGGAATGCCACCAGTGGAGAAGTATTCGTTTTTCTAAATAAGAGACGCACCCATATGAAGTTGCTGCATTGGCAGAACGGTGGCTTTGTGCTGTATTATAAACGCCTTGAAAAAGGCACGTTCACAGCCCCTGCTCCGGGTAGTAAAAACCAGAACATTAGCTGGGCCGATCTGGTGCTGATGATCGAGGGGATACAGGTTCAGAAGAGTATTCAAAAAGTGCGCTACAGGCTGTAAAGAGGTCATTTTTAATGAACAAAAGTAATCTTTTTTCTTGTTCAGAAACGGTCTTTTACGTATCTTTCACGTATGGAAACGGCACTGGAAAACCTGTCAAAACAAGAGCTGATCGACCTGCTGATGAAGCGGAAGGCTGCCGATGGGGAGCAGGAAATCCTGGGGCTGAAAAAAGAAAAACTACACCTGGAACAAGAACTCGCTTATTATAAAGCCCAGGTGGAAATGTACAAGCGGATGCAGTTTGGCCAGAAACGTGAGCGCTTTGAAGGTGATGCGTCCCAGTTGCCTTTGCCTTTTGAACCATCCCCGCAGCAGCAGTTAGAGCAGGAGGAAGTGATCAAAGAGAAGATCACCTATGAACGCAAAAGACAATCGGAAAAGAAAGGCGGCCGTGCAGCGTTGCCTTCGCACCTTCCGGTTCAAGAAGTGGAGATATATCCAGAAGGCGACCTTTCAGAAATGGTTTGTATCGGCAAAGACATTACCGAGGAACTGGAGTGTGAGCCAGCCCGTTTTTTCATCAAACGTTACATCCGTTATAAATACACCAACAAACAAAAAGAGGGCGTTATTATCGGAGAGCTGCCGGAACGTGTCATCGATAAAGGCATTCCAGGTTCCGGACTCTTGAGCAGCATCTTGGTAGACAAGTATGTCGACCATCTGCCACTTTACCGCCAGAAACAACGCTTCTCAAGGGAAAATATCCCCATTGCCTCTTCTACTTTGGAAGGTTGGACAAAAAAAGCACTCGGGCGGCTCGAGCCGCTTTATGAACAGTTGCTGTTCGACACCCGATCTAAAGGATACCTGCAAGCAGACGAAACACCGATAAAAGTACTGGAAAGCACCAAAAAGGGGGCCTGCCACCAAGGTTACTATTGGGTGTACCATTGTCCGTTGGATAAAACCGTGCTCTTTGATTACCAGCCAACACGTGGCGCCATCGCCGCAGTAAATGTATTGCAAAACTTTCAGGGTTATCTTCAAAGTGACGGATATCCGGTGTACACTAAAATCGGCGCACGAAAAGGAGTAACACACCTCGCTTGCTGGGCACATGCAAGAAGGGAAATGGAGCGTTCGCTGGACAATGATCCCAAACGAGCGGGAACTGCCATGCTCTTGATCCAAAAGTTGTATGCGGTGGAAAGGGAAGCGCGGGAAAACGGGCTGGACGCCAACGCTAGAAAAGAACTTCGACTTACTAAATCGCTACCCGTGTTGAATCAATTAGGCAAATGGATCACTGGGGAAGTAAAAAACACCTTGCCTAAAAGCCAGATCGGAAAGGCCATGCAATACTGCATTGCTCGATGGGATGCTTTGAGCGTCTACTTGCACGATGGGGAACTAGAAATTGATAATAATTTGGTCGAAAATGCCCTCAGGCCCCTCACTTTGGGTCGGAAGAACTACATGTTCGCCGGAACACATGAGGCTGCCCAGCGTGCGGCCATGATCTATTCTTTCCTTGCCATATGCAAGAAGCATGAAGTAAGCCCTTACCAATGGCTAAAATATGCCTTGGAAAATATCATGGTTATTAACCATAAAAACATCAAAGACCTCTATCCGCAGAACTTTAAAATGAAACAGGAAATCTAGAACAAGGTTTTCAGCTTTTTCAAAAAACACCTAATAAATTATTGGAATAATAACAGACCGGGTTCGTCGGGCGGATACACTGGGACTAAACAGCGCATTATCAAAAATATTATTAACAAAAAAACAGATATTAAAATAATAAAGATGAACTTTATAGACAAAAGGGTTTCTATCAAACAGGCAATTGATATATTGACACAAAATGGTATCCATGTTGACGAAGACGAAGCTACTTTAATATTAGACTTTCTCTATCTAATATCAAAGAATCACAAAGAGCCAAAGAAGGTGGAAACACCAGAACCTTAAGAGGATATCGAACTGCTTGAAAAACACTCTAAACAGAAGACAGCGGCAGTTTTTCAGAAGATTCAAGGCTAAAGTTCACGCAAATTTTGAATCTGAAATTCGAACTATAAATGACAGGATCCCAACAGTCTGTGTCACAGA